>DATBIY010000058.1:0-4999 GCA_036556695.1 Candidatus Limnocylindria bacterium
GCCGCCACGCTGGAGGCGATCGCCACCCGCTCGGTCGGTGGCGTGGTGCTGTTCAGCCGCGACCAGCCGAGCGGCTCGCCGGTGCGCAACATCGTCGGTCCTCAGCAGGTGGCCGAGCTGACGGCCGCGCTCCAGGAGGCCGCCGCCTCCTCGGAGGCCGCGCTGCCGCTGCTGGTGGCGATCGACCAGGAGGGCGGCCTGGTCGCGCGGCTCGACCCGGCCCACGGCTTTCCGGCCGCGGAGAGCGCCGCCGAGCTGGGCGCCCGCGACGATGCCGGCTACACGCGCTCCAGCTCTGCGGCGATGGCCGCCACCCTGCGCGCCGCCGGCGTCAACCTCAACCTGGCGCCGGTCGTCGACCTGAACGTCAACCTGCAGAACCCCGTGATCGGCGCGCTCGACCGCAGCTTCGGCGCCGATCCGCGGCTGGTCGCCCGCCAGGCGGCTGCCTTCATCCGCGGGCAGCATGATGAAGGCGTGCTCACCGCCCTGAAGCACTTCCCCGGCCACGGCAGTTCGACGCAGGACAGCCACCTGAGCGTGGTCGACGTCAGCGACACCTGGTCGGACACCGAGCTCGAGCCGTACCGCCGCCTGCTGGCCGATGGACTGGCCGACACGGTGCTGACCGCCCATGTCTTCAACGACCGCCTCGACTCGCGGTACCCGGCCACCCTGTCCGCGGCGACGATCGACGGACTGCTGCGCGACCAGCTGGGATTCGACGGCGTGGTGCTGAGCGATGACATGCAGATGGGAGCCATCCGCCAGGCCTACGGTTACGAGGACGCGGTGCGGCTGGCCATCCAGGCCGGAGTGGACGTGCTGACCATCGCCAACCAGCAGGTCTTCGAGCCCGATGTCGTGGAGCGCACTCTCGCCATCATCGGCGACCTGGTGGCCGCCGGCACGATCAGCGAGGAGCGCATCGACCGCTCGTGGCGCCGGATCGCGGCCCTCAAGGAGCGGATCGTCGCCTGAGCCGTGGCGCCGGCCTCAGTCCTGGCCGGCCACCTGCAGGCTGGCGAAGCGCATGGCCAGCGGGCCGGCGTAGCTGGTGAAGAGCCGCGTCTCGCTGGACATCCGCACATCCGCCAGGGCGGCGAACAGGTTGCCGGTCACCGAGCCGCCGGTCAGCGGGCGCACCTCGGCGCCGGCCTGCAGGTATCCCAGCCGGATCTCCATGCCGAAGTCACCGGTCAGGACGTCCACGTTCGGCGCCGAGAAGGCGGTGACGTGGTAGACGGGTCCATCCTGGGCGAGCAGCTCGGCCATGGACGTGCCGCCGGGCGCCACCTGCGCGATCCCCGGCCGCCCGGTGGCCGGCAGGCCCAGGTACTGGGCGTAGCGCTGGGTTGCGGGCCGAGCCCGAACGATCCCGTCCTCGATGACCAGCAGGTCGTGGGCGGGCACGCCATCGGCGTCGAAGCGGTAGCTGGCCACGCCGTACGGCCGCCGGGCGTTGGCGTGCAGGGTGATCAGGTCGCCGGCAGGCTCACGCTCGCCGTAGATCGAGCCGCCGACCTCGAGCCGCGAGAGCTTGGCGTAGGCCGTCGCCGCCGAGGCCTGGGTCAGCAGCGCACCGGTCTGGCTGACCGCCGTGCCGCCGAACATGTGGCTCAGCGCCTCGCCGCTGACCACCACCGGCCCGAGCCGCGTATGCGGGGCGACGGCACCCAGCTTGTCGCGCGCCATGCGCGAGCCCTCGCGCACTGTCTCCTCGATGCGCAGGTCGCTCAGCCGCCGCGATTCCGCCTGGCGGAAGTACTCGGCCTCCTCGCCGCCGCGCTTCGCCAGCAGCGTGACCTCGAGCAGCAGGTGGGTCGACACCGCCTCGGCCACCAGCTCGCGGCTGTTGCGCAGCTCCTCGTGAACGGTGTTGACGAACAGCTCGGCGGCCGAAAGGCGCACGTCATTGACCGCCTCGGCGGCGGCCAGCTCGCGGATCAGGTCTGCTGCCTCGGTGGCCGCGGACAGGGCGCCGGCCGCCTCGCTCAATCGCGGGTCGGCCAGCTCCACGTCCGGCAGGTCGCCGGGACCCGGCAGCTCCCACGGCTCGTTGTGAACCAGCCGCGCCATTGTGGTCGCCGCGTCGAGCAGCTCTGGCACCCGGCCAAGGTCGCCGCGCGACATCGGCAGCGTCGCCGATCCGCGTCGGACCTGGCCGTCGGCCTGGTGGTCGTTGAAAACCTCGACCTCGTAGGCCTCGCGCTCCACCTGGCGGATGTTCTCGACGGCGTTGCCGACGACGTAGATCTGGACGCTGCGCCCCACCTGACGACGCACCGACCAGTCGTGCACGCGCTCGTCGCGCGCAAGGGCATCGGTCAGGCGAGCGTCCATGCTCAGGCCAGCCGGCAGCGCGTGCGCAGGTGCGGTCCACCGGAGCCCACCGGCACGAGCTCCTTCCAGCCCTTGCCGCAGGTGCCGGCCTGCATCTCGAAGTCGTTGGCGACCATGGACACGTCGCGCAGCACGTCGGGCACGTAGCCGGTGATGGCCACCGGCGAGAAGATCCGTCCGGTCGGCTGGCCGTTGCGGTACTCGCGTGCGTAGTGGGCCCAGATCTGGATGCCCCAGCCCTTGGGGTCCTCCATGCCGTTCTCGGTCTCGCACAGGTACAGGCCGTTGTCGAGGCTGCCCAGGACCTCCTCGCGGGTGTGGCTGCCGGTCTCGAAGAAGGTGTTCGACATGCGGGCGTAGGCCTTGCGCTGCACGCTCTCGCGGCGACCGTTGGCCGTGCGTCGCAGACCCAGGCGGACGGCCGAGTACAGGTCGGTCAGGCCGCCCTGCAGGATGCCGTCGCGGATGATCTGCGTCGGGGCCGCCGGCTGCCCCTCGTCGTCGACGAAGTACGAGCCATAGGCGCCCGGATACGTCGGATCGTCCACGATGTTCACCAGGTCCGAGCCGACCCGCTTGCCGATGAACTCGGCGCCGCGCGCCCGCTGCTTGAGGAACATGTCGGTCTCCATGCCGTGGCCGAAGGCCTCGTGGGCGATGGTGCCGGTGGTGACCGAGTCGGTGACGACGTCGTACGTGCCGGGGGGCATGGATTCGGCGTGAAGCAGCTCGCCGGCGGTGGTGGCCGCCGTGCGCAGCGCGTCCTCGTCGATCGCCGCACGCTCCATCCCGCCGGTGCCCGAGCGGGCGACGTAGACGTACTCCTGCCGCGAGCCGTCGGATACGAAGAGCAGCAGGGCCAGGTGGGCGCGCCGGATCTGCTGGGTCGCGAGGCCGGCCCGATTCGCGAAGACGTGGAGCTGCTCGCTGTCCGCGTAGTTGGCCATGGCCTGCACCGCGCGCTGATCCATTCCGCGCAGCTGCTGGCGCACCGCTTCGAAGCGCGCGATCTTGTCCTCCAGCGAGACGTCGGCCGGGTCCTCCTGCATGCGCGTGGCGAAGTCGCCCAGCGCGGCCTCGTCCACGGCCACCTCGAAGCTGGGCTCGCCCTCGTCCGGCTGGCGCCCGGTCAGGCTCTCGACCAGCTCGTCGGCCAGCGCGCGCACGCTGTCGGCGTCGGTGCGGTCGCTGGAGGCTTCCTGGAGCCGATGGCCGTCGGACGCGCTCAGCACCACGCCTTCCTGCGGGTCCTGGCGAATCACGCTCTGCTCCGCGTCGCGCAGGTTCAGGCGGATGCCGTCGCGGCTGCTGACCATGGCCGAGGCGTAGGGGATGTGCCGCTCCATGTCGGCCACCACCTCCTGGAGGAAGCCGAACCGCTCCCGCAGCTGGGCGGCCGCGGCAGCGTCGCGCCCGGTGAGAGCAGTGGGGGAGTCGGCCATCCGCGGGATCGTAGCAGCGGCATGCCAGGCGCGGCGACGTATGATCCTTGCATGGTCGCCCACCGCCGCTCGTCGCTGCTGTTCGACCTGTTCGCGGCCAGCCAGCGGGTGCGATCGCTGCTGGCGGAGGCCATGGAGGGCTCCGGCCTGCGGCCGGACGAGTACGCGGTCTACAGCGCGCTGTTCGAGTTCGAGCCGATCAGTCCCAGCGACGTCGCCGCCATGGTCGGCATGCCGCCGACCACCGTCTCGCACTACATCCGCGCCATGCGGGAGCGAGGCCACCTGCGCGAAATGACGAACCCGCAGGACACCCGCTCGCGGATGCTCAGCCTGACGGCGGCCGGCCGTCGAGCGCATCGGCGCGCGAACGCAGCCTTCGAGGAGGCGTACCGCCGCTTCGTGGACCACGTCGGTGACGAGCGGGCGGTCAATCGAGCGCTGCTCGAGGTGGAAGCCGCTGCGGAGGACGCGCTCGTGGCCCTGCGCAACGAGTCTCGGGCCCAGACCGGCTGATGCTGGCCTCGAGTGCGCGGCGTTGTAGTACCGCGCAGTAATGAAAACGACCGATTACCCCTAGAAACAGCCATCGTCATGACTGCTGGTCATGAATGGGGCAGGTTTTCGGCGATATCGGTCAAATCCATTACTCGCCAGTTATGTCGTCGGCGGCGGCATCCGCTGCCAGGTACTTCTCCCTCCTTTTTGAACCTACCGGACCGGAGGGAGATACTACCAACTGGTAGCATCTCATCCGCAGCCGGAGGAAGCAAATGCGCATCGGGCCATGGCGTTGCGCGGCCCTGGTTGCCACGGCTCTGGTCGTCATTCTTGGCGGCTGCTCCGTGGCCCAGCCGACCCCATCGGTGGCGCCGAGCACCGACCCGACGGCCGCTCGAGCCGAGATCGACAAGGCAATCGAGCGCCTGGTGCGGCAGCATCCCGAGCCGTTCCACGCCGTCGGCGAGGCGGAGTTCCGAGCCGAGGCAGCCGCGCTCGAGGAGCAGCTCCCCCAGCTGACCCCCGACCAGGCGATGGTCGGCCTGATGCGGCTGTGGGCGCGCCTGGCGCCAGATCGGGACGGCCACCAGTTCGCGTGGGTGGCCGAGGGGGTGGACGAGCCGATCCTGCCGATCCGCGTCTACGAGTTCGCCGAGGGCGTGTTCGTGACGGCCGCCATGGATCCCCACGAGGACCTGGTGGGTGCGCGGATC
>DATBIY010000059.1:0-15467 GCA_036556695.1 Candidatus Limnocylindria bacterium
GCACCGCGTCGTATGTGTTGAGTGACGTCGACGGCACTGACGTCTACTCGATTGAGAACGTCGACCCCGCAGATGCCGTCGCCATGTGGAACAGACGTGATGCGAAGGTGCACCTCTTTGCGAGCGCGGAATTCGCCGGACCCAATCCACCGCATCCGATCTGGGAGTTGCGCGGCCTATGTGCCTATGGCGTGGAAGACTCCGGCTATTGCCCTCCGGAGGCCTTGGGATTCACGGAAAGCCCATGGGCAGCGGATACGAGATGGGTTCGGTGAGCCCCTCCTGCTCTTCGTCCGTCTCGGGCTGACTGGCAAGCGCATCGCTCGGCACCCACCATTCGCGCCAGTCGCTCTCGGCTACCTCCGCCTGTGCACCGTCATGCGGTTGCCACATGTCATTCCCCCTGCGGCCAATGTGCAGGGAGCACAGAGCAGGCGACGTGCCATCTCTCGGCCCAATAGGCCGCAATCGCCATTGTGTGGCGCGGGACTCGTGTGGTAATCAGCACCCGCTGCTTAGAGGTTCCATATGAAGAGGCTTCTTCTCGGCGTGGCGATGGTGCTGACGGCGTGTACGCCAAGCGCCGCTGGATCGCCGTCGCCGTCGGCCAGTCCCACGCCCGTCTTGCCGGAGCTGACGGACCAAGAGATCTTTGCCGTCGACGTCCCGGGCTACTCGTACGTGGAGCTGCCGCGACGGCTACAGCGGCAGGCAGCCAAGCGGTTCCGGAACAGCTCCGGCCTGCAGGAAGAGGCTGAGTTCAGCATCCGATCCTTTGTGCATGGCCAGACCCAGTTCGCGGCGGTGGTGGTGGTCGCGCTCGAGCCGGAGCTCGCCGTGCTGCCAGGCACCGAACAGGGGTTCGTCGTGGGCCTCGAGCAGTCCGCCGGCGTGACCTCCGAGGTGGTGCCGCTCGGCCGGATCGACGGGCATGTGGTGGAGGGCGAAGAGCAGACGGTCGTCGCCTGGAAGGACGAGAACTTGTTCGTGTCTGTGGTGGCCGAGGACCGAGCGTCGGGCGTCACCGCTGCCCGCGCGATTGCGCAGGCGGTGTACTAGGCCAACCTGATTTGGAGCCTGCCGCGTGGCTGTTCTAGAATCGGCCCGCGTGGCGGAGTAGCTCAGTGGTAGAGCAGGGGACTCATAAGCCCTTGGTCGGTGGTTCGAATCCGCCCTCCGCTACCACCCCCTCACCCAACCCCATCCGCGAGCTTGCCGACGCTGTTGCTCGCGGAGCCGATGGACTGGCCCTTCCTGACGGAGTCCCCATTGTCCTGGCGGTCTCCGGTGGCGCCGATTCAACCGCGCTGCTGCACGGCGCAGCCCGCCTGGTGGCCGATCGCGCACGCGGATGGCAGATCACGGTTGCCCACCTCGATCACGGCCTGCGAGAGGGCTCGTCTGCCGATGCGGAGCACGTCGCGAGCATGGCGGCTTCCCTCGGCCTGCCGTTCAGCGGCTCGCGCGTGGATGTGGCGGCGCTCGCACGAGTCGAGGGTCGGTCGCCGGAGGACGCCGGGCGCCATGCGCGCTACCGCTTCCTCGAAGAGGTGGCCGCGCAGGTGGGACCCGACGCCCTGATCGCCACGGCGCACACCATGGACGACTTGGCGGAGACGGTCCTGCTGCGGGTCGCGCGCGGGAGCGGGCTGCGCGGCCTGCGCGGCATTCCCGCGCGCCGCGGCCGTGTCGTGCGCCCGCTCCTCGGGGAGCGCCGGGCGCGCCTGCGAGCGCTGCTGGACGGCGCCGGCGTCGCGTATCTGCACGACGAGACCAACGACGACCCGGCCGCGGCCGATCGCAACCGCATCCGCCTCGAGGTGCTGCCCGCGCTGGAACGCGTGAATCCAGCCGCCGTCAAAGCGATCGCGCGGCTGGTGGAGCTGGCCACGGACGACGACGAGGCGCTCGACGCGGTGGCCGCAGCCGAGCTGGCGCAGCGCCGAACGGCGGAAGGCATCGACTGGCGGCGCGCGCCGGCGCGGGCGATCGGCCGCAGGGTGCTGCGCCTGGCAATTGGCGACCCCGCGCCATCGGCCGAGCGAATCGAGGCGCTGCTGGACGCGGCCGAAGGGCCGCGCGGTGGCGTGGTGATCGAGCTCGGTGTCGGCCGCAGCGCGTCGGTCCGGGAACGCGTCATCCGCCTGGAGCGAGCTGATAGCTGATCCACGGAGTGCCTGCTCACGTACATATGGAAAAGGGCCAATCGGCTCTGGCATCGGTCCTGCATCGGCATGGCCTAATGGGCCTGATTGGTGGGGCACCCATGCCAACCCTATACTTGCGCCACCCTGCGTTCGTGCAGGCAGGCGATCGGTCGTGCGAACGGCTGCTCGTCGACCCCTACGGAGGCTAGAAGAGACCTACCTTGAGCAGCAGACTCGTTCGCAACAGCGTCCTGCTCGTCGTCCTTGCCGTCTTCGGGCTCGCGCTGCTCTGGACGTACATGCTCGGCGACCAGAGCGCGAAGCAGTACACCTACTCCAACCTGCTCGTCGAAGTCAGTGACTCGGCCAAGCTTGCCAACATCGAGACGATCACCATGGACGGCGATCGGCTGATCGTGAAGCGCAAGGGCGAGCAGGATCCCGATACCGCCATCGTGCCGCCGAACTCGGACGGCAACGCCATTCTCGCGCAGCTGTGCGAGGCCGCCGGCCGGCCGAATCCGGCCGACTGCGCCGCCAGCGTGCCGTTCAACCCGGTCGAGCCCAGCGCCGCCGGCCAGTGGCTGGGGCTGCTGATCACCGCGCTGCTGCCGGTGCTGCTGATCGGCGTGTTCATCTTCTTCATGATGCGCCAGGCGCAGGGCACCAATAACCAGGCCATGAGCTTCGGCAAGAGCCGGGCGCGCATGTTCCTCGGCAACAAGACGGTGGTCACCTTCAACGACGTGGCCGGCGTGGACGAGGCCAAGCAGGAGCTGACCGAGGTGGTCGAGTTCCTGAAGTACCCCGAGAAGTTCAACTCCCTCGGCGCGCGCATCCCGCGCGGCGTGCTGCTGGTCGGCCCCCCGGGCACCGGCAAGACGCTTTTGGCGCGTGCGGTGGCCGGCGAGGCGGGCGTGCCCTTCTTCTCGATCTCGGGCTCCGAGTTCGTGGAGATGTTCGTGGGCGTCGGCGCCTCGCGGGTGCGTGACCTCTTCGAGCAGGCCAAGCGCAACTCGCCGTGCATCGTGTTCGTGGACGAGATCGACGCGGTCGGACGCCAGCGCGGCGCCGGCCTCGGTGGTTCCCACGATGAGCGCGAGCAAACCCTGAACCAGATCCTGGTCGAGATGGACGGCTTCGACACGAACACCAACGTGATTGTCGTCGCCGCCACCAACCGGCCCGATGTCCTTGACCCCGCCCTCCTGCGCCCAGGTCGCTTCGACCGCCAGGTCGTGCTCGATCGGCCGGACATCAAGGGGCGCAAGGAGATCCTCAACGTCCACATCAAGGGCAAGCCCCTGGACAAGACGGTGGACATCGAGGCGCTGGCACGCCGCTCCCCGGGATTTTCGGGCGCGGACCTGGCCAACCTGGTCAACGAGGCGGCCATCCTGGCAGCGCGCCGCAACAAGAAGTCGATCGGCGCCGCGGAGTTCAACGAGGCGATCGATCGCGTGATCGCCGGCCCGGAGCGCCGCAGCCGGATCATCACCGAGGAGGAGAAGGGGATCATCGCCTACCACGAGGGTGGCCACGCGGTGGTTCAGCGGGTGCTTCCGAAGTGCGACCCCGTCACCAAGGTGACCATCGTCAGCCGCGGCATGGCGTTGGGCTACACCATGAGCCTTCCCCAGGAAGACCGATACCTCCACTCCAAGTCGGAGTTCGAGGACAAGATCGCCGGCATGCTCGGCGGCAACGTGGCCGAGCAGATGGTCTTCGGCGACACGACCACCGGCTCGTCGAACGACATCGAGAAGGCCACCAACCTGGCACGCGCCATGGTCACCCAGTACGGGATGAGCGAGAAGCTGGGCCCGCTGACCTTCGGCCGCAAGGAGGAGATGATCTTCCTGGGTCGCGAGATCAGCGAGCAGCGCAACTACTCGGACGAGGTGGCGGCCAAGATCGATGCCGAGGTGCGGCAGATCATCGACCGCGCCTACGAGCGGGCTCGCGAGGCGCTGATGGCGCAGCGGGAGGTGCTCGACAAGCTCGCCGCGCTGCTGATCGAGAAGGAGACGATCGAGCACGACGAGTTCGAGGCGCTGTTCGAGGGCATCCTGCCGCCGCGTGACGCCGGCCCCAAGCCGCGTTCGGCCACTGAAGAAGGCGCCGAGCCGCCGGTCACCGACGAGGAGCCTGCCGCCGAGGAGACGCCCAAGCGTCGGCGCGGTCCGGCACCCCAGCCCGCCTAGGTTCCGCTTCCCTTCGCATCGAGGCCCGGTCCCTGCGGCCGGGCTTCGTGCTGTCCGGAGCACGACGGATCCCATCGTCTCCGGGATCCTCGCCGGCCATCGAGGGAGCGGAGGATTGCATCGGTGCCAAGCGGGAACCTTCGTTGATGAGTGCTCCGGCCTCGCGCAGGGCCTTTTGGTTGTTGCGGCTATCTGCGATGAGGAGGACTGCGCGATCGGCTCCGAGGTCGCGTTTCTTGGCCAGTGCGGCACGTGCCTGCGCCTGGTAATCGACGAGCCGCGTGATCCCCTCCACCACGATCGTGCACATCTCGTTGGTGAGCATCGCATCGGCGGCTCTCAGGTCTCCCGGGATGGGCATGGTCACCTCGGTGCGCGATGTCCATGGTTGCGCGTGCTCGCGGAGCCGATGGAGAAGCGCCAGCTGCGGACCATCCATGACGCGCCGGCCGCCCGGGTAGGCGCGCATCCACACTTGCATGCCGACGGCCGCGCCGAACCGCACCAGCTGGCGGAAGCTCACGCTGCTGACGCGTGCACGCTCGATGCGGCTCACCTGCGCGGCCGATGTGCCAATGGCCTTGCCGACCTGACTCTGAGTCTTGCCGGCGAGCACCCGCGCCACCCGCAGCTCGCGTCCCAGCTCTCGGAGCTGGTCGCTCGCCTGCCAATCGACTCGGAGCCTGCCTCCCACCGCGTCATGGTGCTTCGCGGCACATTACCGCTCCCTTATGTGGCGCATACGCGTGGAGCACACATCTGACCAGTTGAGAGTGGGAATGGGCGGATTCATGCGGGACGCGCAAATTTCGCCTCGATCTCGCCCGCGTCGCGGTCCAAATTTGCTGGGCGCAGCAAGGAACTGTCGGCGCGGCTCCTCGGTCGGCCGCGCGTGTCGGTGTGTGCTCCACCTGTAAACGCTCAGAGCAGAGCAGCGGACGGACAGCACAGGCTGAGCAGCCGCATTGCGGGTAGCCCAATCGGGTCATTTCGGGGATAGGAGGTGGAACGTATACTCGCCTCCGTTGCGCCCGAGCACCGTGGCACGCACGAGTAGCACGCACCACAGCGAACCCACGGGACGCGGGAGTGACGCGAACACCAGACCAGATACTTGGAGCTGCCTGCACCAATGATCGAGGAGCCGCTCGCCGAGTCCGCGCCATCCGCGGAGTGGAAGCTCGAGGCAGGGGAGGGGACGCTTGCGCCCCGCTCCGCGCTGGACGTCCTGACAAACCTGAACGAGCGCATCGCTTCAGGCCGCGTCGAGGAGTTCATGCCCATCGCCACCGGGTTCGTGCCGATGGACAAGACGATCGGCGGCGGGCTGAGGCCCGGCGAGCTGATGCTGATCGGCGGTGCCCAGGGCGCCGGCAAGACGACCATGGCGCTGCAGATGGCTCGCAACATGGCGGCCAGTGGCCAGGCGACGGTCCTCTACGTGTGCTTCGAGCACGAGGAGGAATACCTCATCCAGCGTCTGATCGCCATGGAATCGGCGCTGACGCATCTGCCGCAGAAGTCGGGCGCGGTGAAGATCCAGGACGTCAAGAAGGAGGTCCTGGGCTCCTACACCGCGGCGGCGGAAACGGGCACACGGGCGAAGCTCGGCACCAACCCGCGGCTGCGGCCCAGCCTGGAGCGGATCGCGCGCTACGGCAGCAACCTGTACCTCATGCGCGGCACCGCCACCAGCTCGACGGTGGACAACCTCAGGTCGCTGGTGGATGAGCACCGCGGGACCGAGGAGCGGCGCTTGGTCCTTTTCGTCGACTACCTGCAGAAGGTGCCGGTGATCCCGGAGCCGACGACCGAGGAGGAGAAGGTTACTCGCATCGTCAGCGGCCTGAAGGACATCGCCCTGGCCCTCGAGGTGCCAGTGGTGGCCATTGTCGCGGCCGATCGGGAGGGCCTGAAGGCCAAGCGGCTGCGCAACCATCACCTGCGTGGCTCATCGGCCATCAACTACGAGAGCGACATCATCCTGATCCTGAACGACAAGTACAACATCGTCGCCAAGGTGAACATCGAGTTCAATCCGTACCAGGCTCAGCGCTATCGGGACTGGGTGGTGGTCAGCGTCGAGAAGAACCGCGGGGGGCAGGACAACGTCGATCTCGAATACGAGAAGCTCTTCGAGTACAGCTGCTTCGATCCGACCGGCCGCCAGACGGCCGAGAAGCTGATCGAGGAACGGCTGTACAACGACTGAGCCGATACCCGCCAGCCCAACCCAGAGACAATTCGAGCCGCGCCCATGGCCGTCGCTGATCCGTACCGGGTGCTCCAGGTGCTGGCCACCGCCGACCAGGAGGTGCTGAACGCTGCGTTCCGTGCCCTGGCGCAGAAATACCACCCTGACCACGATCGCAGCCAGCTTGCCGCCCGGCGCATGGCCGAGTTGAACGCCGCCTGGGCCATGGTCCGTGACCCGGTGCTGCGCGCCAATTGGGATCGCGCACAGCGCCGCACGGCGTACGGCTTCGCGGAGAAGCCGACGCGCCAGGGATCGGTGCCACCCCCGCCGCGTTCGGCAAGCGCAGGCACCAAGCTCGAGTTCGGCCGATACGCGGGCTGGGCGCTGCGCGACTTGGCCCGCAAGGACCCGGATTACCTGCGCTGGCTGTCGCGCCACGCATCGGGCCTGCGCTACCGCACCGAGATCTACCAGATCCTGGGCCGCATGGGGAACTCGGCTGCCTGATCGGGGGTGTTTGGGCGATGGTCAGAGTCGGGCGCTAGGCTTGGGCCGATGACTCCGCTGCGCGCCGTCTTCCTGGACATCGGCGACACCGTCATGCGCGCCAACCCATCGTGGGAGGGCGTCTACACGCTGGCGCTCAAGGAGTTCGGCGTCCAGGTGCCGATGGACGGGCTGCGCGACGCCCTGCGCCGGGCGTACCACCACGGCGGCTACGGCTGGGAGGGCGGCTTCGAGGCGACGCCTGAGACGAGCTTCCAGCGCACCGTGGAGATGGACCGCCGTGCGTTGGCGGAGCTGGGCGTCACCGACCTGCCGGAGGCGTTCTATCGGCGGCTGGGCGAGGTGTTCCTGCTGGTCAGCAGTTGGCACGTCTTCCCAGATGCCGTCCCGGCGCTCGAGGCGCTTCGCGCCCGTGGGCTGGCCATCGGCGCGGTGAGCAACTGGATCTGGCAGCTGCCCGAGCTGCTCCACTCGCTGGAGCTGGTGTCGCACTTCGACTTCGTGGCGGCCAGCGCACGGGTCGGCTTCGAGAAGCCGCATGCCGGCATCTTCCAGCACGCGCTGCAGCAGGCTGGTGTCCGTCCGCGGGAGGCGCTCCACGTGGGCGACCATATCGACGCCGATGTGCAGGGCGCCCAGGCGGTCGGCATCTCCCCGGTGCTGATCGACCGCCGCGAGCGCTACACCGAAGTCGATGTGCCCCAGGGCGTGCCGCTCATCCGGTCGCTCAGCGAGCTCGTCGGCATCGTGGATGCGCGCCTCCAGCGCGCCAGCGCCTGACGCCGGTGGCCGACGATGCCTCGCGTCCCTGGCGCTGCTTCTGGGCCGTGCCGCTGCCGGATGAGCTGCGCGAGCAACTGGCTTCGTTCGTCGCCGACGTGCGTACCCAGCCAGGCGTCGATGCGGCATGGCGCTTCACCGAGCCGGAGGGCTGGCACGTGACCCTCGCCTTCCTGGGTGCCGTGGAGCCTGAGGCAGTGGAGCCGATGGTCGCGCGCGTCGTCACCGCTGTTGCTGGTACGCGCGGGTTCGAGGTCTCGTCTTGCGGCCTCGGCGGCTTCCCGCGCGGCAACCGCGCCAGGGTGATGTGGTACGGCGTGGCCGATGAACGCAAGGAGCTGGCTCAGCTTGCCGCCGCGGTCCATCTGGCGAGCGGGATCGCGGGGGAGCAGGCGTTTCGCGCGCACGTCACGCTCGCCCGGTCGCGCGACCGGCACGGGACGTCACTGCCGGCCACCGCCATGAAGATGCCGCAGGGCCGGATCCCGGTGGATGCCACCCTGCTCTACCGCAGTCACCTGGGCCGCGGCCCCGCCCGCTATCGGGTGCTGGCGCGGGTGCCACTGGCCGCGGCGTCCGTTGTACCGTCACCACCCCTGAGCGCAGCACGATGAGCGATCCGATTCTTCCCGTCCGACCACCACACGTCGCCGTCATCGGCGAGGGTGAGCCACGAGGTCCTGATGCCCATCGGCTGCTCGAATGGGCCGAGGAGGCCGGACAGCTGCTCGCTCGCGGCGGCGCCACGGTGGTGACCGGCGGGCTGGGGGGCGTCATGCAGGCCGCTTCCCGGGGAGCGGCCGGGGCCGGCGGCATGACCATCGGCATCCTTCCCGGCGCTGACGCGCACGAGGCCAATGCCTTCGTGCGCCAGGCCATCCCAACCGGGCTGGGCGTGGCTCGCAACCTGGTCGTCGTCACCGCGGCCGATGCGGTGCTGGCCATCGGCGGGCGCCACGGGACGCTGTCAGAGATCGGCCTTGCACTGCGCATGGGCCGCCACGTGGTTGCCCTGTCATCGTGGCGGCTGGAATCCGACCATCGGTTCGGCGGCCCGCGCGTCCACCGCGCACGCGACCCGCGGGAGGCCGCGGCCCTCGCCCTGCAGCTCGCCCAGGCGGGTCCCTCTCAGCCGGCCTAGGTCAGTGATGACTGAACAGGTGCTGGTTCTGCCCCGCGCGGCGGTTCCCGGCGGCTGCGACTTCACCGGCATCCGCCAGGCCAGCCACGGCCTGCTCGACGAGCTTCGGGCCACGGTGGCCAGCCATGGCCGATACCTCGACCGGCCGGTCGCCGAGGAGTCGCCGAACTGGAAGCAGCTCATTCCGTACGTTGTCGTGCGCGACCGCGAGGCGACCTTCCTGATGGAGCGCACCACCGCGGGCGGCGATCCGCGGCTGCACAACAAGGCCAGCATCGGGGTCGGCGGGCACCTCAACCCGGTCGATCACGGCCAGGACGCCCTGATGGCCGGCCTGCAGCGCGAATGGGCCGAGGAGCTCCGGGCCGCATGGCAGCCGCGCTTCGAGCTGGTTGGGCTGCTGAACGACGACTCGAACCCCGTCGGATCGGTCCACCTGGGAGTCGTCTTCACCGTCGAGACCGATGGGCGCCAGGTCGACGTCCGCGAGACGGAGAAGCTGAGCGGTCGCATGGCCAGCCCGACGGAGGTGACCGCCGCCTGGCCGAGGCTCGAGACGTGGTCACGGCTGGTCGCGGCAGAGGTGCTGGGGCTCGCCGGGGAGGCGGCCAAGCCGCCCACCGGAGGGTGATGCGTATACTCGCCGCATGGTGCGACTGCGGCGCGCCGTGGCGGGCGTCGCGCTCCTGCTCGGCGCGGTATCGCTGGCCATGCCGGCCGCTGCGGTCGGTGAGCCGATCCTGCGCCTGCGCCTCCACGGCGTGATCGACCAGATCAACGCTGCGTATATCGAAGAGGGCGTCGCGGCCGCGCAGGGCGGCAACGCATCGGCGGTGCTCATCGAGATCGACTCGCCGGGCGGCGAACTGACCAGCATGAAGCGCATTCTGCAGGCGATCCTGGGCAGCGAAGTGCCGGTGATCACCTACGTGACGCCGCAGGGCGCGGAGGCGGCCAGCGCCGCGACCTTCATCGCGTTGGCGGGTGACGTGGCGGCCATGGCGCCGTCCACCACCATCGGCGCCGCGTCGGTGGTCGGCAGCGGAGGAACGGACCTGCCGGACACGCTGGCCGACAAGATCAACAACTCGAACGCGGCCACCATCCGCGACCTGGCCGAGGCGCACGGTCGCAACGCCGACTGGGCGGAGTCCGCGGTTCGGGAGGCAGCCAGCCTGTCAGCGACCGATGCAGCGGCCATGCGACCGCCGGTTGCCGACATGGTGGCCACGGACGTTGCAGATCTGCTGGCGCAGGTTGACCAGGGCACCAGGGCCGATGGCCAGGCCTTCGAAGCCGATGGGCGTCCGATCCCGCCGCTGGCCGCGCTGCCGATCCGCGACGCGACCATGAACATCGGGCAGGCGTTCCTGCACCTGCTGTCCGATCCGAACGTGGCGTTCATCCTGTTCACCATCGGCTTCTACGGCATCGTCTCCGAGCTGTTCCACCCGAACTTCTTCTCCGGCCCAGTGGGCGCCATGGCGCTGGTGCTGGCCTTCATCGGCTCCAACAGCCTTCCGCTGAACATCGGCGGGCTGCTGCTGATCCTGCTGGGCATCGGCCTGCTGGTGCTGGAGCTGACGGTGACGTCGTTCGGCTTGCTGACCATTGGCGGCGTGATCTCGATCGTGTTGGGGGCGATGGCCCTGTGGACGGGCGTCAATCCCGAGGAGGACGCGGTGCGCGTGGCCATCAGCCCCTGGCTGCTGGCGGTGGTGGTCGCACTGTCTCTGGCCTATGTCTACGGCGTGGTGCGTGCGCTGCTGGCGATGCGCAGGCAGCCGACGCTGCCCCTTCCGCTGCCCGCCCTGGTGGGGGCCGGCGGCGTCGCGCAGACGCTCATCGCGCCCAGGGGAATCGCCTACGCCAACGGAGAAGCGTGGTCCGCGCGCAGCGCGGGCCCCGAAATTGCGGCTGGCAGCCCGCTGCGGGTAGTGGGCGTCGATGGCCTGGAGCTCATCGTCGAGCCGAACAAGAGCGAGCCGAACAAAAGCGAGCCAAGTGAACGCGAGCCAGGTGAGAGGAGACTTGATGCGGGAAGCGGCTGAGGAGCAGGTGCACGATCACGGCGGCCTGGCCGTCCTCGATGGTTCGTCGCGGTCAGCGCCGTCTGGCGTGGCCGTCGCCGGCGAGCCGGATGACGGGCTGGTGGCCTGGTTCCTGGACGGGGTGACCCAGCGGCTGGAGGCGCGCGGGCACCCGGTGCACCGCCACCGCAACCGCGACGCGCTCGAACTCGACAGCGGCGTGCGCGTCATCCTCAACCCGGTGAGCGCGGAGGCGCCCACCAGCTTCCGGCGCCGATCGAAGGACATCTTCGTGGTCGGGCTGGCGGAGCTGCCGCAGCGTCCCGAGGACATGCTGCAGGCCGGCTACTCGCTCCTGGTGCGGTCGCTGTCGAACGTCTTCATTCCCATGGTCCGCGATCGCCAGGGGACCGACGCCCACTTCATCACCATGGAGCAGGGCTTCCACCGCTTCGAGCATGACGGCGACGACGGTGCCTTCTTCGACGCCGTGGTCGAGCGGTTGATCCCCCTGGCCGAGTCGCGGCTGGTCATCGAGAACGAGTTCGTGCCCGACCTGCCGCGCGAGCTGTGGCAGGGCGACGAGCACACCGCCTCCATCACCCGAGCCGGCGAGCGCATGGCGGAGCTCGACCTCCTTCCCGCGCCGTGGCCCATCGACGAGCTGCTCTCCGCTGAGGACCTGCGGCACGTCAAGCGGCTGTTCGGTATCGGCGGCCTGTCCTACGGGAACGCCAGCGCGCGCCACGACGGCGATCGCTTCTGGATGAGCGCCAGCGGCGTGGACAAGAGCCGGCTGCGCGACGTGGGCAGCGAGATCCTGCTGGTCACCGGCTACGACCCGGCGTCGGGCATCGTGCGTTTGAGCGTGCCGCCCGACGTGCGACCGCGACGGGTATCGGTCGACGCCATCGAGCACCTGACCATCTACCGCGAGCATCCGGAGGTCGGCGGCATCCTGCACGTGCACGGCTGGGCGCCGGGGGCGGTCTCCACCGAGGTCGTCTATCCCTGCGGCACCGAGGAGCTCGCCCTGGAGGTTGCCGAGCTGGTGCGCCAGGCGCCGGATCCGGCTCGCGCGGTCATCGGCCTCAAGAACCATGGCCTGACCATCACCGGGCACAGCCTGGACGAGATCCTGGATCGGGTCGGTCCGAGCATCGTGCGCCGCGTCCCCATGGACTGACCTTTCCACCGCCTTGGCCGATAGCCTTCGCGGCCTGCGGTTGCGCTTCGCCGCATCGGCGCTGAACGAGCGTGCGCTGCGGCTGTTTGGATCGCGGCTGCCCCGCCTGACCGGCGGCTGGATGCCCTGGCTCTCCTTGGACCGATACGACCCGCCGCCGCTCCCCGACAGCGACTGGGTCCGCGTGCGGCCGCTGCTCTCCGGAGTGTGCGGGACGGACCTGGCGCTGCTGACCGGGCATGCCAGCTCGATCCTCTCGCCGTTTGCCTCGTTCCCCGCCGTGCTGGGGCACGAGGTGGTGGGCGTGGTCGAGGGCAGTGGCCAGCGGGTGGTGGTGGATCCCGTCATCTCGTGCGCCGTGCGCGGCCTGGATCCGTGCCGCCGGTGCGCGGCCGGCGCCGCCCGATTCTGCGAGCGCGCGGCAGGCAGCGAGAGGCTGGGGCCGGGGCTGCTGATTGGCTACTGCGCCGACCTCCCTGGCGGCTGGTCGACGGGAATGATCGCCCACCGCTCGCAGCTGCACGCCGTGCCGGAGCCGCTTTCCGACGATGCTGCCGTGCTGATCGAGCCGTTCAGCGTGGCCCTCCACGCGGTGCTCGCCGAGCCGCCCGACCCCGGGCAGCCGGTCCTTGTGATCGGCGCGGGGACGCTGGGCCTGTGCACGGTTGCCGCGCTGCGGCTGGTTGCGCCGGAGGCGCCCGTCGTGGTGGTGGCGCGCCACGCGTTCCAGCGCCAGCTGGCTGAGCGGCTTGGTGCGGAGCCGGCCGAGTCGGCCGTGCGTGCAGCGACCTCGCGAGCGGCCGCCAGGGCGTATCGGTCCATTTTGGGAAGGACGGTCCTGAGCGGCGGGTTCGCGCAGGTCTATGACGCGGTGGCCACGCGCTCCAGCCTGGCCGATGCCATGCGCACCACCGCGCCGGGCGGCCGGCTGGGGCTGGTTGGTGGCCCCGGGGAGCTGGGTTCGCTGGACTGGACGCTGGCCTGGGCCAGGGAGCTGCGCATCCACGGGGCGTACGTGTACGGCGCGGAGCCGTCAGCTGCGGGGGTCCACACCATGGACGAGGCGATGCGCCTGCTGGTGGCGCACCCGGAGGTGGCGCTGGGCGAGCTGGTCACGCACCGGTTCACGCTGGACGAGTGGCGACGGGCGATGAGCGTGGCGCTGTCCCGTGGTCGGAGCGAGGCGCTGAAGGTGGTGTTCGCGCCGTAGCCGCCAGAGCGGCAGATTCATGTGAGGTCAGCACAGGGGCTGCGCATCCCGCAGATCAGCCGTTCATCGTATGCTCACGCTGGCTAATCGGCCCGTGTAGGGAGGATCCCCGAGCCATGGATGATCCGGTCATGCTGGCGATCCTGGTCGCCGGCATCGTGGTGCTGCTGTTCCTGATCTGGAGCACGATCAACATCGTTCGCCAGTACGAGCGGCTCGTCATCTTCACGCTCGGGCGCGTGACCAACGGCGCCGCCGGCCCGGGGCTGGTGCTGCTGGTGCCGATCATCCAGCAGCCGGTGAAGGTCGACCTGCGCGAGTTCTACCTGGAGGTGCCGCAGCAGACCTGCATCACCAAGGACAACGCGCCGATCAACATCGACTTCCTGGTGTACTCCAAGGTCTTCGATCCCGAGCAGTCGGTGACCGCCGTCACGAACTTCTCGGGGGCGTCGCAGGCGCTGGCGGCCACCACGCTGCGCGCGGTGATCGGCGACATCCCGCTCGACGACGTGCTGGCCAAGCGCGAGGAGATCAACCACATCCTGCGCGCCAAGCTGGACGAGGTGACGGAGCGCTGGGGTGTCAAGATCACCAGCGTCGAGATCCGCGAGATCGTGCCGCCGCGCGATATCCAGGACGCCATGAACCGGCAGATGAGCGCCGAGCGCAACCGCCGCGCGGTCATCACCGAGTCCGAAGGCACACGCCAGGCCACGATCAACGTGGCCGAGGGCGACAAGCAGAGTGCGATCCTGCGGGCCGAGGGCAACCGGCAGAGCCAGATCCTGCAGGCCGAGGGTTACGCCAACGCGCTGCAGACGATCTTTGGCGCCGCGAAGGGTGTCGACGACAAGACCATGGCGCTCCAGTACCTCGAGGCGCTCAAGGCGCTGGCCGCCGGCGACTCGACGAAGTGGATCGTGCCCATGGAGCTTGCCGAGCTGACGCGGCCGATCTCCAACGCCATGCGGGTCGCCAACCCGCCTGCCGAGGGATCCGGCGCCACCGGCTGAGCCATGGCACGCGCGCTTTCCATGCGTCGTCGCAGCCTGGCCGCCTGGCTGGGCCGCATCGTGGCGGCCGGCGCCGCCGGTTACTTGGGCTTCGTGACCGTCGAAGGCTCGAGGCGGGTGGTTCGGCCTGGCCGCAAGCCGCTGGAGCCGATGGAGGCCGGCGCGCCCGCGCACCCGGGCGAGATCGGCCTCCAGCACGAGGACGTGCGCTTCACCACCGACGACGGCGTCACGCTCGATGGCTGGCTGATCCCGGCCGCGCGGGAGACTCGCGCAGCGGTGATCCTGATGCACGGCTTCAGCTGGCACCGGCTGCCGTGGCTGACCGAGTTCGTGCCGTGGTTGCAGCCGCGGTACAACCTCCTGCAGTTCGACTTCCGGGGCCACGGCCGCAGCGATGACGCGCCAATCACCCTTGGAACGTTGGAGCAGCGCGACGTGGCGGCCGCGGTTCGCTTCCTGCAGGGCCGCGGCTACGGGCCGATCGCGCTGATGGGCATCAGCATGGGCGCCTCGGTGGCCATCATGGCGGCTCCCGACCTGCCGGTTGCCGCGGTGGTGGCCGATGCCGCCTATGCCCGCGTCGAGAACCCAATCGGCAATCGGATGCGCCAGGGCCACTACCCGTTCCCGCGACTTGGCGCGCGGCTGGTTGTGGCGGCGGCATCGGCCCGCGCCAGGACGCTGCTGCGGGATCCGGTGCAGCGCGTGGCTCGGATATCGCCACGGGGACTGCTGCTGATTGCGCCGCGAGACGATCGGCTGGTGGACTGGACGCAGTCCCAGGCGCTGTTCGAGGCGGCCCACGAGCCCAGGGAGCTGATGGTCGTCGACGGCGCGGCCCATTCCGAGGCGCACGCGGTGGGCGGTCGTGCCTATGAGGAAAGAGTCCTGGCCTTCCTGGCGAGGCACCTGGACGGGGAGCCGCCCGTATAATCGCGAATCGGCGCCGTGGTGCGGCGCCATCGGTCCAGAACCTGCCAGGGGCTTTGCATGGCTGCCACGAAGGTCCTTGTCGTCGATGACGACCTGAACATCCAGCGCGTCCT
>DATBIY010000060.1:0-10819 GCA_036556695.1 Candidatus Limnocylindria bacterium
TTGGACTGGCGGCCGGTCCTGCGTCAGATCAGGACCCTGCTCATCGGCGAGATGAGCGGTTACGGCGGGCCCAACATCACCACCCGCGCAGGGACCCGCAAAGTCTGACCCGTACCGCCGCGCGTCCCCACACACGGACGAGACCGGCAGTCTCGTGAGCCCGATCGGCATCAGATCGTTCCCGAGCCTGTCGTCCTTGCCGGACAGCACCCCCATCCTTTCCCGTTCCACAGAGGACTCCCCCTACATGCAACTCCGGCAGCCGAGGCACCGATGAGCGAAGAGACACGAGCCCAGCGCAGGGGCCGCCCGCGGCGCCGGCAGGATGGCGCCCGCCGCCAGCAGCCGCGCACCTCATACCAGCGCCGCAACCCGTACGCGTCGGGCCAGTACTCGTCCATCTACGCCGGGCCGTTCCCGACCGACGCCGATGATCCGGGCATGAACCTGGCCGATCTGCAGGCCAAGGACATCGACGAGCTGCGCGAGCTGGCAGCCGAGCACGGGGTCGAGAACTACGAGGAGCTCGAGCACTCGGACCTGGTGCTGAAGCTGCTGGACGTGGTGCCGCTGGCTCCCAGCCAGGCCCGACGCGAGCAGCAGAACGGGCAGCCGGGCGTGGCCAGCGGCATCCTCGAGATCGTCGACGAGGGCTTCGGCTTCCTGCGGCGGCACGGCGTCATGCCGTCGAACGACGACATCTATGTCTCGTCCTCCCAGGTTCGCCGCTTCGGGCTCCGCACCGGCGACAAGGTCGACGGCCAGACGCGCCCGCCCAAGGATCAGGAGAAGTACTGGGGCCTGCTGCGGGTGGACACCGTCAACGGCGTCGACCCGGATACGGCCAAGCGGCGACCCTATTTCGACTCACTGGTGCCGGTCTTCCCGGACGAGATGTTCGACATCGAGACCGACCAGAAGAACCTGACCCAGCGCCTCATCAACCTGATCAGCCCCATCGGCAAGGGGCAGCGCGGCCTCATCCTGTCGCCGGCCAAGGCCGGCAAGACGACCGTCCTCAAGCAGATCGCCGCCGGGATCACCGACCGCTACCCGGAGGTGCTGCTGATGGTGGCCCTCATCGGCGAGCGGCCGGAAGAAGTCACCGACATGCAGCGCTCGGTGCGCGGCGAGATCTACGCCTCGACCTTCGACGAGCCCACCGAGAACCACACCCGCGTGGCCGAGATGGCGCTCGAGATCGCCAAGCGCCAGGTGGAGACCGGCCGCGACGTGGTGATACTGCTCGACTCGATCACCCGGCTGGCGCGCGCCTACAACCTGGCCCTTCCGGCCAGCGGCAAGACCCTGTCGGGTGGCGTCGACCCGGTGGCGCTCTATCCGCCGAAGCGGTTCTTCGGCGCGGCGCGCAACATCGAGAACGGCGGCTCGCTGACGATCATCGCCACCTGCCTGGTCGACACCGGCAGCCGCATGGACGACGTCATCTACGAGGAGTTCAAGGGCACCGGCAACATGGAGATCGCGCTTGACCGCAAGCTGGCCGAGAAGCGCATCTTCCCGGCCATGGACGTCCTGCGCTCCGGCACCCGGCGCGAGGAGCTGCTGCTCGACGAGAACACGCTGCGGATGGTGTGGACCATGCGCCGCATGCTCTCGGCGGTCGGCCCCAATGAGGGCATCGAGCTGCTCATGCAGCGCCTGGGCAAGACGAAGGACAACGCCGAGTTCCTGGTGTCGCTCAGCAAGAGCGTGGAAGCCTCAGAGCGCAGCGGCAGCTGACCCTCCGCTTCCCGTGATCCCGCGCTCGCGCCGTCCCTGGTTCGCCGGCCTGCTGGCGTTGGGCCTCGTGCTCTCTGCCTGCAGCCCGCAGCCCTCGGCCAGCGGCACGCCGGTCGTCCCGTCACCCAGCTTCGTGCTGCCCAGTCCATCGGCCAGTGGTGGTACCGCCACCGGCAGGGTACGGCCCGCGCCAGGGTCGGATAGCAGCGTGTACGAACCCAACCCGGCGGCCGTCGTGGTCGCCATCGACCCGGGGCACGGCGGCTGCCTGGACTGGGGCGTCCCCGATCCGCAGGAGCGTGGCGTGGAGTTCAGCGAGAAGGCCATGACCCTGGCCATTGGCCTGGAGCTGCGCCGCCTGCTGCAGGAGCAGGGCATCACGGTGGTCATGACCCGCGAGGCCGATGCCGCGCTGGCCGGCGACGACTATCCGCAGCTCGGCTGCAACGGCCCGGACTGGCGCGACGTGAACGGTGACGGCGAATCCGGCTTCGATCCCGAGGGCGCGGTGCGCACGCGTGACGAGCTGCAGGCCCGCCTGGACGTGGCCAACGTCGCCCGCGCGGACGTGTTGGTCAGCATCCACATCAACTCCATGACCCAGAACGGCGTGGTGTTCGAGATCGCGGCCACCCAGACCTTCTATACCGATGAGACCGCATGGGGCGTCAACGTCACGGCACCGCTTGCGCAGGCCATCCAGGACGGCGTGGTCCGTTCGATCGAAGACGTCGCGAGCTACGACCGCCAGGACCGCGGTATCGAGGCCCAGAACCTGTACATCGTGGCGCCGCCGCTGCTGCAGGCCACGCCCGAGCGCCCGGACCCGCGCAAGCAGCCGACGCGCGGCGCGCTGATGCCGTCGGTGCTGACCGAGGTGGGATCCATCACCCTGCGCGCCGAGCAGAGCCTGCTCTCCTCGCCGGACGGCCAGGCGGCGGCCGCCGCGGGCATCTTCGACGCATTGGCCAGGCACTTCGGGGCTCGTCCGCTCGCGGCCGCCTACCTGGTTCCCGAGCTCGAGTCGGCGGCCGGCGCCCAGCCCGAGGCCGTGCCCGGGAATGGGCCGCCGTTCTGGCCGCCCGCAGTTGACGGGTCGTCGCTGGTTGTGCGGCTGACCAACACCGGGACGGAGGCCTGGCCGCCAGGGACCCAGCTGGCCGGCGCGTGGGCGGCGACCGAGCAGCCGTACCTGCGCGTGCCGCCCGCCGAGCTGGCGGAGCTGCCGCTGGCGAGCGGAGACGTCCCGCCCCTGCAGCCCGGAGAGTCGGTTGACCTGGAGGTCACGCTGCCCGAGGCAGGAGAGCGGCCCGGCGTGTACTGGATCACGCTCGTCGGTCCCGATGGACCGCTCACCGAGCTTGGGTCGCCGCCACTCCAGGTCGGAACCGGGCGCTGACGGATGCTGCGAGCCTGCCGCTGAGGGTTTGACCCTCGTTCGAGGGCGCTGGTACCATCGGCAAGGCCAGATTTCGATACCGGTTTGCTGCCAGCGCCGGCCTCGGGGAGAGCGAAATCGCAGCGCCGAGTCCAGCAACACGCCGGGGAGCGCTCGTATTGCCTGATCCGCAGCGGCCGCTGCGCAGACTGACCCATTCTCGATCGCTGGCACGGGCAGTCACGCACATCGCCGTCATCGGCCTCGTCGCCTTCGCAGCCGCTACGGGAATCGTGGCTGCGCGCGGCCAGGTCATCGGATCGACGCACGCATCGACCGCTGGATTCCTGCCCTTCGAGCTCGTGGCTCGCGCCCGCGGCGCAGCCAATGCCGAGCCGGCCATTCGCTCGCGCACCTTCGACCTAGTCGGAGGCTCGGTCGATCCCATGCTTCAGCCGCGCGAGGTGCACCTGCGCCCCCCTCCCGAGCCCACCCCGCTGCCCACTCCCATCGAGCCGCCGCTCCCTGCACCCGATCCGCCGGTGGTCGCCGCCCTGCCGCCTGCGCCGCCACCGGTGGTGAAGGGCAGCGGCGCACTGGCCTGGCCGGTGCACGGCGGGACGATCACCACCTACTTCAGCTCCGCGCACATGGCGCTCGACATCGCCGCTCCGGCGGGATCGGCCGCCATGGCCGCCGACGCCGGCGTGATCACCTGGGCGGGGTGGCGCAACAACGGCGGCGGGCTGGTGGTCGGCATCGACCATGGCAATGGCATCACCACCCTCTACAACCACCTGGGCTCGATCTCGGTGGAGCCCGGCCAGGCAGTTGCCAAGGGGCAGCTCATCGGCTCCGTGGGATGCACGGGGATGTGCACCGGGCCGCACGTGCACTTCGAGGTCATCGTCGGCGGCCTGCTGGTCAACCCGCTGCGCTACCTATAGGGCTGCTCAGCCGACGCAGTCTTCCGGCCGCGTCACCGGCCGTTGCTATGATCGCGCCCCATGTTCGCTGACCAGGCGCATATCTTCGTGGCTGCCGGCGACGGCGGGAACGGGTCGGCGTCATTCCGGCGCGAGGCTCACGTTCCGCGGGGTGGGCCGGATGGCGGCGACGGCGGGAAGGGCGGTGACGTGGTGCTGGAGGTGTCCGCCGGCATGACCACTCTGGCCGATGTCCGCCAGCGACGCCACGTCCGCGCGCAGCCCGGAGGATCGGGTGGCCGGCGCCGCTCCCACGGTCGCAATGGCACCGACGTGGTGCTGCACGTGCCGCCCGGCACGGTCGCCCGTGTTGCGGAACGCCAGGGGCAGGGCGAGACCGTCGCGCCGGCGGAGCTGGGCGAGCTGCTGGCACCCGGCGATCGACTGGTCGTCGCCCGCGGCGGAACCGGTGGCCGCGGCAACGTGCATTTCGTTTCGCCCACGCACCGCGCGCCCACGCACGCCGAGAAGGGGCAGCCCGGCGAGCAGCGCTGGATCGAGCTGGAACTGAAGCTCATCGCCGACATCGGGCTGGTGGGTGCGCCGAACGCTGGCAAGTCGACCCTGCTCGCCGCGCTGACCGCCGCCAGGCCAGAGGTCGGCGCCTTCGCCTTCACCACCGTCAGCCCCAACCTGGGCGTCATGGAGCTCGATCCCGAGGACGATGGCGAGCGCACCGCGGTGATCGCAGACCTGCCCGGACTGATCGAGGGCGCGCACGAGGGGCGCGGGCTGGGGCACGCATTCCTGCGGCACGTCGAGCGCACGCGAGTTCTGGTGGCGGTCGTCAACGGCGCCGCCGCCGATCCCGCAGCCGACTGGCTGGTGGTGGAGGAGGAGCTCCGGCTGCGCGACCCGGCATTGCTCGAACGCCCGATGCCGATGGTCGTCACCAAGCTGGACCTGCCCGAGGTCCACGACCGCTGGCCGAAGCTGCGCGACGAGCTGGCCCGCGCCGGCCGCCAGCCGATCGGCGTCTCGGCGCACGACGGCACCGGCCTGGACGAGCTGCGGGCGGCGCTGCGCGACGCGATGGACGAGGCCATCAGTCGCGAGGCGCAGGTCCAGACGGCGCCGGCGGTGCGTGTCCACCGCTTCGACCCGCTGGTGGCGGGCTGGGAGGTCCTGCCGGAGGACGACGGGCTGCGCATTCGGGGGCGCCGCATCGAGGCCGCCGCCGCCCGCATCGACTTCGAGAACGAGGAGTCGCGCGGCCGTTTCCAGCGGACGCTGGAGCGGATGGGCATCGACGCCGAGCTGCGTCGCCGGGGAGCCGAACCGGGGACGATGGTGCGCATCGGCCGTGTCGAGCTGGAATGGGGCGAGGAGGACGACGCGTGAAGGCCGTCGTCGCCAGCAGACGCCGCGCGGCGCCCCAGGTGCAAAAGGCGCAGGCCAGCGCGCGCGCGGAGCGCATCGGCATATTGGGCGGCACCTTCGACCCGCCGCATGTCGGCCACCTGTGGCTGGCCACACTCGCCGCCGACAGCCTGGGCCTCGATCGCGTCCTGTTCATGCCTGCGGCTCGGCCGCCGCACAAGCGACGGCGCGGGATGAGCTCCATCACCGATCGGCTGCTGATGACGCGCCTGGCCATCGGCGGCAACCCGCTGTTCGAGCTGTCGACGCTCGAGGTCCAGCGATCGGGTCCGTCGTACACGGTCGACAGCGCCGAGGTGCTGCAGCGCAGCTATCCGGACGCCCACTTGTACCTGCTGATGGCCGCCGACTCGCTGGCCCAGGTGGAGACCTGGCGCGAGCCGGAGCGCCTGCTGTCGCTGATCGAATGGGTGGTCGGTCCGCGGCCCGGCAGCCAGCTGCCGGCCAGGACGGCGCTGCGGCGCCGCTTCGGCAGCGCGGCGCGCCGCATCCACCTGCTCGACGGGCCGTCGCTCGATGTCAGCGCCACCCAGATCCGTGCGCGGGTGGCAGCCGGCCAGACCATCCGCTACCTTGTGCCGCAGGCCGTCGAGGAGCTGATCGCCGAGAAAGGCCTCTATCGGCGCAGGAGCCGGTCCTGACCCGGCCCTGAACGTCGATCCGCTGCAGCGGCACCCACCACAGGAGTAGCTGGCACTGGCAGAAGCGAAGGCCCCGGCGACCACCGAGCGCGACCCGGCAGAGCTTGCCCACCGCATCGTCGACGTGGCGTCCGACAAGAAGGCCTCCGACATCGTCCTGCTGCGGACGTCGGAGGTCACCACCATGGCCGACTACTTCGTCATCGCCTCGGGGCGCAGCGACCGCCAGGTCCAGGCCCTCAGCCAGGCCATCGTCGACGAGCTGCGCGACGAGGGCATCAAGCCACTCGGCGTGGAGGGCATGCGCACCGCCCGCTGGGTGCTGCTCGACTACGGCAGCGTGATCGTCCACCTCTTCGCCCCGGAGGAGCGCGAGTACTACGGCCTCGAGCGTCTGTGGAGCAACGCCAGCGAGGTCGTGCGCCTGGTCTGACCCAGGTACTGCATCGGTACTAGCCGATATGCCCCGCTCCTCCTATTGAGAGGCACCCGGCGCGAATCCATGCTCGCGCCCATGAGCGACTATGCCCAGCTGTCACGCCCGGTCGAGAGCTGCCGCTTCTGCGACGGCCAGCTGCTGACCAGCGTCTTCGACACCGCCTTCAAGGACGCGGTGGCCGAGGAGCGGCTGTTCTTCGCGATCCCGGGCGCGCTGTGCGTGCCGTGCCGGCAGCTCTACGTCGACCAGCAGCTGATCGGCATCCTGGGCCTGACTGACGCGCGCTGCACGTTCGCGATCGAGAGCGATCGTGTCCTGCGCGCCAACGCCGCCTAAGCCCGGCTCCCGGCGCCGCCCTTCGCGGCCCGCGGCATCCCGATCACGAACTCGCCCAGCCAGGCGGCCAGCGCCGGCTCCGGCTCCATTGCGTTGCTCTTGATCGCCAGGTCGGTCTCGAACAGGCCGATCAGCATCCGCTCCAGCTCCTCGCCGCTGTAGCGCCGCGCCGCTTCGGCCAGCCGCTCGGCCATGCGGGCGTTACCACGACCGACGCGCTTCGTGATCTCCGCCGCAGGTGCGCCGCGTGCTTCGAGGTCGCGCACCACGATCAAATCGCTGATGCGACCTTGCAGGGCGCCCAGGATGCGGAGCGCGGGCTGCTCATCGGCCAGTGCACGCTCCAGAGCCGATGCCGCCGCAGCAGCATCCCGCCGATCCACCGCATTGGTGATGGCGAACAGACTGGCGGGCCGGGTGTCCGCCACCAGCGCCTCCACGTCCTCGGCGCTTATCGGCCGTCCGGCGGCGTAGGTGGCCAGCTTCTCCACCTCGCCGGCCGCCAGGCGCGTCTGCTCGCCGCGCTCGACGTCCGTCTCGGCCACCATGCCGCCGATGCGCTCGGCCAACATCGCCGCGGCGCGCGGCTCCACTTGCACGCCGCGGTCGCGCGCCCGGCTGCGGATCCAGGCCTGCAGCTCGCCGCGCCGCGGGGCGACGCGCTCCTCCACCAGCCCGCCGCGGGTCACCACCGCGCTGGCCAGGCGGTTGAGCAGGGCCGGCGGCCTGGTCGCGTCCCGGGTGGAGCGCACGTCCACCATGGCCAGCGCGGCTCCATCGGGCAGCTCGCCGGCCAGGGCCAGAAGCTTGTCGCCGGCGTTTGTTGATCGTCCTGCGGCGCGCAGCGGCTGCCGCAGCACGGCCAGCCGCACGCCGAACATGCCCACGCTGGCGGCCTCGACCCGCGCGGCGTCCAGCGCCGCCTCGTCGGGGCTGCGCTCCGGCACGATGTCGACGCGATCCACCGCGCCGATGCGCTGCGCGAAGGCGTTGAGCAGCTGGTCCAGCTGAAACCCGTCGTCGCCGTGGGCCAGCAGGAGCGGGACGGCGGGCGCGCCGGTCACGCTCCCGCCTCCCACGCGGCCCGCAGTCGCGCCACCAGCTGGTCGACGTCCAGGCCCACCGCATCGGCCAGCTCTTGCTCCAGGGCGTGTGCCTGGCGCCGCGCCGCCTCCAGGCTCTCGACGTACTCGGGGTGGCGCGCCTGCTGATCATCGATCCGCTGGTCCACCGTCATGAACTCCTGGGCCACGTGCCGGTCGGCGATGGCCACCAGCACCGAGGGCCAGCCGCGCGGGAAGCATCGGTCATCCAGCAGGCAGGTCACCGGGTGCGATGCCACCGGAGCAGCGAGCTCGGCGTAGCCCATCTCGGTCAGGCGCTCGGCGGCGACCTGCCCGTGCACCCCGCTGCCATCGCGCGTCTCGAGCTTGTCGATGTCGTGCAGCAGCGCCGCCACCTCCACCAGCCGGACGTCCACCGGCACTCCGGCAACGCTGACCAGCCGGGCGGCCTCGGCGGCCACCCGCGCCACGCCGCGGGAGTGGGTCACGATCCCGTCCGGTAGGCCCAGCGAGCCGAGCAGCTCCATCGCCTGGTCGCGGCCGGGAACCACCATGAGCCGATGCTAGCGGACGCGGGCTGACCACGATCTCCACGCTGCCCTCGAGGTCGGTGCGCCGCACCATGACCCCGTCCGCAGCGAGGTGCTCCAGCGTGATGGAGTGGGGGTGGCCGTACTCGTTGTCGACGCCGCACGAGATCATCGCCACCTCTGGTCGCGCTGCCGCCAGGAACTCCGGCGTGCTGCTCGACTCGGATCCGTGATGGCCGATCTTGAGCACGTTTACGTCCGGGACCAGCCCGCGCTGCAGGAGCAGCTCCTCCACGGGAGCCTCGGCATCGCCGGTGAGCAGCGCGCTGAACTCGCCGGCGGCGAGCAGCAGCACCACCGAGCCGTTGTTGACGTCGTCGTCCAGCAGAGGCGCCTGAGCATCGGCCTCGGTGGGGTAGAGGACGGTGAGCGCGACGTTGGGACCCAACGCGTGCTCGTCGCCAGCGCGCGCGAGCTGGTACGAGTCCGGAGGCCCCGCCGCCGCCAGCTCCAGGAAGCGTCGGTAGCTCGGGTTGTCGTAGTCGCGCCCGGGGTCGAGGACGGAGCCCACATCGAATCGCTCGAGCGCCGGCACCAGGCCTGCCACATGGTCCTCGTGCGGGTGGGTGAGCACCACGGCGTCGAGGCGGCGCTGCCAGAAGGGCAGGTACTCACCGACGCGGCGCATCGCCAGGTCGGGTTCTGGCCCGCCATCGATCAGCGCGGTCTCGCCGGTTGGTCCCCGAATGAGGATCGCGTCGCCCTGCCCCACATCAAGGGCGACCACGTGCAGCCGGCCATCTGGCCGCGTGGCCAGTGTGACCGTTGCCAGCACGACCAGTGTGCCCAGACCGAGCATCCGCGGCCGGAGAAGGCCAGTGGCGAAGCCACCGGGCTCGGGCATAGCCTTCGAAGCCTTGCGCGACCCGCCAGCCAGGTGGCGGGAAGCTACCAGCACGCAGGGATACCAGGCCGCCGCCAGCCAGGGCGGCGCGGAGAGCGGGACCGACGCCATGGGCACCGCCGCGGCCAGCTGTCCGGCGTCGATCATCACCCGGAGGTAAAGCCACGCCGCCCCACCGGCCGACCAGCTGCAGAACGGCCCGACCAGCGGCATAGCGGGAATGGCGCCGGCTACGGCCGCCAGCGAGGCGGTCAGCATGACCACCGGCACCAGCGGCACGACGACCACGTTGGCCAGCGGTGCGACCAGCGAGAGCCGCTCGAAGCTGAGCAGGATCACCGGCAGGGTGGTGACCTGCGCCGCCATGGTCAGCGCCACCGGCTCGCGGATGAGCGCGGGCCAGCGTGCCAGGCGCGCCTCGAACGGGGCGCCGAACCAGATCAGGCCGGCAGTGGCCAGGGCCGAAAGCTGGAATCCGACGTCCCAAAGGACCGATGGCGCCGCCAGCAACATGACCAGCGCCGCGAGCATCAGCGCTGACATGGCGTGCGAACGTGAGCCACCCAGCCGCGCCAGCAGCAGGCCACCGGCCATCAGCGCGGCGCGCAGCACCGACGGCGACGCGCCGGTCAGCAGCACGTACGCCGTGACCAGCAGCGCGGCCGCCGTCGCGGCCGCAGCCCTGCCGCCTGGCAGGCGGGTCAGCGGGCGTGACATGCCGGCCGCCAGCGCGGCGACCATCGCAATGTTCCAGCCGGAAATGGCCACCACGTGGGTCAGGCCGGCAGCCGCGAACGCGTCGTTGATGGCCGGGTCGATGCCCGAGCGCGCGCCGAGCACGATGCCGGCGGCCAAGGCGGCCTCGGGCTCGGGCACCGCGCGGTTGAGCCCGTTCAGCAGCGCGGCGCGCAGCCCACGCAGCGCCTCCTGCAGCGGACCGAGCTGGTGCCCGGCCACGACAGAGCGGCGCGGGCTGGCGATCGCGGCCACGCCCTGGCGCGCGAGGTACTCTCGATAGGCGAAGCCGTCGAAGTCGCGCGGCGCCTCCAGCTCCGCCTCGAAGGCGAGCACGTCGCCGGTGGCCACCGCCAGGCCACGCGGCAGCCGGACCAGCAGCCGGCCGTCGAGTGCGCGGGACCCGCCTCGCGGCTCCTCCTCCGCCACGGACACGTCATCGAGGACGACCTGCTGACGCTCGCCGCGCGGCCGTGGCTCTTCGGCGATCGTCCCGCGCAGCGTCAGGCTGCCGGTGGCGACGTGGTTGGCCAGGCTTCCCGGTCCAACGGGCAGCTCAGCGGCTGCGCCCCGCCAGGCGCCAAGGGCTGCGCCCAGCAGCACGGCCGTCGCCGCGACGGCCCACGGCCTGCGGATCGCGATGGCCACCAGGGTCAGCACCGCGCCGCCGGCGGCCAGGGCGG
>DATBIY010000061.1:0-6390 GCA_036556695.1 Candidatus Limnocylindria bacterium
GCGCCGACCAGGCGCGACACGTTGTGGCGCTCCATGAACTCGCTCATGTCGATCTTCATGAGCGCGTCCTCGCTGCCGAACATGAACTCGGCCAGCGCCCGGGCGAGCTCGGTCTTGCCGACGCCGGTGGGTCCCATGAAGATGAATGAGCCGATGGGCCGCTTGGGATCCTTCAGGCCGGCTCGCGCGCGACGGACAGCCTTGGAGACGATGTCGATGGCCTCCTGCTGCCCGACGATGCGCTTGTGGAGCGCATCCTCCATGTGCAGCAGGCGCTCCGACTCCTCGGCACTGATGCGGATCACCGGGATGCCGGTCCACATGCTCACGACCTGGGCGATGTCCTCTTCGGTCACCACCGGCACGTCCTTGGCCGCCTCGTCGTGCCAGGCCGCCTTGAGCTCCTCGATCTTCTCCTTGGCCTGCGCCTCCTCATCGCGCAGCCGGGCAGCGCCCTCGTAGTCCTGGCCGGCGATCGCCTCGTCCTTCTGGCGAGTGACCTCCTCCAGGGCCTTCTGGGCCTCCTTGATCTCCGGCGGAGCCGAAGCGTTGCGCAGCCGCACCCGCGATCCTGCCTCGTCAATGAGGTCGATGGCCTTGTCCGGCAACGCGCGATCGGCCACGTAGCGCACGCTCAGGTCCACCGCCTGGCGCAGTGCCTCGTCGGTCATCTTCACGTGGTGGTGCGCCTCGTAGCGCTCACGGATCCCGAACAGGATCTCGACCGCCTCGTCGACGGTCGGCTCCTCCACCATCACCGGCTGGAAGCGCCGCTCCAGCGCCGCATCCTTCTCGATGTACTTGCGGTACTCGTCCAGGGTGGTGGCGCCGATGCACTGCAGCTCGCCGCGGCTGAGCGGCGGCTTCAGGATGTTGGCCGCGTCGATCGCGCCCTCGGCGGCGCCGGCACCGACCAGCGTGTGCAGCTCGTCGATGAACAGCACGCTGTCGGAGCTGCTGCGCAGCTCCTCGATGATCTTCTTGAGGCGCTCCTCGAACTCGCCGCGGTATTTGGTGCCGGCCACCAGCGAGCCGATGTCGAGCGTCAGCACCCGCTTCTCGGACAGCGTCTCCGGCACGTCGCCGGACACGATGCGGTGCGCCAGCGCCTCGGCGATGGCCGTCTTGCCGACGCCCGGCTCACCGATCAGCGCGGGGTTGTTCTTGGTCTTGCGGCCCAGGATCTGGATGACCCGCTCGATCTCCTTCTCGCGGCCGATGACCGGGTCCAGCTTCCCGGCGCGTGCCAGCTCGGTCAGGTTGATGCCCAGCTGGTCGAGGGTCGGGGTCTTGGACGGGCGCTTCGACTCCTGGGTCGGCGAGACGCTGGTGCTCTGGCTCAGGACGTGGATGACCTGGTGCCGCACCTTGTCCAGGTTCACGCCCAGGCTCTCCAGCACGCCGGCGGCGATGCCCTCGCCCTCGCGCACCAGGCCCAGCAGCAGGTGCTCGGTGCCGATGTAGTTGTGGCCCAGCCGCCGTGCCTCGTCGATGGCCAGCTCGATGACCCGCTTGGCGCGTGGCGTGAGCCCGACCTCGCCGACCACCGGACGGTCGCCGCGGCCGATGATGAACTCGACCGCGGTGCGGACCTTGGACAGCTCGACGTTCATGTTCTCGAGCACACGCGCGGCCACGCCCTCGCCCTCGCGGACGAGGCCCAGCAGCAGGTGCTCGGTGCCGATGTAGTTGTGGTTGAACCGCTGGGCCTCATCCTGTGCCAGGGTGAGGACCTTCCTGGCTCTGTCTGTGAACTTGTCGAATCGGTCCATGGTTCGGTCTCGCTGGTCCGGGGCTTTGGCTTGCGTGCCTGGGCCTCTGTTTGGAGTGTACGGCACCATCACGTGCCGCTGCCTTCAATAGGTACTACGTCGTAGTGCTACTTGACGATCACCATGCGCGATTGGATGCACGAGGCGGGCCCGAATCCGGGCCCGCCTCGGCTGTCGCTGGGGTGGGAGCGCGGAATCAGGCCTTGGCGCCCTCCGCTTCCTCCGCGTGCGCATCGGCCTCTGCCTCGGCCTCGACCTCGGGCGCGGCGGCCTCGTCGGATGTCTCGGCCGCTGCCGGTTCCTCGGCCGCCTCTTCGGCCTCCGCCGTTGCTTCGGCTGCAACCTCGGGCTCGGCGACCGCATCGGCTTCAGGTGCCTCCTCGGCCGGAGCCTCGGCTGCCGGAGCCTCCGCTGCCGGAGCCTCGTCGGCGGCCGCATCAGCCTCTACCGGAACGGCCACCGGCTCTGCGGCTGCGGCCTCGGCCGGTTCCGAGCGGAACTGGTCGAGCAGGCCGGACGACGCAAAGGCGGCGGCCATGGTGTTGTCGATCCCCTCGTCTGGCTCGCTGATGGCGTCCTCCGGGCGGTAGTCGCGGTCGCGACGCCCGCGATCGCGGTCACGGCCACGTTCACGCCGCGGGGCCCGCTCCTCGAAGCGAGAAGACGGCATCGGTACAGCAGGGGCGGCCGACGCCGGTCGATCCTCGGCCTGCTTCAGGCTAAGGCCGAGCCGATGGCGCTCCGAGTCCAGGCTGATGATCTTCAGCTTGAGGACCTCTCCCTCCTTGACCACGTCGCCCGGATGGGCCACGCGCTGGTTGGACAGCTCGCTGATGTGGATCAGGCCCTCCAGGCCCTCCTCCACGCGAACGAAGGCGCCGAAGTTCACCAGCTTGGTGACGGTGCCCTCGATGAGGTCGCCAATCTGGTACTTGGCCACCGACTCCTGCCACGGGTCGGGCTGCAGCCGTCGGATGGACAGGCTGATACGTCCGCGTTCGTGGTTGATGTCGATGACCTCTGCCTCGACCTCCTCGCCGATGGCGTAGGCGGTCTCCGGGTTGTTCACCTTGTTCCAGGACAGCTCGCTCTTGTGCACCAGGCCGTCGATACCGCCCAGGTCGATGAACACGCCGAACGGCGCGATGCTGCGCACGACGCCGTTGACCCGCTGCCCGACCTGCAGGCTGCTGAACAGCTCGTCGCGCTTCTCGCGGCGCTCCTCGTAGAGCGCGACCTTCTCCGAAAGGATGAGGCGGTTGGCCTTGCGATTGACCTCGAGGATCTTGAGCCGCAGCGTGCGACCGACGAACGGCTGCAGCTTCTCGGCGATCTCCTGGGCGGCGTCACGCGGCTGCTCGTCCCGCGGCCGGCGCGGGAAGTCGACGATCTGGCTGATCGGCACGAAGCCGCGCACGCCGAGGTCGACGATCAGGCCGCCCTTGTTGTGGTCGATGACGCGTGCCTCGACGATCTCGCCGGCGTCGAAGCGCTCCTGCATGGCGCGCCACTTGCGCTCCAGGCCGGCGCGGCGCAGCGACAGGACGGCATGCCCCTCGGGCGACTCGGGCTGCAGGACGTAAACCAGCACCTCGTCGCCGACCTTGAGCTCCGGCCGCGACTCGTCCCCGCCGTCGCGCGGACCGCGGCGGCCCATCAGCTCGCGGTTCGAGACCACGCCCTCGCTCTTGCCACCGAAGTCGACCAGGATCTCGTCCGGATCGATGCGGACGACCTTGCCCTCGACCACGTCGCCGTGCTTCAGGCTCTTGACCTCGTTCTCCGGGTCATCGAGCAGGTCGGCCATGGTCATCGCCCCGTCGGCCTCAGCGCTGGCGGCCACTGGCTCGCGAGCAGGCTCCGGCTCGGCGGCCTCCGGCTCTGCGGCCTCCGGCTCGGCGGCCTCCGGCTCGGCGGCGGCCGGCTCGGCGGCGGCCTCCATCGGCTCTGGGTCGGCTGCGGCCAGCGGCTCAGGGGTGGCCGTGGCAGCCGCGTCGGCGGTGTCATCGGCGTCGGCAGGGGTCTCGGGTGCTTCCGCGCTGGCGGCCTCGGCGGCCACTGGCTCTGCGGGCTCGGCCGTTGCGGCCTCCGCCTCTGCGTCGCTGGCGGAAACGGTCTCAGCAGCCTCGGGCTCGGCGGGCGCGCTGGCCTGCGGGTCCGTGGTCGACGACTCTGTGGCCTCCGGCTCGGTGGCCTCGGCCTGGGGCTCGGTGGCCTCAGGCTCGGCGATCGGCTGCTTGGTCTCGTCTGTCAACAGTAGGTTCGCTCCTTGATGGTCAATGTCCCCGTGGCAACAACAACGCCCTCCGCACAGGGAGAGCGTTCGAAAACCAGTTCGGGGCAAAGCGACCGTTAGCGTCGTTGCTCGACTTGGAGCTCCTCCTCGTGCTGAACCGAACGCGCACCGCGCGCGGCTATGCGGTTGTTCGCTACAGAGCCGATGCAGCATACCATACGGTCCAAATGGGACCCCCGCGTGCCTGAGCTCCCGGACCTTACGGTCGTCGCCGAGGAATTGGCGGCGCGGGCCGCCGGGCGCGTGGTGCAGGAGGCGAGCGCACCGGCCCCCATCCTGATGCGCGCCACTCCGGAGGAACTGCACACCCTGGCCGGAACCACGCTGGGTCCCGCCAGGCGCCGCGGCAAGTTCCTGCTCCTGCCGTTCGAGCGCGACGGCAAGCCGTTACGCCTGCTGGCCGCCAATCCGATGCTGGCGGGCCGCTTCTGGCTGCTGGCCGACGGCAAGCCCAAGGTCCGGGCGCGCACCGGGTTGCGCCTGCGCTTCGCCGACGGCGGCGAGCTGCGCTACGTCGACCGCGAGATGCTGGGCAAGCTGTACCTCGCGGCGCCGGACGCGCTCGATTCGGTGCCCGGCTGGAGCGACATGGGGCCCGATGCCGACGACCCGGCCCTCACCCTGGACGCCTTCCGGCAGCGCATCCGCCGCCATCCGGGCGAGCTGAAGTCGCTGCTGCGCAACCCGAAGTTCGTGGCCGGCATCGGGAACGCCTACTCCGACGAGATCCTGTGGGAGGCGAAGCTGGCGCCCCTGCGCCGTCGGAGCTCGCTGAGCCCCGAGGAGATCGATCGACTGTACGCCGCCATGCGCTCCGTGATGGAGGATGCCAAGACCAGCCTGCGCAAGCTCGTCCCGCCCGACATCCAGGAGCAGCACCGCGAGTTCCTGAAGGTCCATTTGCGTGGCGGCGAGCCCTGTCCGCGCTGCGGCAAGGAGCTGCGCCAGATCGGCGGGGACGAGGCGACGACCTTCTGCCGGACCTGTCAGCCACCCTTCTAGGCGGCCCGCCAGTCCCCGGCCCACCGTGGGTCGCCGCTACGGAATGACCAGCACCTGGCCGGGCACGATCTCGTCCGGGTCGCTGATACCGTTGGCCTGCTGGAGGGCAGATACGCTCACGCCGAACTGGTTGGCGATGATGGACAGCGTGTCGCCCAGCTGGACGACGTAGGTCTCCGGCTTTGGCGTGGCCGGCGCGCTGGACGGCGCCGGCGAGCGGCTGGGCCGTGGCATCGGCGTGGCGGCCGGGCTTGCCGGCATGCCGGGCGTCGCCGTGGCCGTGGGCAGCGGCGTCGCGGTGCCGGCTACCGGGACGTTCACGGGCAGGCTGGCGCGGCTCGACGGCGAGGGGTCTGATCCGGAGAGCGGACCGAAGCCACCGGCCGCGGCCGTGGCCGCCGCGGCCACGCCGACGGCCGCGATGCCGGCGGCTACCACCCAGCGTCCCGGGCTCCAGGCGTATGCCCCATCGGCCGCCGCCGTTCGCCGAGCGTCGGGCGCCAGGATCAGCCGCGTTCGAGCGACATGGGTGTCGGGCGCCGGCGTGGGCACCGGCGGCATCGCGGCGTCACGGTCGGCGACGAAGGCGAGATAGAACTCGCATTGGCGGTGCGCTTCGGCCAGGCAGCTTTCCGCCTGGAAGGCACGGTCCACCGTAGCGGGTGGCGTCCGAACGTGGCAGAGATGGTCGGGGTCGTACCCATCGATCACCGTGCGGTGGTCTTCTCCCAGGGCAAGGAAGGGGCAGATCCGCTCCACGCCGAGAGGGTACTCCCCCCGCTCAGGTGCCGAGAGCCTGGCTTCGCGTAGCCATGACGAAGCCCGCTCGAGGTGCGAGCGGGCTCATCGGTCCATGGCTGCGGAAGGCAGCAGAAATGAAAATCCCGGCGACGACCTATTTTCCCAGGGAGTTGCCCCCCGAGTATCTTCGGCGCTGGAGAGCTTAACTTCCGTGTTCGGGATGGGAACGGGTGGAACCTCTCCGCTAGCGTCACCGGGATGATCTTCAATTCGCGCCGCCCGAAGGCGGCTGACCGATGATTGGAAGCAATCGAATTCGTCGCGGACGTTCCGCATCGCGCGCCCCAGCGTCGTGCTAGGCGCGTGAAATTAGGTCAAGCCCTCGACCATTAGTACCGCTTGGCTGAGCGCATTGCTGCGCGTACACGTGCGGCCTATCAAACAGCTAGTCTCGCTGCGGTCTTACCTGGTTAACCCAGTGGGGAACCTCATCTTGAGGCGAGCTTCGCACTTAGATGCTTTCAGTGCTTATCCCAACCGAACATACCTACCCAGCAATGCCACTGGCGTGACAACTGG
>DATBIY010000062.1:0-41042 GCA_036556695.1 Candidatus Limnocylindria bacterium
AGGGCCACGAACAGCGGGAAGAGGGTGAGCGCGTAGCGCGGCGTCGACAGCAGGAACGACGTCGACACGAACAGCAGCAGGTTGCCCGCCATCCAGGCGAACCACGACGGCCGGAAGCGGAACGCGGCGACCACGGTGCCACCCAGGCCAATCCCCACGAACAGCAGCTCCATGGCGCCGTACATCAGCCTGTCGTCGAACTCCGAGGATCTGAACCAGCCGATGGCGCCGCTGATGGCATCCACCGGCGAGGCCAGCGACTTGAACCAGTGGTCGTGCTGCACGACCAGGAACTGGAACGGCGTGCCGTAGATGACGTAGTTCAGCGCCAGGTAGACGCCGAATCCCACCCCCACCAGCCCGATCGCCAGCCACTCCCATCGGAACCGCCGCGAGTCCGCCGGCGCCATGTACCACTGGGTGGCCGCCTCCACCGGCAGGGCCAGCAGCAGCACCAGTCCGTTGATGCGGGTCAGTGCCGCCAACCCGCCCAGCGCGCCGGCCAGCCACCAGCGCTGCGTGCGCGCGGCCAGGAATGAGCCGACCACCAGCGCCAGGAACAGCGCCTCGGTGTACCCGATATGCAGGAAGTAGGCGGTTGGGAAGATCAGCAGGAACCAGGTCGCGCGCAGGGCGACGTCGGGCGACTCGTCGTGCTTCACCAGCCGATGGAACAGCGGCGCCAGCACCACGGACGCGAGCCCCGCCACGATGAACGCGCTGAGCACCGGGTTGTGGATCACGGCGTTGACCACGGCACCGAGCCACGGAAAGAGGGGATAGAAAACGATGTACAGCGGCAGGTCTCCCGGGTAGACCTGCCGGTAGCCGTAGTCGTTGGTGAGGTTGCCCGGATCGAACTCGCGGTAGCCGTAGACGATGAGATCGGTGTAGTGCGGCGCATCCCATCGGTCCCACAGGTGGAGCGCCGGGAAGTCGACGCTGCTGCCGTGCACCAGCTGCCAGGCGATGACGCCCAGCAGCAGCACGCCGAGTTTCAGGCCCAGCGTGAGGAGGGTGAGCAGGCGCTCGTTGTCGTCCAGGCGCGGCATCTGGTGGCGCAGTGTAGGTGAGGCCGATGGTTGGACCCCCGCTCACCCGGCTGCTAGACTCGGGCCTCCCTCGGTCGGGGCGTGGCGCAGCCTGGTAGCGCGCATCGTTCGGGACGATGAAGTCGGAGGTTCAAATCCTCTCGCCCCGACCACTTCCACCTGCTGCAACGTCAGGCGTGGTACGGCACGTCGGCGACGATGGTGTTCGGCCGGAAGAACAGCCGCAGCTTCAGCCGCAGCGCGGTCTGGTTGTGCAGGAGGTTGTCCCACCAGTGCCGCGGCACCACCTCAGAGAGCACCACCAGCAGGCGGCGATCAGGATCCTGGCGCTGGACAGCGTCCAGGTAGCGCAGCAGCGGGCCGATCAGCGCCCGGTACGGCGACTCGACGATCACAAGCTCAGCCCCAGCGCCCAGCCGCGACCACTGCTCGCGCAGTACCTCCGCTGACGACGCGTCGTTGGTGATGTGCACCGCCAGCGCATCCATGGAGATGGAGCGCGCGAAGGCGAGGGCGTCGATGGAGGGCTGATCCAGGCGTGCCACCGGCACGATCACCAGGGGCGGCCGCGCCGGCGCGCCGACAATCGCCGAGCGCGGTGCGATGGCGCGCTCCAGCCGCTGGTAGTGGACATGGATGGCCCACATCAGGGCCACCAGCAGCGGGACCATGATCATCACGAGCCACGCCCCGCCGGTGAACTTGCTGACCGCCACGATCCCCACGATGGCGCCCGTGGTTACCGCGCCAAGGCCGTTGATGACCAGGCCACGCCGCCAGCCCGGCTCGCGACGGTGCCACCAGCGTCGCACCATCCCGCTCTGCGAGAGCGTGAATGCCACGAACACGCCAAGGGTGTAGAGCGGGATCAGCGCGGTGACGCTCGCCTCGAAGTACCACAGCAGCAGGATCGCGATCCCGGCCAAGGCCACGATGCCGGTGGTGAACGCCAGCCGATCGCCGCGGAAGCCGAACTGGCGCGGCATGAACCCGTCGCGGGCCAAGAACGAGGACAGTCGCGGGAAGTCTGCGAAGCTCGTATTTGCGGCCAGGGTAAGCAGCAGGGCAGTCGATACCTGCACGAGCACCAGGTATGGTCCGTCGCCGGTCAAGTGGCGGGTGAGCACGCTCAGCACCGTCTGGCCCTCGCTGGGGTCGGGCACGATGCCCAGGATGCCGACGAGCAGGCTGATGCCGATGAACAGTGTGCCGAACAGGATCGCCGCCCAGGTCAGGGTCGTCCGCGCATTGCGCCACTCGGGTGGCTTGAAGGCTGGTACGCCGTCGGAGATCGCCTCGACGCCCGTCAGGGCGACGGCGCCTGACGAGAAGGCCCGAAGGACTGTGAGCAGTCCCAACGCGCCAAGGGTCCCCTCCGACTCAGCCGCCAGCCACGCGGGCGGCGGGGTGTACGGCGGGATGAACCCGGCAGCCAGGCCGATGAGCCCGAAGCCAATCATGCCCAGCACCACCACCAGGTAGAGGTAGGTCGGCGCCATGAAGATCGTGCCGGACTCGCGGACGCCACGCAGGTTGCCGAGCGTCAGGAGCACCACGATGCCGATTGCGATCGGCACCCTGTGTGGAATGAGGTCCGGCACGATCGAGGTGATGGCCGCCACGCCGGCAGAGACCGACACTGCCACGGTAAGCGTGTAGTCGATCAACAGCGCCGCAGCCGCCACGAGCCCGGCCGGCGCGCCCAGGTTGTCGGACGCCACGATGTAGCTCGACGCGCCGTTCGGATACGCGCGGATGGTCTGGCGGTACGACGTGGCCACGATGGCCAGCACCAGGGCAATGACCAGCGTAAGCGGCATGATCAGGCTGAATGCGCCCAGACCCGCCACCACCAGGACCCGCATCATCTCCTCGGTGGCATAGGCCGATGAGCTGATGTTGTCGCTGCTGAACACGGCCAGCGCCTTGACCTTGGTCAGGCGCTCGTGCTCCTCGCGTTCGCTGGAGATGGGCTTGCCGATCAGCCAGGAGCGGGCGGTGGCGACCGTTCGCCGCCACCCGCTGTCGACGACCAGCGTCTCGGTGGTCGCCACCAGCTGGCCTTCGTGCCCGCGCTCGAAGTCCGATTCGAATGGCCTGACAATGCGGACATAGGCATCGCCCGGGCGCTTGCCGCGCCGGCGCTCGCGCAGTTCGAGGTGTGGATCGATCCGGTTCTGGGCCCCTCCTCGGTCCATCAGCGCCTCATCCGGCTTCCGGCGTGGGCGAAGGGCCACGCGAGCCGCCGCGCTTGAATTGCACGACGAAGCGCCGACCCTCGACGCTGACCACCACCGACAGGCCGTAATCGGCGGCCAGCCGCTGTGCGACCGCCAGGACAGAGAGCTTGGGATCATCGGTGTCGGGCAGGACGCCGGACACGCTGACCGAGCTCACTCCGCCGCCGGCGGCGGCCAGCATGGTGCAGGCCGCGCGCAGCGAGCTGATGGTGTGTGCCGCGGCCCCCTCGGCGATGGTGAGCACGGTCGGATGCTGCACCCGGCGTGCTCAATGGCGTGTCAACGAGCCAGGCGAGCGATCCTCAACATCGACTCAATTTTCAGTGGCGTCCGGCTCGAGCTCCAGCAGCCGATAGCCAACGCCGGGCTCAGTCCGCAGGTGGCGCGGATTGGCCGCGTCCCGCTCGAGCTTCTTGCGCAGGCGCGCCATGTAGACGTGCAGGTAGTGGTCCTCCGATCCGTACTCCGGACCCCAGACCCGCTGGAGCAGAGAGCGGTCGGTCACGACCCGACCGGCCGAGGCGATCAGCGCTCCGAGCAAGGCGTATTCGGTCGGCGTGAGGTGGACCAGCTCCCCTGCGACGCGTACCTCCCGGTGCTCCAGGTCGACCGCGAGATCGCCGCTGCGAAAGACGGAGTCCGGGCTCGTGGCGGATCCGGCCGCGTGCCGGAGCGCCACACGAACCCGGGCCAGGAGCTCGTCGACGCCGAAGGGTTTGGTGAGATAGTCGTCGGCCCCCAGCTCGAGGGCACGAACCTTGTCGGCCTCGGCGCCCCGCACGGAGAGCACGATGATCGGAATGCTCGATCTGCGCCGCAGGCTGACGATGACGTCGTCGCCGGTCATGTCGGGCAGCACCATGTCGAGCAGCAGCAGATCGGGCCGGAACCGGGGCTCGATCTCGATGGCCTGCTGTCCCGACTCGACGCCATGCACCTCGAAACCATGCCCGGCCAGGTTGGCCTCCACCGCCCGGCGCAGGGCGGGCTCATCGTCGACGACCAGGACTCTCGCGCCGCCACCGCGCACGCTCATGCGGTGGTGACCGGAATCTCGAACGTGAACCTGGCGCCGCCCCCCGGGATGTTCTCCGCCCAGATCCGGCCTTCGTGCGCCTCCACCAGGCCGCGGGCCACCGCCAGCCCCAGCCCGCTGCCGCCGCGCCGGAGACTGGTGCCACGGAAGAATGGGTCGAAGAGTCGTGGCATGGCCCCGTCGCTGATGCCGGAGCCGCGGTCCGCCACACTGACCTGCAGCGCGCCGTCGCGGATGGAGGCGGCGACGCGAATCTCGGCATCCGCGGGCGAGTACTTGGCGGCGTTCTCGATGAGGTTGGTCAGCACCTGGTCGATCTCCGAATAGTCCAGCTGGACCGGTGGGAGCTCGTCGGGAAGTTCGAGGGTCAGGGGATGGGGCTCGACGACCGCCCGCAGCCGGCTCGCCACCTCGCTGATCAGCTCCGTCGGCTCGTACCAGCCGCGATCCGGCTGGAGGGCGCCACTTTCCAGGCGCGACAGGTCCAGCAGATTGCCAACGATCCGGTCGAGGCGACTGGCCTCCCCTTCGATGGCCGCCGCGAACTCACGCTCCTGATCCGCCGTCCACCCGACATCCCGCTGCTGGAGGCTGCCGGCGGAGGCCAGAATCGAGGCGAGCGGGGTGCGGAGGTCGTGCGAGACCGCATCGAGCAGCGCGGACTTCACCTGGTCCGCCCGGCGTAGCACCTCGGCCTCATTCGCTTCTTCCCGCAGCCTGCCACGCTCGACGGAGCCCCACAGCTGCGAGGACACGGCCTCGAGCAGCCGAACGGATGCCGATTCCAGCGCGGCCCCGGAGCGTGCGGCAAGGACAATCTCGCCGGCCTCTTCGCGCGAGGCACGCACCGGCACCTGCATGAGACGCATGCGATCTGCCGCTCGCCCCTGGCCATGGGGATGTCGGACCCGCACCCAGCGGCCATCGGCGGGGTGCAGCACATCGGCAGCCCCTCCCGTCATCGCCGTATTCATCGCCTCGAGATCTGAACCTGATCCTGCTGACGCGCTGGCCAGCACGCCGCCGCCAGGCCCACGAACCGTGATCCGCACGCCAAGCAGATCGAGCTCCGAACGCAGATGCTCGGCGACGGAGCCGAGCGCCGGATCGACGTCCGGCTCGCTCATGAGGCGCGCCACCTCGTACAGCATGCGTGCCTCTCGAGCGTGCGCCTCCGCCTCCTCGGCTCGCCGCTCCAGGTCGGCCGCCACCTGGCCGGTGATGACTGCGGCCAGCAGCAGGAGGAGCAGGGTAACCCACTCTTCGGGGTTGGCGACCGTCAGGCTGAAGCGTGGTTCCACCAAGAAGAAGTTGGACGCCAGGAAGGCGCTGATCGCAGCCGTCACAGCGGGCCCGCGCCCCAGCGCGACGGCCGCAAGCAGCACAACCACCAGGTGCAGCATCGACGCGTTCGCCAGGTGGAGGGCGCCGAGTGTTGTGATCAGTGCAGTGACAGCGGCCACGCCCAGCAGAGCAAAGCCGTATCGCGCAAACGCCGGAAGCCGTCGCGCCGCCTCCACGCTGCGGATGCTAGCGACCCACGTTCTCAGAAACCTGAAACGGCGCCCGGCCGGAGGCCGAGCGCCGTTTCGAAGCCTTGGATCAGGCGGCCTGCACCTGCACGGCGCGAGGTCCCTTGGGGTTCGACTCCACCTCGAAGCTGACCGACTCGCCGCCGACCAGGCGATCGAAGTCGAGCGAGGGCGCAAGCCCATCGCGGTGGAAGAAGTACTCCTTGCCGTCCTCGCCGACGATGAAGCCGAAGCCCCGGTCGGAGATGACGCGCTTGACGGTCCCGGTGGCCACATTAGCCTCCTGGCTCTTCTCGAACTGTATTCCGGCGCGGGGCCGGTCCGAGAAGAACCAACGACCAGGCGCAGACTGCCGGCTGCCGGCAGGACCCGAGCCTACCACGTTGGCCGCGCGGGCTTTGGCAGCGGCGCGGCGGCGAGCGCTAGGAGGCTGCCCGTATGGAAGCGGAGCCGGCGGCTGCGTTCGCTGCGCTCTCGGCAGTGGCCTGGAAAGCCGGGGCAGCCGGCTCGGCGGCCGTGGGCACCTGCATGCTGACGCCTGGATCGGCTACGGTGGCCGGCGCGGGGTCGGGCTGGAGCAGCGTCACAGGTCGCACCGCCGTCGGGTTCAGGAGGAAGGTGCGCAGCTCGCCCTTGCCCTTGACCTCGAGCCGGCGCTCGACCCACGGCAGCGCGTCGCCCAGCAGCCGCCGGGTCGACTCGGCGACCTGGATGTTGCCGGGAATGCCCTGCGACTCCATGCGGCTGGCCATGTTTACGGTGTCGCCCCACATGTCGTAGGTGTAGCGATGCTCGCCGATGACGCCGGCGGTGATGGCACCCGACGCAATGCCGATGCGCACCCGCAGGTCACGGCGGCGCAGGCCGCCCAGCAGGGACACCGCGTGCTGCATCTCGACGGCCGCGGCAACCGCCGCGGCGGCATGCTGCTCCATCGGCCTTGGCGCACCCGCCACCGCGATATACGCGTCACCCGTGGTCTTGATCTTCTCGAGCCCGTGGCGGGAGACGACCCGGTCGAACGCCGAGAACAGCTGGTTGAGGACGAGCAGCAGGTCGTCGGCGGTCATGTTGCCGGCCATGCGGGTGAAGCCCACCACGTCGGCGAACAGGACGCTGACCGATTCGTGCTTCTCGGCGATCATCCGCTCGCCGTCCGCCAGCCGCTCGGCGATGCCGCCGGGCAGCATCTCGTGCAGCAGGTGGCGCGTCTCCAGCTGTGCCCGCAGCCGCTGACCGTCTACGTAGCGGATCAGTAGCAGGGTGATCAGCGACGGGCCGAGCACGTTGTAGGCGAACAGCCAGCTCGGCGCCTCGGACCAGCTTGGCGGCAGAAACTCGACGACCAGCGGGTCAAGTGCCAGGGCGGCTACCACCAGCGCAGCGAAGATGCCGAACCAGTGCAGGCTGCTGGTGCGGTCGAAGTACAGGACGGCCGACACCGGCGCGACCAGGCCCCAGATCAGGCTGGCGCCACCGCCGGTCATCCCGCCCAGCGCGAGGTGGCCCAGCACGACGTAGGTCAACCCCACGGTGAGCAGGACGCGGACCATGGGCATGAAGGCCTTCGTGCGCGACAGCGCATAGAGGGTCAGCGGCATGGCCAGCGCGAAGTAGATCGAAGCGGCGGTCAGCAGGCCCCGCCCGATGATCAGGCCGATGGCCGCCCACAGCAGCGCAGCCGGGATCAGGCCGAGGACGGTGATCGCCAGCGCATGCTTGCGAACGCGCAGGTCCTCGTCGTCGCCCTGATGGTCGCCGACCGCCGCGATGCGGTCGATCCAGTCGCGCAGCTTGTCGTACGGCGTTGCCAGGTCCATCAGCCGAACGATACGCACTGGCCGCAAGGTCGGCGAGCGACGAAGGGTCATGCCGGCCTACGTCATTCGTCGCCCCTCACCAGGAGTGCCTTCGGCGGGCATGAAAAAGGGGCGCGCCGTCGAGCGACACGCCCCGCCCCCTGTGCAATCAGATGGGCCCGCTGCCTGTTCGGCTCCGCCCGGTGACCATGTTCACCACGATGACCACCACCACGGCGCCGATGATGGCGGTGAGCAGCGACGAGATGTCGAGCACGCCGTCCATCGGGTCCTCATTGGTGATCAGGGTGACGACCCAGCCGCCGATCAGAGCGCCGACGATGCCGAGCACGATGTGGCCGATGACGCCCATGCCCTCGTCGCCCTTCACCAGCAGTCCGGCGACCCAGCCAGCGATGGCCCCCAAGATGATCCATCCAAGAATTGTCATCCACTTCCTCCTTCGTCGCGTGGTGCGACGTCTTCAACCTCGCGATTTGCAAGTCGCGGGCCAAGCCCGGGTTGAGGAACGAATCCTGCAATCGCGATGCGTTGACAACCCGTCACCGCCTGCTCGAGGAGGACTTCCATGGACGCACTGAAGCTGCTCAAGGACGACCACGACCGCATCAAGCCCATCCTGGCCGACCTGAAGGAGACGACCGAGCGCGCCGAGAAGACGCGCGGCGAGCTCTTCAGCCGTCTCAAGGAGGCGCTCACCGTCCACGAAATCATCGAGGAGGAGATCTTCTACCCGACCCTGAAGGAGCATCCGAAGGCGAAGGAGATCGTGCTCGAGGGCTACGAGGAGCACGACGTGGTCAGCCGCCTAATGGGCGAGCTGGACGGCATGGATCCCACCGAGGAGGAGTGGGGCCCGAAGGCCAAGGTCATGGCCGAGAACATCGAGCACCACATCGAGGAGGAGGAGGGCGAGATGTTCAAGGCTGCCCGCCAGGTCTTCGACAAGGACGAGCTCGAGGAGCTTGGCCAGCGCATGGCCAGCCGCAAGGAAGCGGCCCGCGAACAGCTGTTCGGCGCCGTGCGCTAGTGCGCCAGCCGGTGCGCTAGAGTGCCGGCATGATCAGTCCCCAACCAACCGAGACCTGGGACCTGTGGTACCCGGGTGCCGCGGCCACCGGACTGCCGTTCGCCCGTGGCCGCCTCGACCCGACTGACGTGATGTGGGTCCACAGCGCGCCCAAGAAGCTGGACGTGACGGTGCGCCGCTTCGATGGAAGCGTGCGCGCCCGCGGCCAGGTGACGCGCGAGGCCGGCTACCTGCCCATGACCCGCCTCAGCATCACCGATGGCGCCGTGGCGCGCGAGGACCGCTGGCCGACAGAGGCTGACATCGGCGCGCTGGTGATCCTGCCCGGTGGCGAGGTCGGCACCCTGGTGGAATGGTGGAACGCGCCGGAGGGCAACGAGTGGCGCTGGCGAGTGGAGTTCTACAACCACCGCTGAAATCACCGGGCTGGCCCGCGCCTTGCTACCGAGCGAGCAAGCGTGAGCCCCGAAGAGGAATCCGGTAGCGCCCTGCGCTGCACGCTGTTCGACGCGGACGGCACCGACCAGGCCGTGGAGCTGAGCAAAGGTGTCGTCAAGTCGGTGCGCGAGAACCAGCTGCTCTGGATCGAGCTGCAGCAGCGCGACGAGAAGGGGATCTCGGTGCTGCGCGAGGGGGTCGACCTGCACGACGAGCAGGCCACGCTGCTCGCCAGCGAGAAGGCGACCGTACAGCTGCTGCGGTATCCGGAGCGGGTGCACCTGCGGCTCCTCGCCGTCCACGATCCCGAGGAGCCGGACAAACGGCGCCAGACGGTCGCCACGCCCACGCCCATCGATGTGATCGTTGCTCCCAATGTCGTCATCACCGCGCATGAGGGCGAGGTCCCCGCATTTGAACGGTTCCACGACGAGGTGCGCGGCGACTCGGCCTTCGGAGCGCTGGACGCCGCAGGCTTCCTGACGATGCTGGTCGACGCGGTGCTCGACAGCTACCTGGAGATGGTGGAGGCCATTGAGCGCCGGGTCGACACATTGGACGAGGCGGCGCTGCGGCCAGGGGAGTCGGAGCCGTTCCTGCGGGAGGTGGTGCTCCTGCGCCGGCGCGTCGCGCTGCTGCGCCGCGCGCTGGCGCCGCATCGCTGGACCTTCGCGCCGCTGGCGCGGCCGGACTTCGAGCTGGAGGGCCTCGGTCGGCCGTGGCCCGGCATCGTCGACCGGCTGGAGCGGACGGTCGACTCGGTGGAGAACGCGCGAGAGCTGCTGATCGGCACCTTCGACGTGTACATGGCGTCATCGGCTCAGCGCACCAACGAGGTCATGAAGACACTCACCATCCTGAGTGCTGTCCTGCTGCCGGCAGTCGTGTTCGCCGGGGTGATGGGCATGAACTTCCGTATCGGCTTCTTCGACAACCCGCAGAACTTCTTCGTGGCGGTCGGCGGCATGGCTGTCATGGCCATCGTGGTGCTCGGCGTCGCGCGCTGGCGCGGCTGGATCTGAGGCGACCGCTACCATCGGGTGTCATGGACCCGGACCAGATCGCCGAATGGCTGGCCCGCTCCCGCCGCACGGTGGCGCTGACCGGTGCCGGCATCTCCACCGAGTCCGGCATTCCCGACTTCCGTGGGCCGAACGGCGTCTGGACGCGCGACCCGAAGGCGGAGGCGCGAGCCGATCTTCGTCACTACGTCTCCGACCCCGGGGTGCGTCGTGCCGCCTGGCGGACGCGGCTGGACCACCCGGGCCGTACCGCTCGTCCGAACGCCGGGCACCTCGCGCTCGCCGAGCTGGAAGCCCTTGGCCGGCTGGCGCTGCTCATCACCCAGAACATCGACGGGCTGCACCTGGCCGCGGGAAGCTCGCCGGAGCGGACCGTCGAGATTCACGGGACGATGCGCGACTACGTCTGCCTGGACTGTGGCGCGCGCGGGCCGATGTCCGACGCGCTGGCTCGCGTCCGCGCCGGCGAGGAGGATCCGGCCTGCCTGGAGTGCGGCGGCATCCTGAAGTCCGCGACCATTTCCTTCGGCCAGTCGCTGGTCGCGGCGGACCTGCAGCGCGCCGAGGAGGCAGCCGCGCGCAGCGACCTCTTCCTGGCCATCGGCACCTCGCTGATGGTGTACCCCGTTGCCTGGCTGCCGGAGCGGGCGCTCAGCAACGGCGCGCGGCTGGTGATCATCAATGCTCAGCCCACGCCCATGGACGATCGAGCGCACGCCGTGCTGCGCGGCCAGATCGGCCAGGTGCTGCCGGACATGGTCGCCCGGGTCCGGGCGCGCCTTGCCGCGCCGACGGGCTGATGCACGAGGTCATCACCACCCGGCGCCTGGAGCTGCACCTGCTGTCGCTGCAGGAGCTGGAAGAGCTGGCCGTGGGGAATGCGACCGGACTGGCGACGCGGATCGATGCGGAGGTCGGCGAGGCCTGGGTTAGCGAGGTCGCCGGCCTGGCCGGCTTCCGCGCCAGGCAGCTCCGCGAACGACCGGGGGACGAGCCATGGCTGCTGCGCGCGATCGTCACCGCCGAGGCGGATGAGCGGCGGCGGGCGATCGGCTATCTCAACTTCCACGCCGGCCCCGACGAGCGCGGCATGGTCGAGATCGGCTACACCCTCATGCCGGACGCCCGAGGACGCGGCTACGCCATCGAGGCGGTGCGCGGCGCGTTCGAGTGGGCAACGCAGGAATTCGGGATACGCCGCTTCCGGGCCAGCATCTCACCCGGCAACGAGCGCTCGGAGAACCTGATCTTCAAGCTGGGCTTCGTCCGCACTGGCGAGCAGTGGGACGACCGCGACGGCCTGGAGTACGTCTACGAGCTGGAACGCTGAGCGCGGCTTGGCGGCGTGGCCTTGCGGCCTAGAGCCAGTCGTCGGCGACCAGCACCCCGGGCGCCACCTCCGACTCAAAGAGCGCGAACTCCTCGTCGCTGATCGGGTAAGTGTGTTCCTCGGCCGGGAACGTCCCTGCTCGCACCTCCGCGGCGTACTGCTGCAGGCCCGACCGGATCTCGCCGGCCACCGACGCATAGCGCTTCACGAACTTCGGCATGAAGCCCTCGTTGATGCCCAGCAGGTCGTGCCACACCAGCACCTGCCCGGAGCAGCCCGCCCCGGCGCCGATGCCGATGGTCGGGATGCGCAGCGCCTGGGTGATCCGCTCCGCGACGCGGGCCGGCACCGCTTCGAGGACCAGGCTGAAGCAGCCGGCCGCCTGGAGGGCCAGCGCATCGGCGTACAGCTGGCGAGCCTTGGCGGCGTTGCGACCCTGCGCCCTGTAGCCGCCCAGCATGGTGGCGGTCTGTGGCGTCAGGCCCAGGTGGCCCATCACCGGGATGCCGGCGCCCACGATCGCACGGGCCCGCGAAACCATCGGCCCACCGCCCTCGATCTTCACCGCCTCGGCACCGGTCTCCTTGACGAGCCGGACGGCGTTGCGCACCGCGTCCTCGTCGCTGACCTGGAAGGCGCCCAGCGGCATGTCGACCACGAAGAAGGCCCGATGCGTCCCACGCCGCGCGGCCCGGGCCAGCATCACCATCTCGTCCATGCTGATCGGGGTCGTGTCCGCGTAGCCGAGCACGTTGTTCGCGGCCGAGTCGCCGGTGAACACGATGTCGACGCCCGCCTCGTCCGCCAGCCGTGCGCTGGGGGTGTCGTAGGCGGTGACCATCACGATCGGCGTGCCGTCGCGCTTCAACGCGGCCAGCTCCGACAGCCCGATCTTCTTCTCAGCCCCCGGAGCCGATCCCGATCCGCTGTTGCTCATGCCGCCATTCTGCCACTCGCTGGCAATTTGCAGCTGGAGTACACATCTGGCAGCTCGGAGCCCCTGTACCGCGGATTCGGTGGATGCAGCCACTGATCCAGTGGTCTTCGTGCGCTCGTCACGCGGTATCCGTGCGCCGGCACCGAACCAGGCGCCTCACGCGTCGCATCGGTGCTCCACGCGCAAACGCGTCAGGCCCGCAGCTCCAGGTTATCGATCAGTCGCATGGAGCCGACGCGCACCGCGGCGGCGAGTGTCGGACCGTCCAGGTCGGCGACCGTCACGTAGTCGACGGTCAGCTCCGGGGTCGCGGCCAGCACCTCCTCGGCGGTGTCGACCGGGTCTCCGCCGTTCCGGTATGCGGCCAGCCCCGCCTCCAGCGCTCGCGGCAGCGCCAGCGCCACGGCCCGCTCCTCCGGGGAGAGGTACCGGTTCCGCGAGGAGAGCGCCAGGCCATCCGGGTCGCGGACCGTGGGGCAGGCCACGATCTCCAGCGGCAGGGCCAGGTCACGCACCAATTGCTTGATTACCGCCACCTGCTGCGCGTCCTTGCGCCCGAAGTAGGCGCGCGCCGGCTGCACGATCGCGAACAGCCGGGTGCAGACGGTGGCCACTCCCCGGAAGTGGCCGGGGCGCACCGCTCCCTCCAGGACGGTGGCCAGCTCTCCGGGATCGACCCACGTGTCGAAGCCGGGTGGGTACATCTCCTCGACCGGCGGGACGAACAGCACGTCCACGTCGGCCGCCTCGGCCGCCGCAGCGTCCGCCTCCTCGTCGCGCGGGTAGCGCGCCAGATCTTCGGACGGCCCGAATTGCGCGGGGTTAACGAACAGTGACACGACGACCACGTCATCGGCCGCTCGCGACGCGGCCATCAAGGCCAGATGGCCGGCGTGGAAGGCGCCCATGGTCGGCACCAGGCTTATCGACTGGCCCGCCGCCCGCGCATCGGCCAGTGCCGACCGAACCTCGGCCACGGTGCGCACCAGGATCACGGCCGCGTGACCTCGGCCAGGGCACGGTACAGCGGCACCAGGTCGGGCGCGCGCTCCTCGAGCGCGCGCAGGTGCGCCTCCACGGTCGACCAGTCGCCGCGGGCTATCGGCCCGGTCAGGGCGAAGCCGTTCTCGATGGTGCGCCGCATCAGCGGAACAAGCGCCTCCGGCGGCGCGGAGGACTCCTCCAGCAGACGCGCCGCCGCCCGGTACAGGGTCACGAGGAAGTTGGAGGCGATGGCCGCCCCGGCGTGGTACAGCGGCTTGTCGGCGTCGGCCAGCGGGAAGGCCCGAAGTGCGAGGGTGCCGGCCAGCCATTCGGCCGCGGCCCGGGCGGCATCGGTCTCGAAGGTGATGGCCGCCCAGGCGCCGTCCAGCTGCTCCGGACCGCGCTGCAGGGAGAGCGTCTGGAGCGGGTGCAGGCTGAAGCGCCGCTCGTGCGGGTCGAGGGCCGTCAGCGGCGTGGCGCCGCTGACGTGCGCGATCCAGGGCCCGATGGGCACGCGCTGCGCCACCTCGGCGATCACCGAGTCCGGCACGGCGAGCAGCACCAGGTCGGCGTCGGCAGACGGCTGGCGACCGGCGCTGACCGGGATCCGGCGCTCGCGCAGGCGACCGGCGATGGCCGATCCCGCCCGCCCCGTGCCGATCACGTGCACCGAGCCGATCATGCGGCGGAGTCTGCCACACTGGATCCGATGCGACGGCTCAGCCTGCAGGACGCTCGCCGCCTGGCCATCATGTCGACCCTTCTCGCGGGACCACGCCCCGGCTCCCTGATGGAGGTGGCCGAGCGGCTGGGCCGCGTCCAGGTCGATCCAACCAAGGTCGTGGATCGGGCCGAGCGCCTCACCCTGTGGAGCCGATGCGGCGCCTTCGACCGCGACGAGCTGCGGGCGCTGCTGGAGGTTGCACCGCGGCAGCTGTTCGAGTACCGCGGCTTCCTGGTGCCGATGCACGACCTGCCGCTGCAGCGGCCGGCCATGCTGCGCTACCCGCGGAACGACTACGGGCGCGGCGACTACGTCGGCGGGTGGCTGCGCGACAACGCCGCGTTCCGCGCGTACGTCTTGGACGAGGTCCGCGCCCGCGGGCCGCTGATGACCCGGGACTTGGACGACCGTGCCGAGGTGCCGTGGCAGACCGGCGGCTGGAACGACGGCAAGAACCTTGGCCGCATGCTCGAGATCCTGTGGAACGCCGGCGAGCTGGCGGTCAGCCGCCGCGAGGGCACGCAGCGCGTGTGGGACCTCTTCGAGCGTGTCATGCCGGAGCCCGTGGAGGAGCTGCCGGATCCGATGGTCGCCGTGGAGCTGCTGGATCGCCAGCTCCGAGCCCGCGGATTCGAGCGCCCCGGCTGGGGCGGCGCCCTGGAGGCCGGCGAGCTGCCGTTCCGCGACGAGGCGGAGGAGTCCCTGCGGGCCGATGGCGTGGCGGTGCCCGTGGAAATCGACGGCCTGCCCGGCGAGTGGCTGGCCCACGCGCAGTCGCTGGCCGAGCTCGACGGCCGCGCCTGGCAGCCACGCACGGTGCTGCTGGGCCCGTTCGACCCGCTGATCGCCGACCGCGACCGAGCGCTGCGCCTCTTCGACTTCCGCTTCCTGCTGGAGATCTACAAGCCGGTCGCCAAGCGCGAGTTCGGCTACTACGTGCTAGCCATCCTGCAGGGCGACCGGCTGATCGGGCGGCTGGATCCTGCCATGGACCGCCGCGCCGGCGTGCTGCGGGTCAACGCCCTGTACGCCGAGCCGCATGCCCCGGCCGATGCCTGGCCGGCAGTCGAGGCCGCGATCCACGAGCTGGCGTCGTGGCTCGGCGCGGATTCCGTCGAGCTCCCCGAGGAGCGACCGGCGGTTTGGATCTAGCGCAGCACCCCGCGCAGGGCCGACTGCGCCGCGTGGAAGCCGCACAGCCCATGCACCCCGCCGCCGGGCGGCGTCGACGACGAGCAGATGAAGATCGCCGGGTCCGGCGTGGAGTAGGGATCCAGTCGCACCGCCGGCCGCGTCCACATCTGCCACATGTCCTGCAGGCCGCCGTTGATGTCGCCGCCGACGTAGTTGGCGTTGTACGTCTCCATGGCTGCCGGCCCCATGGTGGAGCGGCCCAGGATACGCGAGCCGACTCCCGGCGCGAAGCGCTCCAGCTGCCCCAGGATGGCGTCGCTCATGTCCGCCCGCGAGCCGTTGGGCACGTGGCAGTAGGCCCATACCACGTGCTTCCCCGCCGGCGCCCGCGACGGATCGAAGGCCGACGGCTGTGAGACCAGGACGAAGGGTCGCCCCGCGGGCCGGCCGCGTGCCACCGAGCCCTCGCTGCGCACCAGCTCGGGGAGCGTTCCCCCGAGGTGCACCGTGCCGGCCCGCGCGAGCGCCGGGTTGGCCCACGGGATGGGCCCGTCCAGCGCCAGGTCCACCTTGAAGACGCCCGGCCCGTAGCGGTACCGCTGCAGCTGGCGACGGTACAGCCCGCTGAGCCGGTCGCCCGCCAGGCGCAGCACCTGACGCGGGGTCAGGTCCAGCAGTACGGCTTGGTGCGGCGGCAGCTCACGCAGGCTCGTGACCTCGTGGTCGGTTCGGATCTCGCCGCCCAGCGAGCGGAGGTACGAGGCCAGCGCATCGGCGATGGCCTGGGAGCCGCCGCGCGGAATGGGCCAGCCGACCGCATGGGCGCTTCCGAGGAGGGCCAGCGCGAAGGCCCCGGTCAGCGGGCCGTCGAGTGGTCCGAAGGAGTGGGCCGCCACCCCGCCGATCAGCGCGCGAGCCTGCTCAGTGCGGAAGCGGCGCGCCAGCCAGGTGGCCGGCTGGATGGCGCCAAGCCCGAAGCGCCCCAGGGCGAAGGGATGGCGCAGCGGCCCGCGCAGGCGCAGCGGGCCGAGCAGCTCGCGCGCGATCAGGGTGAAGTCACGGGCAACCGGCCCGAGGAGGCCACGGTATCGGTCCTCATCCTCGCCCAGCGAGGCTGCCGTCGCGTCCAGCGAGCGGTGCACCAGCGCGGCCGACCCGTCGTCCAGCGGATGCGCGATCGCCACCGGCGGCTCGATCCACTCCAGCCCGTGCTCGGCCAGCGGCCACCCCCTGAACACCGGAGAGGCGCGGCCCAGCGGATGGACCGCGGAGCAGACGTCGTGGACGAAGCCCGGCAGGGTCAGCGCCGCGGATCGGCTTCCGCCGCCCACCGTGGATCGTGCCTCGAGCACCAGCACGCTGCGTCCGGCGCGTGCCAGGGTGATGGCCGCGGCCAGCCCGTTCGGCCCCGCGCCGACCACCAGAGCGTCATAGCCGTGGGAGTCGCTGGTTGGCGCCGCGGCCACAGAGGCTACAGGTACACCTCGTCGACGTAGCACCAGCGCCAGTCCTCATCGGGCTCGAAGGACTGGACCACCGGGTGGCCCGATTCGTGGAAGTGCTTGGTGGTGTGCTTGCCGGGCGACTGGTCGCAGCAGCCGACGTGGCCACAGCTCAGGCAGATGCGCAGGTGCAGCCACTCCATGCCCAACTCCAGGCATTCCTTGCAGCCGTCGCCGCTGGGAGTCACCTCATCCGGCAGGGCATCCTGGTGCGTGCAGCTCGGCTCATCCCAGTAGCTCACCCGGGAATGGTAACGGTCCGCTCCTCCGTGCCGCGCAGAACGGTCACCTCCAGCGGGTCGTTGGCGCCAACCGAGCCCATGGCGTCGAACAGGTCGTCGGCGCTGGCGATGGGCTTGCCGGCAGCGGCGACGATCAGGTCGCCCTCGGCGATCCCGGCCTTTGCCGCCGGCGAGCCGTCCTCGACCTCGCGCACCAGCAGCCCGTCGCGCTCGTCCAGCCCCACGGCTCGGCGCAGCTGCCGAGCGACGTGCGACGGTGCCAGGCCCACGCCCAGCCGCCGGCGCTGCGGCGTCTCGCCACGACCCAGCGCCGCCACCCGGTCACGCAGCGCGGCGTCGGCGGCGATGGCCTGGTAGAAGCCCGAGCCCAGTCGGTTGGTGTTGATGCCCAGCAGCCTGCCCGCACCGTCGACGATCGGCCCACCGGACGAGCCGGGCAGCAGGGGAGCGGTGTGCTCCACCGCGCCAACCACGCGACGCCCGCGCGGTCCGCGGAAGACGCGTCCCAGGCCGGAGACGAAACCGAGCGTCACGCGCACGCCCTGTCCTGCCGGGTTGCCGATGGCCACCACCGGCGCGCCGATCTGCAGCGCACCGCCATCGCCCCACTCGATCGCCGGCGCGTCGCCGGTGTCGACCCCGATGACCGCCAGGTCACCGTCGCCGTCGACCCCGAGAATCTTGCAGTCCGCCTCGCGACCGTCTGGGAAGAAGACCCGCAGCTCGTCACCGTGCAGGTTGTGGGCGTTGGTCAGCACCTTGCCCTTCTCGACCACGACGCCAGAGCCGCCGCGCCAGCGGTTGCCGAGACCCACCGTCGAACGGCCGGCGCCATCGGCGATGCCATTGATTGCCTTGCCCAGATCCTCGATCGGACCCATGTCCGCGTCCTCCATCGGTTCAGTCGCGAGTGGTAATGTGTGACTTGCAATACGCAAGTTACTATGACCAACGAGGATGTCAAGGCCGATGTCGTACGATCCGCGCATGGCCGCCACCTCGTCCCCTCTGGCAGCCGCGCTGGAGCGGGTGGGGGACCGGTGGAGCCTGCTGCTCATCGAGGCGCTGCTGCCCGGCCCGCGCCGCTTCTCCGAGCTCTCCGAGGCAGTGCCCGGCATCGCGCCGAACATCCTGTCGGACCGATTGCGCCGCCTGGAGTCGGAGCGCGTGATCCGCTCGACGCCATATTCCGAACGGCCGCCGCGCTTCAGCTACCAGCTCACGCCCGAGGGCGCCGAACTGGCCGGGGCCCTGCGCCTGCTGGCGGACTGGGGGTCGCGGGTGGCCCGCGAGGCGGAGCCGATGCGCCACGCGGCGTGCGGCACGCCCATGGAGGCGCGCTGGTACTGCCCCACCTGCGCCCGCGCCGTCGACGCCGACGAGGCCGACGAGGTTCGCTACCTCTAGGTGGACTCCAGGTCAGCGGCGCCAGGCGCGCGCGCCTCCCCGACGACCTGCCGTGGCAGGTGCGCGAGGACGTCTCAAAGGAAACCCAGGCCTTGACATGTGACCATCTGGTCACCTAAGATCGCCGGCATGGAGCTGGAGGATGTCTTCAGGGCGCTGGCGGACCCCGGCCGGCGAACGCTCCTCGACGCATTGCGCGAGCGTGATGGCCAGGCGCTCGGCGAGCTGGATGAGGCACTGCCGGGGATGACCCGCTTCGGCGTGATGAAGCACCTGCGGATCCTGGAGGCAGCTGGTCTGGTGGTCACCCGCCGCGACGGGCGCCGCAAGCTGCACTTCCTCAACCCGGTCCCGATCCAGCTCATCGCGGATCGCTGGATCAGCCGCTACGCGCAGCCATGGACCACAGCCATGGCGGATCTGAAGAGCGCCCTGGAGGCACCCAGCATGGCTTCACCCAGGCACGTCTACGAGGTGTACATCCGCACGACGCCGGAGCGCCTGTGGCAGGCGCTCACCGACGGCGACCTCACCCAGCGCTACTACCACGACACACGCGTCGCCTCCGGGTGGCAGCCGGGGGATCCGATCACCTACACCTGGACCGATGGCACGGTAACCATCGATGGCGAGATCGTCGAGGCGGACGCTTCACGACGCCTGGTCCACACCTTTCACTTCACCCAGGACGCGGAGCAGGCGGCCGAGCGGCCGTCGCGCTGCACCTGGGAGATCGTGCCGATGGGCGAGACCTGCCTGCTGCGCCTGACGCACGACAACTTCGACGGCGAGACGAGCACCTACCGCTCGGTGGGCAACGTCAAGGGCTGGAGCTTCATCCTGTCCGGCCTGAAGACGGTGCTCGAGACGGGAGAGCCGCTGCATATCCAAGAGCCGGCCGCAGAGGCGGTCGGCCGCAACGCCTGAAATGGAGAGCCACCGACGATGACCGCACCCCAGCACGTCTTCCAGATCTACGTCCGCGCCACGCCCGAGCGACTGTGGCAGGCGATCACCGATCCCGCGATGACGCAGGTCTACTACTTCAACTCGCGAATCGACTCCGACCTGGCAGTCGGCTCGCCCATAACCTACAAGCAGCCGGACGGGAGCGTGGACATCGAGGGGGAGGTGCTCGAGGCCGATCCACCGCGGCGGCTGGTCCACTCGTTCAGCAGCCGCTGGGCGGCGAACGACGACCCGCCGACGACGGTCACCTGGGAGATCACGCCCATGGGCGAGGCCTGCCTGCTCAGTGTGAGCCACAGTGGCTTCCCGGGCGAGAACACGACCTACCAGTCGGTCAAGGACGGATGGCCGATGATTCTCTCCGGCCTGAAGACCCTGGTCGAGACCGGAGAGCAGCTGAAGATCGGGGAGCCAGAAGCCGCAGAGGCCACCGTCTGACACTCGCGCCGATGCGCCGTGCCTGCCGGCCGGCGCATCGGCCCACCATCAAGCTAGCGAGCGCCCTCTGCCGATGTGCCGCGCGCCAGCTCCGTGGCCTTGCGCATGGTGAAGCCCGCCAGTGCGGCGAGCACCATGGCGTTCAACGGGTGGAGCGCCGCCAGGAGGGTGGCGCTGGTTCGCAGCTGCGGCAGGACTCCCTGCAGGAACGAGTCGACGAACAGCACAGCCACCAGCACGGCCATGCCACGGCCGGCACGCGCCGGCCAGGTCAGGACGAGGGTCAGCAGCGGAAAGATGGGCAGCAGGTAGCCGAAGTTGACGTGCAGGCTGGCGTCGCCGTTTCCTCCCAGCTGGGCCAGCGCCAATCCGATGAACAGGAACTGGGCCGCGATGGCGAGCACGGTCAGCACCGCCGACACGGCCAGCAGGGTGCGCCACGTCTGCATCGGCGAGGGATCCTCCGTGTTGCGTGCCCAGCGCGGTCCGGCTGCTGGATGCGCGGTCAGTCTACGGAGGGCCCGCAAGCCCCTACGCCGGCTCCCAGTGGAAGTTGCCGGTGAACAGGCCGTCGACGATACCGATCTGGTACGCCAGGTACAGGCCGAACGCCAGCGACAGGACGCCGGAGCCAATGGTCAGCCAACGGTTGATGCGGTCCGATCGCGCACTGGACACCAGGAACGGGAGCCCGATGAAGGTGGTGAGGATCGCCATCCCGGCCGCCACGCCGGCGCAGAAGATGACAAGGTAGATCATCGCCTGGCCGCGATCGTTGATCGCCAGGTCGGTCAGCACCAACAGCGCTACCGCCGCAGAGCCGGCCAGGCCGTGGACCAGCCCGACCGCCAGCGGCCGGCCCAGCTGGAACCAGCCGAACGTCGACAGCAGGCCGGGGTCGCTGCCGTGGCCATGGAGATGCGCGTGGCCGTGGGCGTGAGGGTCGTCGCCGGGCTCGTGCGCATGGCGGTGCTCGTGGGCGTGGCCGTGCAGCGGGGCCGGCGGGGTGAAGCGCTCGGTAAGGCGGCGCATGGTGCCGGTCAGGTTGAGGATTCCCAGCGCGATCAGCATCAGCGCCACCGCGAACTCCATGCCCAGTCCCACCGCTGGCGGGATGACGATGCCGAACACGATGATCAGCAGGCCCACGATGGCGACCGTGAGCGTGTGCCCCAGCCCCCATATGGCGCCGATGACGGTGGCATCCACGAACCGCCGGCTGCGGTTGAGGATGGTCGTGACCGCGATCACGTGATCCGCGTCGGTCGCGTGGCGCATGCCGAGCAGGAAGCCGAAGCCAGCCAGGGTGAGCAGCTCTGCCATGGGTCCTCCCGTGATCGCCGCCCAAGTCTATCCGCAAGCCATCGCTATTGCAATGGATTGCAGTAGCAAGTGTTCCGTATACTGAACGGCCGATGAGCCCGCCTGCATCACTGCCCGAGCCATGGTCCGGCGTACCAGACCGCTTTCGGCGCCGCGGCATGCGCTGGACGCCGCAGCGCCGCACGGTGGTCGAGGTGCTGGCCGGCACGAATGGCCACATCACCGGAGCCGAGCTGGTGGAGGCCTGCCGCTCCCGCGACGCGCAGACGATCCCCTCCACCGTCTACCGCACGCTCGACGTGCTCGAAGAGCTGGGCCTGGTTCGTCACGGCCACGGCGCTGACGGGCGCGAGGAGTTCCACGTCGGACCGGGCGAGGCGCATGGCCACCTGTACTGCGCCGCCTGCGGTGGGCGCTGGGAGATCCGCGATGACCAGGCGAAAGCCATCGTCGGCGCCTTCCGTGCGGCCGACGGCTTCGAGGTCGACCTGTCGCACGTGACGGTGGTCGGACGCTGCGCCGACTGCGCCGCGCGGCCATGACACAGCAGACCTTCCTGGGCCTGCCCGCTGCATCGGTTGAGTCGCTGGCCGCGGGCGAGCTGGAGGCCGTGGTCCTTGGCATTCCGCACGGCGTGCCGTATCCGCACCCCGGATCCACCGCAGGCTGTGCCGATGCGCCGGCCGCGGTGCGGGCCCGCTCCCAGCGATTGGCCGGCTTCGTCGAGCATCACGACGTTGACCTTGGCGGTCCCATGGTCCCCGCCGGCGGACGGCTGCGCGTCGTGGATGCCGGCGACGTTCCGGGCAGCGCGGACGAGGGGCAGAGAAATGCCGCACGAGCTGAGGCAGCGGTGCGCGCGATCCTGGCGGCCGGCGCCGTGCCCGTGGTGCTGGGAGGGGACGATTCGGTGCCCATCCCCGTGCTGCGCGCCTTCGCCGGGCAGCCGCCGCTCACCGTGGTCCAGGTGGATGCCCACCTGGACTTCCGCGACGATGTGGCAGGCGTGCGCGATGGCTACTCCTCGCCCATGCGCCGCGCCTCGGAGATGGCGCACGTGCAGCACATCGTGCAGGTTGGGCTGCGCGGCGTGGGCAGCGCGCGCACCTCGGACGTGGCCGATGCCCGAGCGGCCGGCAACCTGCTGGTCACCGCGCGCGAGCTGCGCGAGCGCGGCGTGGGCTGGCTGCTCGATCAGGTGCCGGCAGAGGCATCGGTCTTCCTGGCCTTCGATCTCGACGGCCTGGATCCGGGTCATGCGCCGGCGGTCAGCGCCATGTCACCCGGCGGTTTGGCATGGCACGAGGCCACGGACCTGGTCATGGGTCTCGCCTCTCGGCCCAGCTTCGCTGGCGCCACGTTCACCGAGCTGGTGCCGGCGCTCGACGGTGACGGCCGCTCCGCGCTTGCCGTCGTGCGACTGGTCACCCTGCTGCTGGGCGGGCTGGCACGACGGGCGGCCTATTCCTGACACGCTCTGACAGGTATCGGCCTATGCTGGAAGGCCGATGCGTGCGTCGCGACTCGTCACCCTGCTTCTGCTGCTGCAGAACCGCGGCCGCCTGACGGCCGCAGAGCTGGCTCGTGAGCTGGAGGTCTCGGAGCGCACCGTCCATCGCGACGTGGAGGCGCTGTCCGAGGCCGGCGTGCCCATCTACGCGGAGCGTGGGCCCCACGGCGGCGTACAACTGGTCGACGGCTATCGCACCCGGCTGACCGGCATGACCGCCGACGAGGCCGAGGCACTGTTCCTCTCTGGCCTGCCTGGTCCGGCTGCAGAGCTGGGCCTGGGCACGGTCATGACCGCGGCCCAGCTCAAGGTGCTGGCCGCCCTCCCGGGTGAGCTGCGGGCGCGCGCCTCTCGGCTGGTCGAGCGCTTCTACCTGGATGCGGCGGGATGGTTCCACGGCTCGGAATCGGTCCCGCACCTGGCCACGTTGGCGCAGGCGGTGTGGGACGCGCGTGGTGTGACCATCGAATACGAGCGTGGGGACACTCGCGTCACGCGCCAGATCCAGCCGCTGGGTCTGGTGCTGAAGGCCGGCATCTGGTACACCGTCGCGCTGTTCGAGGGAGAGCCACGGACCTACCGCGTGTCCCGTGTGGTGGCCGCGTCCCTGGACGATGAGTCATTCGAGCGGCCTGAGTCATTCGACCTGGCGACGTTCTGGACCGAGTCCAGCGCCGCCTACGAGCGCGAGGTGCAGCGCCTGTCGGTGGTGGTTCGGGTCAGGCCCGGCCACCGCTGGAACCTGACCGATTACGTGGGCGGCCGCGCCGTGGAGCAGGCCGAGGTGCTGGACGAGCCAGATCCCGAGGGTTGGACCCGGCTGCGGCTGCAGCTGGACTGGCCGGACGAAGCTGCCGGCCACCTGCTGGGAATGGGCGGCGACCTCGAGGTGCTGGGGCCGCCGGAGGTGCGGGAGAAGCTGGTGGCGCTGGCGAGCGGCGCCGTCGCTCGCCACGCCACTCCTGGGGACGCTAAAGGCCGCGCTGTCCCCGGTTGATGCGCCGCGGCATCGTCCGCGATCCGGAGTTCCACCGGATGTCGCGCGACCGATTGTCGAGCAACTGCCGGACCCGGAGCAGCTCCTGGACGCTGCGCTCCCGGTCGTCGATGGCAGATTTCAAGAATTCCTGGAACAACATCAGCCCTGTCCTACCCTTCGCTGTCGGCTATGCCGACAGACTATCGGGCGTTGTTGACAGAACCTGTCAGGTATTCGATTGGGCTCTCAGATGGGCCTACGGAAGACCGGCAGCGAGCCGATCGCCCTCCTTCTCCATGGCGGCTGCCGCGAATGGCGACGCATGGCCACGGGCCTGGTTACCAAATGCGGTCAGCTGGGCGCGGTAGGCAGCCAGCTTCCCCTTGGCCAGGAAGTCGGCAGCCTTGTCCAGGCGGTCGTGGAACAGGAACGCCTTGCGGGCCGGCAGGTCGCCGGTGCCGACGTAGTAGTCGACCAGCGCGTGCAGCCGCGCGAGCGTCACGTCGGTGAACCAGCGGGCCAGCTGCGGGTCGTGGTCGGAGGCGCCACGCGCCACGTCGCCGTCGAAATCGGCGGCGAAATCGGCGTTGAAGTGGCCCGCCCTGACCTGCACCAGGTCGGCGACCTGAGCATCGGTCGCCCACTGCATGTCGAGCGTCTGCATCTGGCCCTCGAAGCTGTAGCTGTAGGCGCTCTGCGGCACCTCGGCCACCAGCCTGTCCCACAGGTTGTGCAGCCCGACCTCGTACATCGGCCCCAGTTGGTCTGACGGTCCGAGGTCGTCGTCGCCGAACGGCTGCCCCGGCGCGAACGGATCGTCCGGGCGCGGGAAGACGTTGAAGTCCCCGGCGCTCAGGATCCGGTCCGCGCCGCTGCTCTCCAGCGCTGTCACGATCGCGGCGTTGTAGGCGGCCTGCTCGGTTCGCTGGCCGACGCGGCCGTCCGGGCCGCTGCTGAAGTGGTTGCTGATGGCATACAGGTCGGTGAAGACACTGGAGCCGATGCCATCGCGCCACACCCGGAAGTGCCCCACCTGGGGTGCCCGGGTGAACACGTCGCCGCCGTCCGAGCCGGTCGACAGGTCGACGTCAGACGGCAGGTCGGCGTTCAGCGCCTTGGGGTTCTGGACGTCCGCGTTGTAGCCCAGGGGAGCGCCGCGGTAGTCGATCAGCGGCGACGAGCCGAGCACCGGGTCATTCGCATCCGCCGGCAGGAGCTCGACGGTGTCCGTCCTGAACAGGAAGGCGGCCACGATGCCGCGGTCATCCGCGCCGTCGCGGTCGAAGGCCGCATCGTAGGTCGGTCCGCCCGCGGCGGAGATGGCCAGCGCCAGCTCCTGCAGGGTGTCCGGCTTGCCATCGGCATTGTCGGTCGTGCCACATGTCAGCTCACCCGACGTGACCGTGCAGATGTCCTGGTCCTCGGCCTCCTGGATCATGAGCAGATCCGGAGCGTGCATCGGCCCCGCGATCTGCTCCGCCAGGTCGGCCAGGTGCTTCTCGTAGGCTGCCTGCGACGCAGGCACGTAGTCGAACGGCGGGCTCACACCCGGGCATCCGGTGTTGCCGGTGAAGTCGCAGCCGTCCAAAGGATCGTCGCGGAAGTCGTACAGGTTCTCGACGTTGTAGTCGGAGCTGGCGAACTCGCCGTCCGGGTCGGCCGCCTGCGGCGGGGCGTTGGTCGCCGGGTCGACGCCATGGGTCAGCTCGAGATCTTCGACGATCTCGATCGAGTACTTCTCGAACGCGAAGTACAGCGCGCCCACCAGCTCATTCTCGACGGTGTCGTAGGTGCGAGCCGGCGCGATCAGTCGGTTGTTGTCGATGGGCGGGCCGGCCTTGAGGCCATGGCTGGTGAGCATGATCCGCATGCCATTGCCGTTGTCGAAGCTGCCCGCAGGGCCGATGTCATCGAGCGGATGCGGGTCGCGATAGACGATGCGCTCGAACGGATTCGCGCGCTGCGCGATGGGATGATCGCCGCGGATCACCCACACCTCGCCGTCCCTGGTCGACGGAAAGACGTCCCGTGCGGCGACCACCTTGGCGCCGGCATCAAGGTGCATGCGCATCCCCTCGTGCCGCTCCCAGAAGCGGTTGGCTACCGCCGCATCGTCGTCCGGCTGTGCCTCGGCCGTGGCCACGACCTCGTCGACGTCGAGGTCCGACGCCTCCACGCGAACCAGCCGTGGGCTGCCCAGCTCGGTCAGGTTGAAGAACTCGGTCACGCGCCCCTGTAGCACGACCTGGTCACCGACGACCGGCAGGTACGTCGGGCCGCCGCCGAAGCGGAGCACCGTGTCGAAGCCGCCGACGAAGACGAAGATGCCGTCACTGCTGTTCGGATCGCCGTCGGTGGCGTCTGAGGCGCTCTGGATCCAGAAGCCGCGGTTCACCCCGCCGCTGGACGTCGGGAAGCGCCCAAGCTGCGTGATGACGCCGCGCACGAAGACGAATTCGCCCGCCCCGTTACCAGCCGGCGGCGCAAACGGCGAGCGATCGGCGAGGCCGTCCTCGTCGTCCTCGGTCGCCCCCTGGACCTCGCCGATGGTCAGTATCGGCTGGATGTTGACGGTGAAGGTGCAGTCGTCGGTCTGGGGAGTCTCGTCGTCGTTGGTGGCAACGACCGTGACGTCGTACGAGCCGGCTGGCGTGGTGGCCGCCACGCTGACCGTCGCGCTCGCCGTGCCCCCCGGCTCAGTCGCCGGTGTCGTCTCGCCAATTGTGATGGTGCCTGGGTCGTCGCTGATGCTGTCGATGGCCAGGCCCACCACGGTGCCATCCGGGTCGGTGGCGGTCACGTCACGCGTGGCCGCGTCGCCCTCGATGAGGGTCAGGGTGGTGCCGCAGCTGGCCGTGACCGGCTGGTTCTCCACCACTCCGAAGCTCTGGCCCGTGTTCACGCTGCCCTTCGTGTTGAGGGTGGTACGCGTCCACGTGAACTCTTCATATGATGTGCCGCTGCCTGTCAGCTGCAGCGACGCCCCGACGGGGTCCAGTGTTGTCGAAGCGGTCTGCGCCACTCCGATGTCCGTGCTCGTCATCCCGGCCGCGGGTCCGTTCGTGGCGGCGAGGCTTCCCTCGTAACTGAGGAACTGCACCACGCTGCCGTTGTTGACCAGCGCCAACCCGTCAGGGGCTCCGTTCTGAAGCCCGTTGAGCGGGTAGTCGAGCACCACAAATGAGAACCCTCCGCTGGAGCCTGCGATCGGCAGAAGGCCCAGGTCGTTCTCATCCAGCTGCTCGGGTAGGTTGTAGAGCTCGCCGTTGGCGCCGTTGTATCGCACCAGCGACCAGCCGCTGAGGTCGGTGCCGGTCGGGAAAGCGACCTCCAGGAACTCACCTTCATCGGTGCCCGCGTTGTCGTAGTGGATCTCGTTGATGAAGACCTGGGTGACCGCGGCGCGAGCGGGCAGGGCGGTGATGCCGGGCAGCATGCTGCCGAGCATCGAAAGGGCAAGAGCCACGACCAGCGCGCGGCGGGAGGGAGCGGAAGCGGAGGCGAGCATCGTTGGGGCGGACTCCGTCTGCGAGCAGTTGGGGACCGGGGACGGTCCGGCAGTTGGTCGCGTCACCCTAGCATTGCGGCAGGGCCAAAAACGCTCGATTCGGGGACGCCGGTGTAGAGCGGCACCGGCCGATCGTCAGGGGTGTGCCTGGCCCTCGGGGCGTGCGCCTCGGCGACGATGGCCGCGGCATCATCGGCATCGAGCGTCGGGGTCGGGATCAGCGGCGTCGTTGACGGTGCGCTAGCGAACGTCCAGGGTTGCGTTCTGCCGCGCGCTGCGCTCCAGCATCGTGAACAGGAAGAAGGCCGCCACGGCGTAGACCACGCCGATCAGCAGCTCGATGCCGATCAGGCCGCCCACCTTTGCGAAGCCCGCGCCCTCCGCCGCCTGGCGCACAGCCTCCAGGCCGTGCGTGAAGGGCAGCAGCTGCCCGACCACCTGCATCCAGGCGGGCAGCTCGGCCAGCGGGATGTTCACCCCGCAGAACAGCAGGATGCCCATCATGATCAGGTTCGCGCCGAACAGCCCGTCGCGCAGGCGCAGTGAGACGGCGCCCTGCAGCGCCCCGATGGACGTGCACGAGAAGACGGTGACCAGCAGTGCGACGGCGACCACTGCCAGGCTCGACGGCTCGAGCCGGACGCCCAGGAAGATGATGCCGATCACCAGGGCGTAGATGCTGACCAGCAGCCCGTTGAAGACGAACGGCAGGAAGCGGCCGGCGAACAGCGCGGCGCGGTTGGCCGGCGTGGCCAGGATGGCGGGCAGCGTCCCGAACCAGCGCTCGTTGGCGATGGCCATGGTCATTCCGAACACGCCGGCCAGGACGCTGACCTGGACCGCGTTGCCGATGGCGAAGTAGGCCGGCGAGCGGTCGGTGGCGTACGAGCCCAAGGCCGCGAAGAAGAAGAGCTGGAAGGTCGGGCCGCCGATCAGCGTCGGGATGTAAATGGATGGCCGCGCCCAGTTGAACAGCATCCCGTAGCTCATCAGCCCGCCGAACCAGAAGATGCGCAGCGCGGTGCGCAGCCCATCGGCCGGGCTGGTGGACGAGCGTGGAAGAGCGGCGGCGGTCACTGCAGGAAAGCCCTCACTGCAGCGCGAGGGTGGCGTCGCGACGTGCCTTGTCCAGCACGAAGATCAGCATGTAGCGTGCGGCGATGTAGTAGCCGATGGCCAGCACGAAACACATGCCGATGGCCAGCAGCGGCGGCTGCGCGGCGATGGTCGCGCCGCGGATGGCCTCCATGCCCCAGGTCGGGGCTAGCAGCCAGCTGATCGGCCGGATCCAGAAGGGCAGCGTGGTCAGGGGCACCAGCAGCCCGGTGACCAGCCAGATCGGGTATTCGAGCAGGTTGCCGAGCGCGTTGGCGTGGCGGTACAGCACGAAGCTGGTGGCGATGAGCATTCCCAGCGAGCCGAGCGACACGATCGCCGCCAGCAGCGACAGCGGCAGCAGCAGCGGGAATGTGGCCTCGATGGGCATGCCGAACAGCAGCACGCCCCACAGCAGCGTGGCCACGATGCCGTAGAAGCCGAACACCACCGCGCCGAATGTCTGGCCCACCAGGATCAGGTCGTAGCGGGTCGGCGCCGAAACGAGCAGCTCCAGGGTTCCCTCCCAGCGCTGCCAGGCGATCGCCCCGCCGCAGCCGAAGAGGGTGGTACTCCAGACGCCCATCATGCCGGTCCCCAGCGCCACGTAGAGCAGCGTCTGCCCGCCCTGCCGCCCTCCGGACTCGAACAGGAAGAAGCCCAGCGTGGCGAAGATCAGCGGCGCGACGAAGGTGATCAGCACGAAGAACTCGGATGCCAGCAGCATCCGCACGTTGAACCAGGTGATGGCCCAGATGGTCCGAGCGTTGCGCAGCGCGGTCATGGCTCAGGCCTGCAGCGCTGCGGCGCGAGCGGCGGAATCGGGATCGGAGGTGCTGGCGATGAGGTGCACGTAGGCGTCCTCCAGGGTCGGCTCGCGGGCCACGACCTTGCCGATGCGGGTATCGCCCAGCAGGCCGAGCAGCCGCTGGGTGATGGCCAGGCCGTGCTCGCTCTGCACCAGCAGGATCTGGCTCTGGTCGCGCTCCTCGGTGTTGACCGCGATCACGTCCTCATCGCCGCGCAGCCGATCAACCGCCTCGGGCGTGACGCCGAAGGTCTCGATCTCGACGATGGTCCGGTTGGCGACCTCGCGCTTCAGGTCATCGCCAGTGCCCAGCGCCACGATGCGGCCGCCGTTGATGACCGCGATGCGGTCGCACAGCGCATCGGCCTCGAACATGTAATGCGTGGTGAGCAGCACCGTCTTGCCGGCGTCGACAAGCGACTGCACGGTCTGCCGCAGCTCGCGGGCTCCCACCGGGTCCAGACCGATGGACGGCTCGTCCATGAAGACGACCTCCGGGTCATGGAGCAGGCCTCGGGCGATGTGCAGGCGCTGCCGCATGCCGCGGCTGTAGCCCTCCACCTTCTCCTTCTCGCGCCCGGTGAGGCCCACCATCTCCAGCAGGCCGCCGATACGGCGCTTCTGCTCTGATGGGTCGACGCCGTACAGTTCGGCGAAGTAGCGCAGGTTCTCGTAGGCGCTGACCCGGTCGTACAGGCCGCGGTCCCCGCCGAACACATAGCCGATGCGCCGGCGCACCTCGGTCGTGTCCTGCACCACGTCGTAGCCCATCACCCGGGCGGTGCCGGACGTCGGCAGCAGCAGCGTGATCAGCATCTTGATGGTCGTCGTCTTGCCGGCACCGTTCGGACCCAGCAGGCCGAACAGCTCGCCCGGCCGGACGTCGAAGCTGATGCCGCGCACCGCCTCAACCTCAAGTGGCCGGCGGCGCAGCACGCCGGTGTGGGTCCGATACGTGCGCACCAGGTCGATGGCCTCGATGGCCAGGTCGTGGTGCGGCTCGCGCCGGACCTGCGGCGCGGGGTCGGTGGCGGGATCAGTCGTGGGCGTCGGCGCATGCGGCGCCTGCTGCAGAGTCGTCATCGGTTGTTTCATTGTCCCGTCGGAATATCTTGATGTCAAGAGATTCCAGATGGAGCAAATTCCTGACAGGATTCTGTCAGAACCAGTCGCGCGCCCTGAAGAACAGGTAGGCGGCGAGCATGCTGCAGGCCATCAGCGCCAGCGCGAAGGCGTAGCCGAACGGCCACTCCAGCTCCGGCATCACGTCGAAGTTCATGCCGTAGATGCCGGCGATCAGCGTCGGGACCATGAGGATCACGGTGAAGGCGGTCAGCCGCTTCACGACGACGTTCAGGTTGTTGCTGGTCATGCTCAGGTTGGCGTCGAGGGCGGCAGCCAGCATCTCGCGGTACAGGTCGATGGTGTCGAGCACGCGCACCAGGTGGTCGTACAGGTCCTGGTAGTAGGGGACCAGCGCGTCGTCGATGGCGGCCACGTCGCGTCGCAGCAGCGCGTTCGCCACGTCGCGCAGCGGCGCCACCACGCGGCGCAACTCGAGCAGCTCGCGCTTGACATCCAGAACGTTGCGCAGCGCCGACTCGTTGGCGTCGCGCTCGCCGGACACGATGCGGTCCTGCAGCTCGTCGATCCGCTCGCTGAGCCGATCAAGCAGCGGGAAGTAGCCATCCGCCACCGTGTCGAGCAGCGCGTACAGCAGCCCGCCCTGGCTGGTGGCCACGGCGTCGGGCTGCTGCCGCCATCGGTCGCGCACCTCATCGATTGCCGGGGAAGGTCCCCAGTGCACCGTCACCAGGTAGTCGTTGCCGGCGATGAGATGCATCTCGCCGAGCGTGAAGTCGGGTCGCGCGTCGGCGCCATCGGTCACCTCGTAGGCGACGATGACCTTCTGGCCGCGGTAGCTGTCCAGCTTGGTCCGCTGTCGGCGCTTCCGCAGGTCCTCGAGGGCCAGCTCGTGGAGGTCGACGCGCTTCGCCAAGTCGGCCAGGTCGTCGGCGTCGGGATCGGTATAGTCGAGCCACGCCAGCTGCTCGCTGGAATCGAGACGGGCAATCGCCGCGTGGGAGAGGTCCACCTCTTCCAGGCGTCCGTCGTGATGGCGCAGGATGCAGGTCCGGCCGGAGGGAGCCATCTGGGGGCGGAGTGTACGCGCCCGTGGAGCGGTCGCCGGCCTAGTCGCCCCGCAGCTGCCGGATGGCGGCGTCGCGATCGGTCGCACTCGCAAAGGTCAGCTGCAGCTGGCTGCCGTACCACCCGACGCGCAGCGCCGGCTCGGTGCCCGTCAGGTAGCGGAGCGCGCCCGCCTCGAGCCCCGACAGCGCGCCCAGGGCCCGCGGCACCTCCGCCTCGATCGTCTCGCCCTGGTGCGTGACCGCCAGGCGGGTCGCTCCGCCCAGTTCGCCCGCCAGGTGGCCGGGCGACGCGGTCAGCTCCAGCGGCGAGCGACCAGGCACCGACAACCATCCCGAGACCCTCGTCGGAACCGAGCCGCCGGCCAGGGAGCCAACGGGGACGACCGTCTGTGTCTCGAACACCGGATAGCCGGCACGCCGCCCGGCTACCAGCAGCACGGCCAGGACTGTGAACAGGATCGGCCCCACCCACAGGCGATCCACCGGCAGCGCCGGGTCGTGCTCGACGGCCGCACGGCGCTGGACCTGCGCCCATCCGAAGAGCAGCCGGTTCCAGGGATCGTCGAGGAAGCGGCTGCTGGCTCCGAGGTCGCTCTCCTGCCTGCCCACCAGCTGGATGGGCGCTGCCGAGGCCGGGTAGCCGAGCTGCACCACCGCCAGCGCGCCTGAGGCGTCGCGCGCCAGGTGCAGCCACGGTCCGGCGCCGCGCCCCAGGCGACGGGCATTGCAGTCGTCCTCGATGACGCAGGCCGCGACCGCGTGACCCGCGTAATCCAGCGTGATTCGCACCAGGCTGCGCTCGGGAAGGGCAGAGGCATCGGCCAAGGAAGTCACCTGGTGGACCTCCTCGCCAACCGTCACCTCCTCGGACACCGTCTGCAGCAGGAGCAAGCCACCCGGGCGAGCCGCGGCATCGGGCGTGTCGATTCCGCGGCGCCGCATGGCCTGCACCACGTTGCTGGCGTTCAGGTCCGACCGCACGCGAGCCAGCGTGTCTCGGCGCGCGAGCGAGAGGTCGCCGACGCGGGTGCGCACCAGCGCCATCTGCCGGTCGGCCAGTTGGTCGCGCAGCACCACCCAGCGGTAGTCGCCGGCCGCCGGCCCGAGCTCGGTGAGCGGCGCCTCCGCCTCGAACGGCAGTTGCAGCGCCAGGCCGTGGATGTCGATCAGCTCGGCCCGGCTGACCTGGCGGCGCGCGAACTCCGGCACCGTGGCGCGGGTGATGATGATCTCCGCGCCGGCCTGCAGGGCGGGCAGCAGCGTGAGCACCACCAGGCCCCAGATCACCGCGGCGACCGGGTCGAACTCCCGGGCCGTGGCCTCTCCCCAGCGACGCAGCCGGACGCGACGAGCGAGGACCAGCAGCCCGACCACCACCCCGGAGATCAGCGCGCTGGCGACCGGCGCGGCGGCGATGACCGGCGCCAGCCACAGGCCCGCCACGCCGCCCAGGACCATGCCGAGCAGCATCAGCACCAGCTGGAGGCCCAGCCTGTGCACCCTCGCGCGTGTCGTCAGCTCCGGGATGCTGCTGAGCAGCAGCGCACCCAGCCCGGCGCCACCGGCAATGGCCATGATCGAATAGTCGCGGGCCAGGCTGGCCAGCACCCATGCGAGCAATCCGGCGCCGACGGCCGTCAGAACCGCAAGCAGCCAAGGGATGGCGGCTGCCACCGCGGCCGAGTCCCCGCCCGTGCCGAAGGCGGCACGGAGCAGCCGCTCCAGCCCGACCGGCAGCGCGCCCAGCAGCACGCGCAGGCGAATCGCCAGGCGCCTCACCGGAGCCGCATCACGCCTGCCGCCTCATCCGCCGAACGACCACGTGCCGTCAGTCCAGGAGGCGTGCAGCAGGCTCCCGTCGGGCGCCGCGCCGAACACGTCGATCCGGCCGCGACCCCAGGAGCATGCCGACGGGTCGCTTGCCAGCTCCACGGGCAGTTGCTCCCATGGCTGCCAGCCGGCCGGCTCGTACCACCTGTGCCACAACGTGCCGTCGCGGCCGCGGGCGAAGAGGTCGATGCGGTCCGCGCCCCACGAGCAGGCCGCCGGGTTGCCGGTCAGCTCGCCCTCCAGCGACTCCCAGGGATGCCACGACTCGCCGTCCCAGTAGCGGTTCCACAGCGCGCTGTCCGGAAAGATGCAGAAGACCTGCATCTGGTCGACGTCCCAGGTGGTGACTGCCGGAGCCGATGCCAGCGTGCCGCCGAGCGATTCCCAGCCGTCCATGGCGGGTTCCTCCAAGGCTGTGTTTTGCCGATGGGGATGCTAGGCCGATGCATACTCCGTGGCATGGAGCGCTGGCGCACGATCATCGAGCCGTTCCGCATCAAGAGCGTCGAGCCCATCCGGCTGACCAGCGTCGAGGAGCGCGAGCGGCACCTCCGCGAGGCGGGGTACAACCTGTTCAACCTCCATGCCGATGACGTGATCATCGACCTGCTCACCGACTCCGGCACCGGTGCCATGTCCGCCGAGCAGTGGGCCGGCATCCAGCGCGGTGACGAGAGCTACGCCGGGTCGCCGTCGTGGTTCCGTTTCCTGGAGAGCGTCCAAGATCTGTTCCCGTTCAAGCACGTGATCCCCACCCACCAGGGCCGAGCTGCGGAGAAGATCCTGTTCGGCGTGGTCGGCGGCCCGGACAAGATGGTGCCGAACAACACCCATTTCGATACCACCCGCGCGAACATCGAGTTCACCGGCGCGGAGGCGGTCGACCTGGGGATCGAGGAGAGCCGGCACCCATCGGCCATCCATCCCTTCAAGGGAAACATGGATGTCGCGGCGCTGGACGCCTTCATCCGCGAACGCGGTGCGGAGCACGTTCCGCTGGTGATGGTCACCGTGACGAACAACTCCGGCGGCGGCCAGCCGGTCAGCCTGGAGAACCTGCGCGCGGTGCGCGAGGTGTGCGATCGATACGGCCTGCCGCTCTTCCTCGACGCGTGCCGGTTTGCCGAGAACGCGTGGTTCATCAAGCAGCGTGAGGATGGCTATGCCGATGCCGCCATTGGCGACATCGTCCGTGAGATGGCATCCCTGGCCGATGGCATGACCATGAGCGCCAAGAAGGACGCCATCGTGAACATCGGCGGCTGGCTGGCCATGAATGACGATGCCTGGGCCGAGCAGGCGCGCAACCTGGAGATCCTGACCGAGGGCTTCCCGACCTACGGCGGCATGGCGGGGCGCGACCTGGACGCCATAGCGCAGGGCCTGCGTGAGGTGATCGACGAGGACTACCTGCGCTACCGGATTCGTTCCACCGCCTACCTGGGCGAGGCGCTCATCGAGGCCGGGGTGCCGTGCGTGCAGCCCATCGGCGGTCATGCCGTCTACCTGGACGCGGCGACCCTGCTGCCGCACATCCCGCCGCTGGAGTACCCGGGCCAGGCGCTGGCGGTGGCGCTGTACCGCGAGGGCGGGATCCGCGGCTGCGAGATCGGCTCGGTCATGTTCGGCCAGCACCCGGACGGCTCCGAGTCGCCGGCCCAGATGGAGCTGGTGCGCCTCGCCATTCCGCGGCGGGTCTACACCCAGTCACACGTCGACTACGTCATCGAGGTGGTGCGCTGGGTCGCGGAGCGCGCCGCGGAGCTGCGAGGGTTGCGGATCGTCGAGCAGCCGCCGCAGCTGCGGCACTTCACCGCTCGCTTCGAGCCGCTGTAGCCGGACCGTGCCACTGCGCATCGCCAGGGGCCGCCGCCTGGAGGAGGTTGACGCCGCCTGGTTGGCCGATACTGCGGCCGCTCACCGCCGGGTATCGATCGACGTGGGGGCGGGCGACGGGCGCTACGTCCTGCAGCGCGCAACCGCCGAGCCGGGGGAGCTGGTCATCGCCATGGATGCCAGCCACGCCGGGCTGCGCGAATCCTCCGCCCGAGCGGCACGTGACCCGAAGCGCGGCGGCCTGCCGAACGCCCTGTTCGTGGTGGCGGCGCTGGAAGCCGCGCCCGCCGAGCTGCTCGGCCTGGGATCGATGGTCACGGTGCATTTCCCCTGGGGAACGCTGCTGGACGCGGCGATCGGCCGGGAGGCGGCGGGCACGCGGCGGCTGGCAGGCCTGGTCGCGTCCGGCGGTTGGCTTCGCCTCCTCGTCTCGGCCCACCAGCGCGACGAGCGGCAGGGGGCCGTCAGCCTCGACCCGTACTCCATCGTCGATGCCTACCGCTCCCTGGGGTTCGAGCCACTGGAGGTTCGGCTGGCGACGGTCGACGACGCGGTGGCGGCCCGCTCGTCGTGGGGCAAGCGGCTGCTCGCCGGCAGCCACGGCCGTGGCGCCGCCACCGGACGCGACACGTGGCTGCTCGAGCTGCGCCACGTAGAATCGGCGCGTGGATGAGACCTGCCGCGAGTGCGGGCGCGACGTGATGCTGGGTACGCCGCTGTTCGCCCGCCGCGTGACGCTGATAAGCGATGACGACCCGGGCGTCGCCTTCGTGTGCGTCGACTGCCGCCTCTCGGACCCGCCGCGTGACGCTTCCGGCAACCCGCTGACCGAGGATCAGCTGGCCGGCATGCAGTACGTCATCCGGCGCGGCACGCCCGGGCGCCCTTCGTGAGCAGGCGCACCTGGACGCTCGTCGCCGTCGTCCTCGGCTCGGGGATCGTCTTCCTGGACTCGACCATCGTCAACGTGGCGCTGCGCCCCATTGCCGAGCAGCTGTCCAGCACCTATGTCGGCTCGCTCGAGGGCCAGGCCTACATCAACAGTGGCTACCTGCTGACGCTGTCGGCGCTGCTCATCCTTGCCGGAGCGCTGGCCGACAAATACGGTCGCCGCCGGCTGTTCGTCATCGGCCTGGCCGGCTTCGGCGTGACCTCGCTGATCTGCGGCCTGGCGCCGAACATGGAGCTGCTGATCGTGGCTCGGCTGGCGCAGGGAGCGTTCGGCGCCCTGCTGGTGCCGACCTCGCTGGCGCTGATCAACGCCAACTTCGAGGGCGCCGAACGAGGACGCGCCTTCGGCGTCTGGGCGGCTGCCACCAGCGCCATGATCCTGCTGGGGCCGCCGGTGGGTGGCTTCCTGGTCGACACCTTCGACTGGCGCATCGCTTTCCTGATCAACGTGCCACTCGTCGCCCTGGGCGTGTTGATCGCGGCGACCCGCGTGGACGAGAGCCGAAACGAGGACGCGCCGCAGGGCTTCGACTGGCTGGGTGCCGCGGTGGTGGCCCTGGCCGTCGGTGGGCTGGCGTACGGCGCCATCCGTGGCGAGGCCCAGAACTGGACCGACCCGACGGCCTGGGCGGCCCTCGCCATCGGCTCCGTGGGCACGCTGGCCCTGGTGCCGCTGATGACCCGCCGGCGCAATCCGCTGGTGCCGCCGTCACTGTTCCGTTCGCGCAACTTCACGGTCACCAACATCTCGACGCTGCTCATCTACGGAGCGCTGTACGCGTACTCGTCGTTCCAGGCGATCTATCTCCAGGGAACACTCGACTACACCGCCGCGGGTTCCGGCATGGCCGGCGTGCCGGTGAGCATCGGCCTGATCGTGCTGTCAACGCGCTTCGGCCGCATGGCCGGCGAGCGTGGCCCGCGCATGTTCATGGCCGTCGGGCCGGCGCTGATGGCAATCGGCCTGCTGTGGTTCATTCGCATGCCCGCCGACAGCGAGCCGTGGCGGCTCAGCTTCTCGGATCCGCAGACGCTCGTCCCGACGACCGGCTACCTGGTCGACGTCCTGCCGGCGATGATCGTCTTCGGGCTGGGAATCTCGATGCTGGTGGCTCCGCTGACCACGGCGCTGATGACGTCGGTGCCCACCGGGAACTCCGGCCTGGCATCGGCCATCAACAACGCCATCAGCCGCATCGGCCCGCTGCTGGCCACGGCGATCATCTTCATCGGCGTGTCGGCCGCCTTCTACGGCGCGCTGGCTGAGCGGCTGCCCGGCGTCGACCTGCAGTCGGAGGAGATCCGGCGCGATCTGCCTCCCCTGAACGCACCGGGGCAGGGCGTTCCAGACGAGCAGCGGGCGGCGAGCCGGGAGGCATCGACCGATGCCTTCCACCTGGCCATGCTGATCGCCGCGCTGCTCTGCGCATCAGGGGCGGCGGTGAACTGGGTTGGGATCAGGGACCCGTCGCCGGAGCAGCTGGCCGGCGCGCAGGAAGGGTCCGCCCCGGCGGGAGGCTGAGGGTTCATGTTCCCCATCGGCGACCAGAACGAGCCAGGCCACGGGCCCGCGTTCATCACGCTGGCCATCATCGGCATCAACATCGCCGTCTTCCTCCTGCTCCAGCAGGCCGGCGCCGGCGAGACCTTCACCTACGGCTGGAGCGCCGTCCCGCTGGAGGTGACCACCGGGGTGGACCTGGTGCGCGCTCAGCCCATCGTCACCGACGGCCAGCGCTTCCTGGTGCCGCAGGCGCCCGGCCCGGATCCGATCCAGCTCACCCTGCTGTCCAGCATGTTCATGCACGCGGGCTGGCTGCACCTGGGCGGCAACATGCTGTTTCTGTGGGTGTTCGGCGACAACGTCGAGCACCGCGCCGGGCACGTGCTCTTCCTGCTGCTCTACCTGGCGATGGGCGTGCTGGCCAGCATGGCGCAGATCCTGAGCGATGCCGACTCGTTCATCCCCACCCTCGGCGCGTCCGGCGCCATCTCCGGCGTGCTGGGCGCCTACATCGTCCTCTTTCCGACCAACCGGGTGACCGTCTTCCTGTTCCGCTTCCTGACGCAGGTGCCGGCTCTCGTGGCCATCGGCATCTGGATCATCTTCCAGCTGATCAACGGCTTCGGCGCCTCGGTGCTCTCGCAGGAGTCCGGCGGCGGGGTGGCCTACCTGGCGCACATCGGCGGCTTCGCGGCCGGCGTGGTCGCCGGCTTGGTGCTGCGCACCATCACCCGGGAGCCGCGGAGCATCGGCCAGGCCTGGTGAGCGTTCGCACCGCCGCCCAACCCGACGCCGGCCTGTTCGGGCCCGGGAGCATGGCCTGGCGCATCGACGGCGAGGTCATGCTGCTGGCCGGCGGCACCTGCGCCCTGCTGATGCAGCTCGCCCACCCGGCGGTGGCAGCCGGGGTGGCCCAGCACTCGAACTTCCAGGCCGATCCCTTTGCGCGCCTGCGTCGCACCCTGGACGCCAGCTTTGCCGTGGTGTTCGGCACGACCTCGGAGGCAGATGCGGCCATCCGCCGCATGAACGCGATCCATGGCGCCGTGCGTGGCAGCATTCCGGAGAGCGGCGACCCGTATCACGCCACCGATCCGGCGCTGCTGTTGTGGGTCCACGCCACACTGATCGACACCGCGCTGCGAGTCTATGACCGATACGTCACGCGGCTGACCCCCGAAGAGCAGCAGGCCTACCACGCAGAGTCACGGCAGATCGCCATGCGGCTGGGCGTCCCGGCCGATGCCGTGCCCGAGACGCTCGTCGAGCTGCGGGCCGAGATGCTGCGGCTCATGTCCAACGGGACGGTGGCGGTCAGCGACACCGCCCGCAGCTTGGCGCCGTCGGTCCTGTACCCGACCCGCTTCCCGCCGCGCGCCGCCTGGGACCTGGCTCATCTCGTCTCGCTGTCGGTCATGCCGGATCCGATCCGCCGCGGCTACGGGCTGTCGTGGTCACGCGCCCGGGAGCGCGACCTGGAGCGTGCAGCGGCCCTGTCACGCCGCGTGCTGCCGCATCTGCCGGGCTGGCTGCGCACCGTGCCCCAGGCCCGCGCCGCCCGGCGCCGCCTGGCCTGACCCACCTCCACGAGTGACGGGTCCGGAGGGCGCCGGTATCATTCGCTGCGGAGCGTCCGGCGGGTCAGTGCCCCTTCTCGGCCGGCGCCGGAGGATCCCTGTTCCTTGAGCCGATTCGCGAAGCTGGCCATCGCCGCTGCCATCGCCACCTACGTGCTGATTGCCGTGGGCGGTCTGGTGCGTGCCACCGACTCCGGGCTTGCCTGCCCGGACTGGCCGGGTTGCTTCGCCTTCAATGATTGGATTCCGGCCGCCGATGCGCACGTCTGGATCGAGCACACCCACCGCCTGGTCGCTGCCGTGGCGGTCGGGCCGCTGGTGGGGCTCATCGGCCTCATCACCCTCCTCACCAGTCGCCGGCACGACCGCGTCATGCTGGCCGCGGCGGTCCTGGCGGGCGTGCTGGTCATCGTCCAGTCGCTGCTCGGCCGGCTGGTCGTCTTCCAGGGCCTGCCGCGCGAGCTGGTGACCGCCCACCTGGGCATGGCGCTCACGGTGCTGGCCATGACCATCCTGATCGCCGATCGCGCGGCCAGCGGCCCGATGCCCGGGCGCCGCAGCGCGCTGCCGAGCACGCTCATCGGCGTCACCGGCCTCGCGGTCTTCGCACAGATGCTGCTGGGCTCGTGGGTGACCGGCCACAACGCCGGGCTCGCCTACGGCGACTTCCCGCTGATGGGCGGCCAGCTGCTGCCGGTGATCGGCACTGTCGAGCAGGCCATCCAGGTCGCGCACCGCGGCCTTGCGTTCGTGGTCCTGCTCCTGGTGCTGTGGATGGCCTGGGCCGTGCGCCGCGCGACGCAGGAACGGCTGCCGCGCCGGCTGGCGGCCATCGCGGCACTGCTGATCGTGGTGCAGCTGCTGCTGGGCGCGGCCAACGTGTGGTCCCGTCTCTCGGCGCTGTTCGTCGTCCCGCACCTGGCGGTTGGCGCGGCCCTCTTCGCGATCTGCGTGTGGCTCCTGCTGGCGGCGCTCCGCGAGACGGCCGGCGCCACCGTGGATCACGCCGCGGCGGAGGGGGTTGCCAGCCGCGCGGATCGCGGTGGCGCGGTTCGGGCATACATCGCCCTCACCAAGCCGCGGATCATCGAGCTGCTGCTGGTGACCACCATTCCGACCATGGTGCTCGCGCAGCGGGGCCTGCCCAATCTCTGGCTGATGGCGGCGGTGATCATCGGCGGCACCATGGCCGCCGGCGGGGCGAATGCCATCAACCAGTTCATCGATCGCGACATCGACGACGTCATGCGCCGCACCCGCCACCGCCCGCTGCCGCGCCATGCGGTCACTCCGTCGAATGCGCTGGCCTTCGGCGTTGTGCTGAGCATCGGCTCATTCGCCTGGCTCACGCTCACGGTGAATATGCTGTCGGCTGTGCTGGCGGCCAGCGCCATTGGCTTCTACGTCTTCGTCTACACCCTGTGGCTGAAGCGCAGCACGCCGCAGAACATCGTCATTGGTGGCGCGGCGGGCTGCGTGCCGGTGCTCGTCGCGTGGGCGGCGGTGACCGGGACGGTCGGCATCCCGGCGCTGATCCTGTTCGGCATCGTCTTCTACTGGACGCCGCCGCACTTTTGGGCGCTGGCGCTGCGCTACAAGGGCGACTACGCCGCGGCCAACGTGCCCATGATGCCGGTGGTCCGCGGGGAGGCCGAGACGGCGCGTCAGATCGTGCTCTACACCCTGCTGCTGGTGGCGGTCAGCCTGCTGCTCTTCCCCGCTGCTGAAATGGGGCTGATCTACCTGGTCAGCGCGCTGGCGCTGGGCGGCGCCTTCGTCTGGTACGCGCTGCGCGTGATGCACAACCTTGCCGATGGGCGCGCCGCCATCAGCCTCTTCCGCTTCTCGATCAGCTACCTGACCCTGCTGTTCGCCGCGGTCGCGGTCGACAGCTTCATCCGGCTGACCGTCTAGAGGGCTGGCCCCCGCCAGGGCGGCCCCCGCCACGGCGGCCCCCGCCACGGCGGCCCCCGCCAGGGCGGGCCATGACGGGCATTACTCCCCGGTTATGGAAATGACCGAATCGACCGGATTCATGTCGCTGGCATGACCCCGGGTCTTAGAACCGGCGCATCTCAGCCGATTTCGGTCATTCTCATGACCCCGGAGTGATATTCCATCGGGTAGCAGG
>DATBIY010000063.1:0-2355 GCA_036556695.1 Candidatus Limnocylindria bacterium
GCCGGGCCTGGCGGCCGATGCGCGGCTGGTCGCCGTCAAGGCGCCGGTGGGCTCGCTGTGGCGCCTGCCGGGGGTCGAGGCGACGCTCGGTCCGGAGATGCGGTCGACTGGCGAGGTGCTGGGGCTGGCGGCCACGTATACGGAAGCGCTCGATGCGGCGCGCCGGGCCGAGGCCGCGCACTTGGCGCCCGGAGCTGAGCCAGCGGTGCCGGTGCTCGAGCACTCGGGGCAGCGTTAGGGGCCGTCGCAGCTCCGGTACGGAGGGTCCCGGACCGCGACGGCCCCAAAATCAGGCGTCGAGCGGGCTCATCGCCGCGACCGACGGGTTGGACCTCAAATGTCACCGCCGGCCCGAGCTTCCATTGGCGACGGTCCAGATCCCGTGGGTGCCGGTCGGACGGAAACGCCCGCCGACGCCTTCGGCTTGCCCAAGAGTGCAAGAACCGTGCCGCGGCCGCGGGTTTGCGGCGGTCGATCAGCGGCGGGCGCGGCCCTGAACGCGGCGCCCCTGGTCGCGGCGCGGCTGGGAGGCCAGCCTGCGGCGGAAGTAGCCGGCGTACCAGCCGACAAAGGCGGCCAGAAGCCACTGCGCCTGCGAGACCTGGAGCAGAACCACGCCGCTGAACCACGCGACCGGGCTCAGCCCGGCGCCGATGGAGTTCGCCAGCACGGCCAGGTACAGACCCTGGAGCAGCGTTCCGACGATGGCGGTCGCCAGGGCGAACAGCCAGGGCTTCTGCCACCCGATCCAGCCGGCGGCCAGGATGCACACCACGCTGACCATCACGCACACGGTCTGCAGCAGGCCGGCCTCCTGGGAGAGAAGCAGGATCAGCGCCTGGGCAATCGACCATGGAATGGCTGGCAGCAGCCATCCCCGCGGGTTGTGCCCAAGCAGGTAGAACCAGGCGACCACCGATCGCATCGGGCCCTGGTAGTCGAAGCCGGCCAGGGGATCCGGGCGGTTGGGCAGAGGCGGCGCCGGCGGAAAGAGCGCGTTGAGGAAACCCCCTCGTGCCGGCCGCTCGCCGGCGGCAGGCGCCTCGGCGGGACCTTCCTGGGCCTCCGGGCTGGCCTCTCCACGTTCGAGCTGTCGCGCCCTGCGGCGCGCGGTGGCACGGGCTTCTGATTCACGTCGGCTGCGGCTTGGCATTGGTCGCGGATTGTACGCGAGACGCCCACCCCGGCCGGAAACCGGACGATAAGCGCGCGCTAAGCGGGTCGTAAGCGGCCACCTGCCATGGTGGCGGCCCCCGCCGGCCGCCTCCCACGCTCGGAGGTGCTCTGTGACTCGACCCGTTCGCCGTCTCACCGCCCGGACCGGGGCGCATTCCGCCCGGCGGCTCGGCGCAGCCGGCGCTGCGGCCGGCGTGCTGTGGCTGTCGGTCCTGCAGGTGGTTGGCGCGGTGCAGCTGGCGAGCACTGGCGGCCTCGGGTCGACGGCGGCCTCGACACCGGCCTCGGCTGAGGCGGAGGCGGAAGCTGCCGGGGCGCACCTGCTGATCAGCGAGGTGATGTCCGGCGGAGCGAGCGCGTCCGACGAGTTCATCGAGCTGTACAACCCGGCTCCGGAGCCGCTGCCGTTGGAAGGGCTGCAGGTCGTGTACGTGTCGGCCAGCGGCGCCTCGGTGACGAGCAAGGCCAGCTGGGATGCCGGAGCCAGCCAGGTGCCCCCCGGCGCGCACGTGCTGGTGGCCAACGCCGCCGGGGCGTTCGCGGGCCTGGCCGACGTGACGTATGACAATGGCCTTGCGGCGACCGGCGGTAGCGTGGCGCTGCGCATCACCGGCGCGCAGGCCGCCATCGACGCCGTCGGCTGGGGCAACGCTACCAGCAGCTGGCTGGAGGGCACGCCTGCCCCAGCGGTTGCCGCCGGCGACTCGCTCGAGCGGCTGCCCGGTGGAGCCGTGGGATCGGGTCAGGACACCGACGACAACGCCTTCGACTTCCACGACAACCTGGCGCCCGATCCGCAGTCCGCATCGGCCCCACCGATCGGCGTGCCGACGCCGACGCCGACTGCCAGCGCGGACAGCCTGCCGCCTACGGCAACCACCACGGCCTCGCCAAGTCCATCGGCCACCGTCTCGCCGAGACCCAGTGCCTGGCCGGTCGAGTCACCTACCGCGAGCCCCACCCCGCCTGCCCCGACGCCCACCCCCGCCCCGACGCCCACGCCCTCCCCGACGCCAACGCCAACGACACCTGCGACTGCGCCGATACCGATCGCTGAAGCGCGGGCCATGCCCGACGGCTCGGTCGTCCTGGTCGAAGGCGTGGCACTGACCGCGAGCGATTTCGGCGACGGCGGGGGCTACCTGGCCGATGCGACCGGCGGCATCGCCGTCCTGCTGT
>DATBIY010000064.1:0-8587 GCA_036556695.1 Candidatus Limnocylindria bacterium
CAGCCGCGTGCAGAGGATGAGAACCGGTACCTGGCGTCACACGATTGGGATGCGTACGCCGAATGGCACCTGGGGCTGACGAAGGGCGCGACGGACGAGACCAAGGCGCGGTACGCCTTCGTGTTCGGTGACTTCCAGCGCATCCACCGCAGCGGGATCATCGCCTGCCACTACCGCGCCGCCGAGTTCAGGCACAAGGAGATCGAGCTGGCCGCGCATCGACTGCTGCAGGAGCTGGACCGCCAGAGCGGGCTGATCAAGCCGCGCTAGTCGGAGGCTCGCTCGAAGTGGCGGCGGCAGCGGGCCTGGTACTTGTCCAGGCCGCCGACGTGCTCCGCCACCGCCACGGTGGGCGAGGCGCTGCTCGCCGATACGCGGACGTGGAACACCGCCTCTTCGCCGCAGACGGCGCAGATCGCGGTCAGCTTGTCGACCTGCTCGGCCAGCGCCATCAGTGAGGGCAGCGGCTCGAATGGCTGGCCGTCGAAGGTGACGTCCAGGCCGGCGACCAGGACAGTCAGGCCGCGACCGGCCAGCCGCTCGACGACCGGGATGAGCTCCGGCCCGAAGAAGTGCGCCTCGTCGATGGCCACGATCTCGGTTTCCTCGGGGACGGCCCGCTCCACCTCGCCCGCAGTCACGGCGGCAAGCGAGGGGTAGTGCAGCCCGGCGTGGGATGCCACGCGATCGGCGCCGTGGCGGGTGTCCAGGGCGTGGTTGATGACGGCAACCCGGCGGCCGGCCAGGGTCGCGCGCCGCACCCGGCGCAGGAGCTCCTCGGTCTTGCCGGCGAACATCGGCCCACAGATGACCTCGACGCGCCCCGGCCTCTCCATCATGGCCATGCCTCAGCGGCCGGTCGAGACTGGCGCCTCGCTCAGGCCTACCACGTTGCTGGCGGCGACCGGCCGGCTCAGCCCCTTCAGTGTCAGGTCGCCGACCGACTCGACCTCGGCGACTCCGTCGAGCAGCTCGGCCGCACGGGGGCTGAGCAGGATCTGGTTTGGCCCGGCCCGGCTGGAGAGGCGCGAGGCGAGGATGGTCACGTTGCCGATGGCGCCGTAGTCGTGCCGGCCCTCGAAGCCGATGCGCCCCAGGGTGGCATGCCCCACCGCGATCCCCACGCCGAAGCCCAGCTCGTACCCGCGGTCGGCCCAGGCCGATGCCAGTGCCGCGAACCGGTCGCGCATCTGCACCGCCATGCGCACGGCCCGGTGGACGTGGTCGTCCTGCGCGATGGGGTCGTTGAAGAAGACCATCACTCCATCGCCGGCGAAATGCTCCAGCGTGCCGTCGTGCGCGGTGATGGCGGCTCCGATCATGGCGTGGTACTCGTTGAGCAGGCGCATCAGCTCCGCGGGATCCGCCCGCTCCGCGAACGAGGTGAAGCCCCGCAGGTCGCCGAAGGCGACCGTGATCTCGCGCCGATGACCGGCCAGCAGCTCCTCGCCGTCACTCGACGAAACCAGCGCCGCGATCTGCGGCGACAGGAAGCGGCTGAGCTCCTCCTTTTGGCGCTGGATGGTCCGGTTCAGGGCCGCCTGCCGCTCGAACGACTCCTGCTCGAGGTCGTGCAGCCGCTTGGCGGCGAGTGAGGCGTTGATGCGGGCCGCAAGCACCGCCGGGTTGATTGGCTTGGTCAGGTAGTCGGTCGCGCCCAGCTCGATGCAGCGCACCACGCTGTCCAGCTCCTCGACACCCGACACGATGAGCACGGGGAGATGGCGCGTCTTCTCGTCCGCCTTGAGCGCGGCCAGCGTCTCGTAGCCATCGAGCTCAGGCATCAGGACGTCCAGCAACACGACGTCGATGCCGGCATCGGGATCGGCCAGGCGGGCGAGCGCCTCTCGACCGTTCTCCGCCTCCAGCACCTGGAGGCCCAGCACTTCCAAGCGGCGGACCAGCACCCGGCGATTGACGGCGCTGTCGTCCACGACCAGGGCGGTGCCGGCGTCACTCATTGCGGGTGCTCCGCCAGCCAGCCCTGGACGGCCTCTGAGGTGGCGTCCCAGGTGCCCTCGACGTCCGGCAGCATCGCGCGCCCATCAGCCTCCAGGCTGCCGGACCGGCCGGCCACTTCCAGGTCGCGGCCGATGGCGGACAGCCGCATCGCGCCGAGCGTCGCGCTCGAGGATTTCAGGGTGTGAGCCGGACGGACGAGTGCCGCGGCGTCATCGGCCTCCAGCGCCTGGCGGATGGCCGCCATGTGCTCGGGTGTCTCGGCGAGGTAGGTGTCGAGCAGGTCACGGACGAATTCGACATCGTCGCCGGTGCTCTCGAGGAGCTCGGTGAGCACCGCGACATCCAGGATCGGCTGGTCAGCGTGCACTGGCTGCCCTCGCTTTGCGTCGTCGCGGTGCCGGCTTCTGCCCGTTCCCACCCGATGGCCCGGGCACGCGGCCCAGCGCGGCCGCCAGCTCCGCCGGACGGATGGGCTTGCTGATGTAGTCGTTCATGCCGGCCGCCAGGCAGGCCTCGCGGTCGCCGGCCATGGCATTGGCGGTCATGGCGACGATATGGATGGTGCGCTCCGGCCAGCTGGCGCGGATCCGGCGCGTGGCCTCCAGCCCGTCGAGCTCCGGCATCTGCACGTCCATCAATACCACGTCGAAGTCGCCGGCTTCGAGCGCGGCGATCGCCTGGGCTCCATCGGCCGCGACCTCCGCCCCGTGGCCCATCTGCGACAGCAGGCGCAGGGCGAGCTTCTGGTTCACGGCGTTGTCCTCTGCCAGCAGGATGCGCAGCGGCCGCGCCTGTTGGGATATCGGCTCCGCGGGCTCGGGAGCAGCGCGGCTTGACAGGCCGCCGAGGTCACCACCGAGCAGCACCGTGGCGATCATGTCGTGCAGCGCGGAGGGCTTCACCGGCTTGGCCAGCCAGCCTGCAACGCTGGGCTCCTCGCGGTCGCGCAGCCCCACCGAAGTGAGGATGACGATGGGCGGCACTGGTGTCTTGCCTCGCTGGCGTGATGCCCTGCGGGCAAGCTCGACGCCGTCCATCCCCGGCATGAGCAGGTCGCTCAATACGATGTCGAACCGCTCGCCGGCTCGCAGCCAGTCGAGGGCTTCAATCGGGGACGCTGTCTCGCGCGGGACCATGCCCCAGCGGGCGGTCTGCGCCACCAGGATGCGGCGGTTCGTCGCGTTGTCGTCGACGATGAGCACGCGGCGACCTCCGAGGTCAGCCTCCACGCGCGCTGGTCGAGCCGAGCGAATGGCGCTGCGCGGCGCCTGCCGCAGCCGGACGGCCAGGTGGAAGGTGCTGCCCTCGCCCGGAACGCCCGACGACTCCGCGGTCAGGGAGCCGCTCATCAGCTCGGCCAGCCGGCGCGAGATGGCGAGACCCAGGCCGGTGCCGCCGTAGCGCCGCGCGATCGAGGCGTCGACCTGGCTGAACGACTGGAACAGGCGGTCCATCGCCTTGGCTGGAATGCCGATGCCGGTGTCCCGCACGTCGATCCGGATCTCCCAGTCGGGATCGCCGCGTCGCGCCCGGGCGGTGCGGCTGCCGCCGACCGTGACCAGCACCTCGCCGCTCTCGGTGAACTTCACCGCGTTCGACAGCAGGTTGAGCACGATCTGGCGCAGGCGTCCGGCATCGCCCACCAGGCCCTGCGGCAGGTCCTCGTCGATCGCGTATACCAGCTCCAGGCCCTTGGACGCGGCCGTCGGCGCCAGGATGTCGAGTGCGCCCTCGATGGCGTCGCGCAGCACGAAGGGCTGGGCCTCCAACTCGACGCGGCCGGCCTCGATCTTCGAGAAGTCGAGGACATCGTTGATGATGGTGAGCAGCGCGTCACCCGAGGTGCGGATGGTCTCGGCGAACTCGTGCTGCTCGTCGTTGAGCGGCGTGTCGATGAGGAGGCCGCTCATGCCGATCACCGCATTCAGCGGCGTGCGGATCTCGTGGCTCATGGCCGCAAGGAACGAGCTCTTGGCCTCGTTGGCCTGCTCGGCGGCCAGGCGGGCCTCGCGGGCTTCCTCGAACAGCCGAGCGTTCTGAACTGCCACGCCGAGGTTGGCGGCGACAGTCGACAGGAGGCGTGCATCCGCTTCGTTGAACTGGTTCTCCTTCGTGGTGCTCTGCACGCTCACGGCGCCGATGGCCCGATCGCCCACCATGATCGGTACCCCCAGGAACGACCGGGCCGGCGTACCGATGACGACTTTGCGAGCCGCCTCCTCGCTGTGGTTGAACAGCAGCGGCTTGCGCGTTTGGATGATCTCCGAGGTCAGGCCCTCGCCCAGCTCGAGGGGCTCCTGCGGTTGGTGGGTGCCTCCTTCGGCGTAGTAGGGGAAGTCGATGATCCCGCGCTCCTCGTCGAGCAGTGCGATGTATACGATGTCGGCACCGAAGGCCGCCTGCAGCTTCTCGCCGACCACGGGCAGCAGGCGCGCAAGCTCGACCTCTCGCGTCAGGGCATCCCCGACGCTGTTGATGGTGGCCAGCTCCGCGACCCGCTTCTGTGCCTCCTCCACGAGCTGGCCGGTGCGGACCGCCACGCTGAGGCTGGCCGCAAGGGTGGTCAACAGCTCGACGTCGCGGTCGTCGAAGGCGTGCTCGCGGTCCAGGTTCTGGAGCGAAATGATGCCCAGGATCTCGTCGCCGACCAGCAGCGGGACGAAGATGGCCGATTTTGCCGGCTCCCCCTTGATTGCTGCGGGCTGGCCCACCTCCAGGCCGCGCGCTCGCAGGTTCTCGGTGATGAGCAGCGGTTGTCGCGTCTCCAGGACCCGCTTGCGGAAGCCCATGATCGGACGCTCTTCGTAGGGGAACCGAATGCCGCGCTCGATGGAGAACGGAAAGCCCATCGTCCCTGTCTCGTGGTTGAACACCACGATGTCGACCACCTGGGAGTCGAACACGTCGCTGGCCCGCGCGCCCACCAGCTCGTACATGGCCTGCGGATCGAGCTCTGCCGCCAGCGCTGCCTGGACGTCGTTGATGATCGCCAGCTCAGCGGCGCGCTGCTTGGTCTCGTCGAACAGGCGCGCGTTCTCAAGCGCGACGCTCAGGCTTGCCGCCAGGGTGACCAGCAGCCGCACGTCCGATTCGGAGAAGGCGTTCTCGCGATCGAGGTTCTGCAGCGAGATGACGCCGCGCGCCTCCTCCCCGCCGACGAGCGGGGCCCAAAGGGACGACAGAGCCGGCTCTCCCTGGATGGCACCGGCCTGCCCGAATGCGACAGCCTGCTCCATGGTCCGCTCGTTGAGGACGAGTGGAGCCCTCGTCTCGATCACGTGCTTGCGGATGCCGATGACCTCGATCGGCTCGTCCGGGAAGCGGACGCCACGCTCGATCGCGTACGGGAAGTGAATGAGCCCGTCACGGCCGTCCACGATCCCGATGTCGACCACCTGCGCGTCGAAGATCTCCTGGATCTTGTTGCCGACCAGCTCGTACATGGCCTGCATGTCCAGGTTCTGCGCAAGGCCCTCCTGGACGCTGGTGATGATGGCCAGCTCGGCCGCGCGCTCGTCGGTCTCGGCCAGGAGGCGCTTCGTCTCGTCGAAAAGCCGGGCGTTCTCGAGTGAGACGCCCATGTTGCTGGCCAGCGTGGACAGGACGCGCGCATCGGCCGCGTCGAAGGCGTGCTCGCGGACGCTCTCGATGGCGATGACGCCCAGGATGCGATTGCCGGCTCGGATCGGCACACCCAGCCACGATCCCGTGGGAACTGCGTCATCGATGGCGCCATGCGCCTGGATCTCATCCGCCGTGTTCAGCATGAGGGGTGCGCCGGAGCGGATCACCTGCGAGGTGAGACCCGGCCCCATTGGATAGGACTGATGGGGCTGGCGCACGCCGCCGGCGATGTCGTAGTCAAAGCTCAGCATGTTCGCCGACTCGTCATAGAGCGCCACGAACATGTCATGCGAACCGAACATCGCACCCACCCGCTCGCCGATCAGGTCAACGATGGCCGAGAAATCGAGCTGCCGAGCCAGTGCCGCGCCGATCTCGTTAACGATCGCCAGCTCGGCGTTGCGATGGCGGGTCTCCTCGATGGCGCGAGCACGAACCAGCGCCGCGCCCACGTGCTGCGCCACGAACACCAACAGGTCAAGGTCCTCGGGGGCGTAGCGTCGGTCCTCTCGATAGGTCTGGACTGCGATGACGCCGACCGTGTCGCCGTTCGCCTTCAGCGGAGCGCCCAGCCATTCGACGGACTGCGCGCCAACATCCAGCACCTCGCCCTTGGCGCTCAGCTCCCTGGATCGCTCGGCAGTGATGCGCTGCGGCCGGCCGACCCTCAGCACGTAGGCGGTCGCGCCACTTGCGTCGCCGACACCGAACGATGTCCACGCGGCCGGGTCGGGGATGTCCTCATCGACCTCGTCGCGGAAGTAGGGAAAGTTGATCTGCTTTCGCTCGGCGTCATACAGCGCGATGTAGAAGTTGTCGGCGTACATCAGCTCGCCGACGATCTGGTGGATCGTGGCGTAGAAGGCCTGCATATCCTGCGCGGCACTCGCCGTCTCGGCGATGCGATACAGCGCCGCCTGAACCTTTGTCGCCCGCCGGTGCTCTGCCTCACGCGCCTCCAGCTGGGCTATGCGCTTGCGCGCCGCCGCCAGCTGCCGGGCGTGGCCACCATCGCTGGGCTTGGAGCGCGTCACAGGCTCGGGCACGGGGCGCCATTCTCCCGCATCCGGCAAGTTCGCCGATGTACGTTGGCCGACAGCCGAGTCCACAGCGGCGCGCGGATGAGCCACCTCGTGTGGAAACGAATGTGGATAACTTGGTGGACATACCCCTTTCGCAGTGCGCCGCAGGGCGCGTAGCATTCCGCGCCGACGCCTAATCTCATCGGCACTCATCCCGCGTCCGGCGTCCCGAGCCAGAGCCCATTCCGCATCACATCGGAGGCATCCAAGCCATGTCCGACAGGTCGCCTGCGCCCTCTGAGCGACCCACCTCCGCCGAGTCGCGCCGCCAGGCGCCTCCACCCGACGCCGTCGAGTTCATCCGCTTCTGCCACCGCCGACGGCACGTCGGCTGGCCGGAGCTGTACGACGAGATGTGCGCGGTCGCCGCACGGCGCGAGTTCAACGGCTGGGATCACGAGCAGCTGAGGGAGCGCGGCCTGACCTTTGCCCTGTACGAGATGCCTCGCCTTGCAGCCTGGGTGCGCGCAGTCATCGGCCCCGAGGCAGCAGCTCCCGAGGTGGACCATCGGGCCATCGCCCAGCCGGCGGCGGGAACCGCCTGATCGTCAGCCCACCCGGGCTTTCAGGACCCGTGTGGGACCATCGGCGCAGCGAACCGGCGAGGGCTGAACGGAGTTCGGCGGGCTGCGGCGAGTTATCCACACACTGCACCGCACCGACCCTGGGCTATCCACAATTGGGCCCATGACGGGCCCCGGACCGACGACCTAGTACGTGTGACGGCGGGCCATCTCGCGCTCGATCATGCGCTCCATGACCATGTACTTCTCGATGCGCCGCCGAAGCTCGTTGGCCTCCGGCGTGTAGAGGTGCACGTACTGCTGCAGCTCGAGTGACAGCTTCCGGCTGAACATCCGGGCATGATCCAGGTTGCGGCGCAGCAGCACCTGGTCCATGCGGCGCAGGTGCTCCTCGTTGAGCAGGTCCTCGTCGCGGAGCAGCTGCTTGTCGACCTCGATCTGGGTCGGCTGCAGCTGGGTGCGGGTGATGATGCGGTCGTCGGGCTGATCGGCCATCGGTGGGCTGAGTCTAGCGCAGGAACTGTCTGGGCCGGTGGAGTGGCGGCAGACGGCCGGTCACCGCTTTCGGGGCGGACGGATTCCTGCGAGGATACGGCCGATCCGGCACGTCCCCGTAGCTCAGTGGACCAGAGCAGCCGCCTTCTAAGCGGCCGGTCGCAGGTTCGAATCCTGCCGGGGACGCCATTCCCGACCAGCCGATGAATTCACGCCTCGACGCCGATCTGAGCAATTGACGGTCAAGTTTGCAGGAGCGAAGGACCCCTGATGGCGACCTACACGTTCGATGTGTTCAGCACGCTCGACGGCTACGGCTCGACCCATACCTACGGCGGCTATTGGGGCAAGCAGGGTCCCGAGCTGCTCGAGCACCGCGCTCGCCTTTTCGACGAGGAGCAGCTGATGGTGTTCGGCCCGGGCACCTACCGCATGTTTGAGCGATTCCATCACGAAGGTATCAAGCCTGATGAGTGGGGCGCGCGCCTTAACGAGATGCCGAAGGTCGTGGTCTCGAGGTCGATGAGCCCGGACGAGCCGCTGACCTGGCCGAACGCCAGGCTGGAGCGCGGCGATGCGGTCGACGTGGTGGCCCGGCTGAGGCAGGAGTCGGACGTGCCGCTGCGGTCGCATGGCAGCCTGCGGCTGAATCGCGCGCTGATGGCTGCCGGCCTGGTCGACCGCATCCAGATCACGGTCTTCCCGATCATCACCGCCAAGACGGGCCTCGCGCCAATCTTCGAGGGCGCTGAGGACTTTGACCTGGAGCTGGTCGACGCGCGGACGCTGGACCGGAGCACCCAGGTGCTGACCTACGTACCGAAGGTGCTCTCCGCCGAGGCGGGTGGAGCCGGCTAGACCTCGGCAGCGGTCTCCAGCAGACCCACCGCGGACGCCACG
>DATBIY010000065.1:0-16167 GCA_036556695.1 Candidatus Limnocylindria bacterium
AGCACCAGCGTCGAGCCGGCGCGCAGGTCGCTGATCACCACCTCCCGACCGTGGAGCGGCGTCGGGCCGGCGATGCACGCGTGCCGCTCGTCCATCACCTCGATGACCGCGCCCATCTTGACCAGCTCCATGGTGTAGTCCAGGCGGTCCTCGTAGATCGTCTCGTGGATGGTGGAGTCGCCATCGGCCTGGGTCATGAGCACGGCCAGCGGTGCCTGCAGGTCGGTCGCGAAACCGGGATACGGCGCGGTCTCGACGGCGGCGGGCCGGTACGTATCGGTCGATCCGACGTGAACGCCCTCATCGGTCCCCTCGAACGGCACCCCCATGCCGTCCAGCACCTCGAAAAATGCCTGCAGGTGGTTCGCATCGGCGCCGCGAAGGGTGATGGAGCCTCCGGTGACCGCCGCGGCGATGGCGAAGGTACCGGCCTCGACCCGGTCGCCGACGACCGTGTGCTCGGCACCGGACAGCCGCTCGACGCCCTCGATCTCCAGCCGATGCGGCGCGGTGCGCTCGATCCGGGCGCCCATGGCGCACAGCATGGCCACCAGGTCCTCGGTCTCCGGCTCCTGCGCAGCGTTCTCGATCACCGTGCTGCCCCGCGCCAGCACGGCGGCCAGCAGGGCGTTCTCGGTGCCCATCACCGTCACGTACGGGAAGGCGATCCGCGCGCCGCGGAGCCCGGACGGCGCCTTGGCGAAGTAGTAGCCGTTCTTGTACTCGATCTCGGCGCCCAGCTCCTGCATGGCGGTCACGTGGAGGTCCACCGGCCGCCGGCCGATCCGATCGCCGCCCGGGTTGGAGATGATCACCCGCCCGAAGCGGCTGAGCATCGGCCCCAGCAGGATGAAGCTGGAGCGCGTCTTCATGGCCGCCTCCAGTGGCACGAACGGCCAGTCGGCGTCGCGCGCCTGGATACGCAGGTCGTGATCGGTGCCCTTCGAGACGTCGAAGCCGATGTCGCGCATCGTCTCCCGCATGATCTGCACGTCGCTGATCTGCGGGACGTTGCGCAGGGTGACCGGCTCGTCGGTGAGCGCGGCCGCGGCCATCAGCTTCAGCACCGCGTTCTTGGCGCCGGCGATTCGCACCTCGCCACGCAGCGGGGCGCCGCCGGTGACCACGAACTTCTGCATCGCGGCTGAGTCTACCTGCCGCCTACCGGGGTGGTCGGCTCAGGCGGGCCAGGCTTCCTTCCACTCGTGCGGGCCGGTGTGATGGCCGTCGCACAGGCCCACGCGCCCCGCCATGTGGCGGCTGGGCAGGTACGGCTGCATGCCCGCCTCGAAGGGCGTCGGCTGGCGGTTGCAGAGCATATAGCGCCGCTCCCGAGCCCACAGGTAGGCATGATCCGCCGAGCAGAACGCATACCCCTTGGTGAAGTTCGCGGTCTCCCCCGGGCGCGGGTCGGACGCAAGGCCGATGGGTCCCGACTCGCGAACGATCTCGATTCGAATGGGCAACTGTGGGAACCGGGTCCCGCATTGATCGCAGGTCTGCATGTGAGCCGATGCTAACGCGGGACCTCGTTGGGTGCCTTTCCCTCGGCTTATTCATGGGGTGACTGATAGGACGAAGGAGCGGCCCGCATCTGTCGCTCAGCCGTCATTTCATTCACCGGGTGACTCAGATGACACCCGAACCCCGCATTGCGGGGCGTTCCTTCGTCCACTCAGTCATGGGGTGAATGAAGGTGTTCGCGGGGCGGCATGTCGGTCCGCATACCCCAGTCGGGGCGGTGGCCGACATTCCGCGGGTCGGGCAGGAGGTCGGACGCAGGCTAGCCGCGGGAGCGGCGGCGGGTGGCGATGCGCTCGCGCATGAGGGCTGTCTGCAGCGCGGCGCGCACGCGGGCGATGTCGACCGGGTCCTTCACCTCGCCCAGCTGGGCCTCGGCGGCCTTCCGCGCCTCGACCGCCCGAGCCTCGTCGATCTCGTCGGAGTGCTCGGCCAGGTCGGCCATGATGATCACCTTGTCGGGCCGCACCTCGACGAAGCCGCCGGAGATGAACATCAGCTGCTCGCTGCCGCCCTTCTTGATCTTCAACTCACCGATGCCGAGGGCGCTGAGCAGCCGCGTGTGGTGCGGCAGGATGCCCAGCTCGCCGTCGATGCCGGGCACCACCACCATGTCCACCTCGTCGCTGTAGGCGAGGCGCTCGGGGCTGACGATCTCGAGCTGCAGCGGCACGCTACTTCATCCCCTCGGCGTTCTCCACGACGTCCTCGATCGGTCCGGCCATCAGGAACGCCTGCTCGGGCAACTGGTCGTGCTTGCCGTCGAGGATCTCCTTCGCGCCGCGCACGGTTTCCATGCGCTGAACGTACTTGCCGGGTCGACCGGTGAACTGCTCGGCCACGAACATCGGCTGCGACATGAAGCGCTGCAGGCGCCGCGCGCGACCGACGGTGAGCTTGTCCTCCTCCGACAGCTCGTCCATGCCCAGGATGGCAATGATGTCCTGCAGGTCCTTGTAGCGCTGCAGCGTGCGCTGCACCTCGCGGGCCACCTGGAAGTGCTCGTCGCCGACCACGCGCGGGTCGAGCACGGTGGAGGTCGAGGTCAGCGGGTCGACTGCCGGATAGATGCCGATCTCGACGATCGAGCGCTCCAGGCGGATGGTCGAGTCCAGGTGGCCGAAGGTGGTGGCCGGCGCCGGGTCGGTGTAGTCATCGGCCGGCACGAAGATGGCCTGCAGGCTGGTGATCGACCCCTTCTTGGTCGAGGTGATGCGCTCCTGCAGGTCGCCCATCTCGGTGGCCAGCGTCGGCTGGTAGCCCACCGCCGAGGGCATGCGACCCAGCAGGGCCGATACCTCCGAGCCCGCCTGCGTGAAGCGGAAGATGTTGTCGATGAAGAGGAGGATGTCGCGCCCCTCCTCGTCGCGGAAGTACTCCGCCATGGCCAGCGCCGTCAGGCCGACGCGCTGGCGAGCGCCGGGCGGCTCGTTCATCTGGCCGAAGACCATGACCGTCTTGTCGATGACGCCCGACTCGGTCATCTCGCCCAGAAGGTCGTTGCCCTCGCGCGAGCGCTCGCCCACGCCGGCGAACACGGAGTAGCCACCGTGCTCCTGGGCGATGTTGCGGATCAGCTCCTGGATGATGACCGTCTTGCCCACGCCGGCGCCGCCGAAGACGCCGACCTTGCCGCCACGCTTGAAGGGCGCGATGAGGTCGATGACCTTGATGCCGGTCTCGAAAACCTGCGCCTCGGTCTCCATGTCCTCGAAGGCGGGCGGCTCGCGGTGGATGGGCAGCGTCTGCTTGGCCTTGACTTCGCCCTTGCCGTCGATGGCGTGGCCCAGCACGTCGAAGACCCGGCCCAGGGTGGCCTCGCCCACCGGAACGCTGATGGGGCTGCCGGTGTCGACCGCCTCGACGCCGCGGGAGAGGCCGTCGGTGGTGGACATGGCCACGGTCCGCACCCAGTTGTTGCCCAGGTGCTGCTGCACCTCCACCACCAGGGTGTCGTCCTGCTCGCTGACGGCTGTGCCCTTCGCGCCCTTGGCGCCCTGGCCATCCTTGCCGTCGCCAGATGCCTTGGCGCCGTTGCCGCGCGATCCCTTGGGCCGCTTGATCTCCAACGCGTTGTAGATGGCGGGCAGCTCGCCCGGCGGGAACTCGACGTCAATCACGGGACCCGTGATCTGGATCACCTTTCCGGCTGACATGGGTGCTTCGTTCTCCTTCGTTCAGCCGCCGAGCGCTTCCGCGCCGGAGGCGATCTCGATCATCTCGCGGGTGATGGTGGCCTGCCGAGTCTTGTTGTAGACAAGGGTCAGGTCGCCCATCAGCTCGTTGGCGTTGTCGGTGGCGCTGCGCATGGCGATCATCCGCGCCGACTGCTCGGATGCGTTCGACTCGAGCACCGCGCGGTACATGTCGACGGCCACGTAGTGCGGCAGCAGGCGGCTCAGCACCGCCTCCGGCGAGGGCTCGATGAGGTACTCGTCGGTGCGCTCCGCCTCCTCCGGGTCGAGGTCGGCGGGCCGCGGCACGGGCAGCAGGGTGGTGACCGTCGGCCGCTGGGTCAGGGTGCTGATGAATCCGGGGTACACCAGCGCGATCTCGTCGAACGTGCCCTCCAGGAAGTCCTCGGACACCAGGCGCGCAATGGGCGTCACGTCGGCGAAGCCGGGCCGGTCGCCCAGTCGCGGAAAGTGCGCCGCGATGGGCACGCCGGCGCGCCGCAGCTGCTCGCGTCCCTTGCGACCCACGGTGATGGCGCTGACCTCGACCGGGCCCTGGCCGTTGCGGCCGCCGGCCTGCTCACTGATGTAGCGCAGCGCGGCCCGCACGGTGTTGGTATCCAGCGCTCCCGCCAGGCCGCGGTCGGTGGTCATCACGATCAGCCCGATGTGATGCACCGGCCGTCGCGCGAGCAGCGGATCGACCTCCTCGCCCACGGCCTGCGACACGCGGCTCAGGGCCGACTTCAGCTCGTCCGCGTAGGGGCGCGCGGCCAGGATGGCCTCCTGCGCGCGCTTCATGCGCGAGGCGGCCACCAGCTCCATGGCGCGGGTGATCTGCGAGATGTTCCGGATCGACGCGATCCGCCCGCGGATCTCCTTGAGGCTGGGCATTGGCTAGGCCTTCGCCTCCTCATCGGCCTTAGCCTCTTCGGCCTTGGCGGAGTCATCGGCCGCCTTGGCGGAGTCATCGGCCTTGCCAAAACCGGACTGCGAGCGGTACTCCTTGACTGCCTTCTCCAGCTGGGCAGTGGTCTCGTCCGACAGCGCTTTGTCCTTGGCGATGGTCGGCAGCAGCTCGCCGTAGGTCGACTCCAGGAAGCGGTAGAGGCCGGACTCGAACTCGGCGATGCGCGGCGACTCCACGTCGTCCAGCCAGCCGTTGGTGGCAGCCCAGATGACGGCCACCTGTTTCTCCACCGGCAGCGGCGAGAACTGCGGCTGGCGCAGGATCATGGTCACCTTCTCGCCGCGGGTTAGCTGGTCGCGGGTGGCCTTGTCCAGGTCGCTGGCGAACTGTGCGAAGGCAGCCAGCTCGCGGTACTGCGCCAGGTCCAGGCGCATCTTGCCGGCCACCTGGCGCATGGCCTTGATCTGCGCATTGCCGCCTACGCGGGACACGCTGATGCCGGCGTTCACCGCGGGCCGCTGGCCCTGGTTGAACAGGTCGGTCTGCAGGAAGATCTGCCCGTCGGTGATGCTGATCACGTTGGTCGGGATGTAGGCCGACACGTCGCCTGCCTGCGTCTCGATGATTGGCAGCGCGGTCAGGGACCCGCCGCCGGCCTCCTTGCCGAGGCGCGCGGCGCGCTCCAGCAGGCGGGAGTGGGCGTAGAAGATGTCGCCGGGGAAGGCCTCGCGGCCCGGCGGGCGGCGCATCAGCAGCGACACCTGGCGGTAGGCCCAGGCGTGCTTCGAGAGGTCATCGTAGACGCACAGCGCGTCGCGGCCGGTGTCCAGGAACTCCTCGCCCATGGCCACGCCGGCGTAGGGCGCCAGGAACTGCAGCGGGGCCGGATCCGATGCGGAGGCGGAGACCACGATGGAGTGCTCCATCGCGCCGTTCTCCTCCAGCTGGGCCACCACCTGCGCCACGGTCGACTGCTTCTGGCCGATGGCGACGTAGATGCAGATCAGGTCCTGGCCCTTCTGGTTGATGATGGTGTCGACCGCGATGGCAGTCTTTCCGGTCTGCCGGTCGCCGATGATCAGCTCGCGCTGTCCGCGGCCGATGGGGATCATGGCGTCGATGGCCTTGATGCCGGTCTGGACCGGCGTGTCCACCGGCTGGCGCACGATGACGCCCGGGGCGATACGCTCCACCGGACGGGTCTTGGTGGTCTCGATGGGCCCCTTGCCGTCGATCGGCTCCCCCAGCGGATTGACCACCCGGCCGATCAGCGCGTCGCCGACCGGCACCTCCACCACGCGACCGGTGGTCTTGACCTGGTCGCCCTCCTTGAGGTCCGTGTAGTCGCCCAGGATCAGGGCACCGACCGTCTCCTCTTCCAGGTTGAAGGCCATGCCCATGACCCCTCCTGGGAACTCGAGCAGCTCCGAGGCCAGCGCGCCGGACAGCCCGTAGATCTGGGCAATCCCGTCGCCGACTTCCACGATGGTGCCGACGCCGGAGACATCGGCTCCCTCGTCGAAGCCCTTGATCTCGCTCCTGATGATCGACGTGATCTCGTCGGATCGAATCGCCATGTGTTCCTCTCTCTGATCCGGTCCGTCAGACCGTCGTCAACCGCGCACGCAGCCGCTCCAGGCGGTTGCGCACGCTCGCGTCGTAGAGCCTGTCGCCGATGCGCACGGCGATCCCGCCGATGAGCGACTCGTCGACCACCTCGTTCATCTCGACCGTGTCGCCGGTGAGCTGCCCCAGCCGCTGCTCGATGGAGCGGCGCTGCTCGTCCTCCAGCGGCAGGGCGGTGCGCACCTCGGCCAGCACGATGCCGCGCTCGCGGCGCAGCAGCTCGGTGAAGTGCTCGGTCATGCGCCCGATGGCTCGTGGCCGCCCGCGGCGGATCATGAGCAGCACCAGGCTGAGCACCTCGTCGCTGGCGCGGCCGGCGGTCACGCGCTGGAGCAGCTTCTCCTTGGCGGCAAAGGGCACCACCGGGTGCTCCACCATGCGCCGCAGCTCGGCGTCCTGCAGCAGCTCGGCCACGTCCGCCAGGCCGCGCTCCCATTCCTCGAGCGTGCCGTCGGCACGGCCGATCTGGAACGCGGCCTCGGCGTAGCGGCGGGCTGCCGTCTCGCGTCGCGCCACCTAGTTCTTGACCTCCTTCAGGAAGTCCTCGACCAGGCGACGCTGCGTGGTCTGGTTCATCTCCGAGCGGACCAGCCGCCCGGCGGCGTCCAGCGCCAGATCGGCGACCGTGGCGCGCAGCTCGGCCATGGCGCGGTCCTTCTCGGCGGTGATCTCCTCGCGAGCACGCGCGGTGATCTTCTCCGCCTGGTCCTTGGCCTCGGCCAGGATCTCGGCGCGCGAGTCCTCGGCGATCTTGTTGGCACGGGCCACCATGGCCTGCGCCTCCTTGCGCGCCTCGTCGAGCGCCGCTTCACGCTCTGCCTTCGCCAGCTCGCGATCGCGTGCCGCCGCCTCGGCGTCCTCCAGGCCCTTCTTGATGCGCGCCTCGCGCTCGTCCAGCAGCTTCAGGACCGGCTTGAACAGGAACCTGTTCAGCAGGTACAGGAGCAGCAGGAAGTTGAGGACCTGGAACGCCAGCTTCGGGACGTCGACCGCGAAGGCGTTGAAGAACTCCACCGAAAGCCGCCTAGGCCGCGAAGATCAGGATCAGCGACACGACCAGGCAGTAGATGCCAATGGCCTCGGTCAGCGCCAGGCCCAGGATGTAGGGCACGAAGATCGCGCCCGACGCCTCGGGATTGCGGCCCAGCGCCTCCATCGCCTTGCTGAAGCCGATGCCCAGGCCGATGCCCGGGCCAATGGCTCCGATCATCGCCAGGCCGGCTGCGAGGGATGAGATGTTTCCTTCCACTAGTTGAGCTCCTCTATTGGGGGTTGCTGCTAAGCGCTTGCGGGTGTTGAAACCGATGAGTCCGGGTGGCCGGCCTCCGTGTGAGCGGCCTCGTCGTGATCGGGGCCGTGCTCGTCGCCGTGTCCGCCCTGTCCCTCGGCGATGGCCATGGTGATGTAGGTCATTGCCAGGAGCGCGAAGACGAGCGCCTGGACGGCTCCGAACAGGAGCTCGAGGCCCAGGAACACCGCCGGCACGAAGAACGCCAGCGGCAGCGTGAACAGGGTCGCGGTGGTCAGCGCCAGCATGGTGGCCAGCAGCACCTCGCCGGCGAACACGTTGCCGAAGAGTCGCATGGACAGGCTGACCAGCCGGCTGAGCTCGCTGATGAGGTGGATTGGGAACATCAGCGGGGCCATGTAGCGCGGCTCGCCGACCAGCTCCTTGAGGTAGCCCACCGGCCCGTGCAGCCGCAGTCCCCACCACACGAAGACGACGAAGGCCACGATGGCCAGGCCAAGCGTGAAGTTCAGGTCCGCCGATGCCGGCCGCACGAACGGGACCAGCTCCTCCTCATGCTTGAGGCCGATGGTTCCCACGCCCGGCAGCAGGCCGAGCCAGTTCGCCACCAGGATCATCAGGAACAGGCCAACCACCAGGGCGACGTAGCCGCGCCATCGGCTGGATGAGCCGGACACGATGTTCGCCATCCACTCGATGGGAAACTCGATCAGGCTCTGCACCCGGCTGGGCACCAGCTCCGGCTTGCGCACGAAGACCCACGCGGCGGTCAGCAGGATGATCGACGCCAGTAGCGCGCCGACCATGCTGTTGGTGAAATGCAGGGGGCCAATGACGAACAGATCCTCGGCGCCGATGGCGACGTGGATCAGGCTCTCGTGGGCCTCGTCCTCTGGCAACCTATCTCCTCATTGCGTCCCGGGCAACGTCCCAGATCGTGTACATCGCGGCACCGATGCCCAGCACCATGCCGACCAGTGTGAAGATCGGGATCGTGTGCAGCCAGTTGTCGAGCAACAGGCCGCCACCCAGGCCAAGAATCACACTTATTCCCAGCCGCAGCCCCAGGTCGAAGGCTATCCCGATGTTCTTCGACGCTCCCGCGTCGCGCCCGTTCGCTCCGTGGCCGTTCGAGTCCTCGTCCACGTCGCGCCTAGGCCTGATCACCGGGACGGCCATCGGTATAGCCCTTCCGCGCGCCCGCGCGGATCAGGAGCCAGATACCAATGGCCGCGATCAGGGTTCCGACCACCACGCCCAACAGGACCAGCGTCGGCGAGGTGCCCAGCAGCCTGTCCAGGACGAGCCCTGCCACCGCGCCGCCCATCATGGGAACGACCATGATGAGTGTCACGAGGCCCATGATCTTGATGAGCCCCGTGGGCGTCAGCTGTGCCATGTTGAGTTCGACTCACAGCGGTCGGACGCGCAGGAGTATAGCCGGGCCCGCGGTCCGTGGCGAATGGGGCCACCTCTGGGCTCCGTCATTCATCAGGTGACTGAATGGACGAACCAAGAGGCGCTCCTTCGTCGATCCATTCACCGGGCGACTGAAGTGACCGGTGAGCAGGCGGCTCCTTCGTCGACCCATTCACCGGGCAACTGAAGTGACCGGCGAGCAGCGGCTCCTTCGTCGATCCATTCAGCGGGCGACTATCGGGCGACTTACGGGCCGTCGCCCCCCAGCGCGTCGCGCAGCGCGAGGGCCGCGGGCAGGTCGTTCACCGTGATGGCGTTGACCCCCCAGGCAACCGCGTCCCGCACCCGCTCGGAGTCGTCACGGTTGGCGATCCGGCTGTAGAAGCCGGCGAATCCGCCCAATTCCGTGAACAGCTCCGCGGACGCATCCCGATAATCGACCGTCCAGCCGTCGTAGAGGTCCGGGTCGTAGACCAGGTCCTCCCCGGCAATGATCCGTACTGACGCGCCAAGGCTGCGAACGGCACTCGCTATCCCGGCCCTGTGGACCGCGACCTCGGACCGGTCCGGGGTGAGCGGCCAGCCATGCACAGCCAGGAACTCGACGAGCTCGTCGCCTCGGTCCGACTTGTCATCGAAGCGAATGCCGCTGCCGGACTCGGCCAATGCCGCCAGCACGTCCTGCAGCCTGGCCAGGCCGATGCTCATGCCGTGCCGCTCGGCGTTGTACCCGTATCCACCGTCGACCACGAGCGCCTCCAGCTCGGCGTCGCTCAGCTCGGCAACGCCGCCGCTTCCGTTCGTGGTCCGGTCCACCGTCGCGTCGTGGCTCAGCCACGGCGTTCCGTCGGCGCTCCAGCGGACGTCGATCTCGACCACGTCCGCTCCGCGATCGGCGGCCTGGGAGACGGCCTCGAGCGAATTCTCGGGGAAGCCGTCGGCATCATTCGTGTCGCCGCGATGAGCCACCACCTCGAGTCCGTGGCGTTCGGCAGGCGGTGGCGCCGGCTCTTCCACGTCCAGGGTCACGAAGCTGTCCATTTCGACGCGCGAGCCGGATGATCTGGAATCCGGGTTGCCGACAACGATCTTGATGGAATGCGCACCCGTGTCAGCCCACTTCCGTGCAAAGACCGTGCGCCGTGCCTGCCGCGCCGGGGCGTACAGGTCAATGATTGTGACGCGGCGCCCGTCGACGTACACGCGAGCGCGACCGCGATCCGGGCCGCGAACGGCCACCCACGCGACATCCCGCCCGACGAAGGTATGCGAGGCCGACGATCCAGCGCCGGTCGCATAGCGCGTCGAGCCGTGATAGAAGACGGCGGAGCGCTGGATGCGCCATTGCCCGCCAAAGGCGACGTGCCCACCACCCTCGGCGGACCGGAGCTTGAGAGGCAGGCCCGTCCTCCAGGTGCTCCAGTTGCCCGCCCGATCACTGGCGCGGACGCGGAACTGATGCGTTCCGGTCACGGTGTTCCTGGTGAACGCGCGAGCAGCACTCCGGCGGACGGTGTGCCAGCGGCCCCAACTTCCTCCCGCCTTCGTCCGCTGCTGCACCTGGTACAGGTCAATGCCGCTGCTGGGCGCCGCATCGGTGGCCGCCGACCAGCGGACGCGCAGCGGGATGGTCTGGCTGCCGAGCGTGCTGCCCGTGACGACGGCCTGGGTCGGCGGGCGGGCAACCGGGCGAGTATGGTCGACGGCGGCGCGCACGGGTTGACCGGCGGCCATTGCGGTAAGCACGGTGAAAACTGCGCCCGCGCGCAGGCGACGGCTCGGGCCGGCGGACATGGATCCCTCCCTGAGCCCGGTCGCTTGACCGGAGTACAAGGAGGTTCCCATGCTTCGTCAACCTTGCCAAAGGGCCAAAGGTCCCGATCGCGGCAGTATTCGCGAATCAGCCGACGGCCTCGCGGTTTACTCAGCCGCTGGGTGATAGAACCTGGCTACGGGACGGGCGAGGCCACCCGGTCGCGTGTCCAGGGCAGGCCCGGCACGGGGAAGCGGTCCACGATCTCGGCCACGCCGGCACGCACCGTGGCCTGCGCAGCCTGGTCACCGCGGGCCGCGATGCCGTCCACGATCAGCCCCGCAATCGACTCCATCTCCGCCTCGTGCATGCCGCGTCCGGTGACCGCTGGAGTGCCGACGCGGATGCCGCTGCCCACCATCGGCGGGTTGGGGTCGTAGGGGATGGTGTTCTTGTTGACCGTGATGTGGACCTCGCCCAGGGCGGCATCGGCCTCCTTGCCGGTCACGCCCAGGGGACGCACGTCGACCAGCATGAGGTGGTTATCGGTCCCACCGGAGATGATGGAGGCGCCCCGCTCGTCGAGGGCAGCGGCCAGGGCCCGGGCGTTGGCCACCGTCTGGCGCATGTCGCGGCGGAACTCCTCGGACATGGCCTGCTTGAAAGCCACCGCCTTGGCCGCGATGACGTGCTCCAGCGGCCCGCCCTGGACCGCCGGGAACACCGCCTTGTCAATCTGCCTGGCCAGGTCGGTGGTGCACAGGATCATGCCGCCGCGCGGGCCGCGCAGCGTCTTGTGGGTGGTGGTGGTCACGACGTGCGCGAAGGGCACCGGCGAGGGGTGGACGCCTGCCGCCACCAGGCCGGCGAAGTGCGCCATGTCGGTCATCAGCAGGGCGCCGACCTCGTCGGCGATCTCGCGGAAGCGCTCGAAGTCCCACAGACGGGGATAGGCGGTGGCGCCGGTGACGATCAGCTTGGGCCTGTGCTCGCGCGCGAGGGCCGCGACTTCGTCCATGTCGATCAGGTGCGACTCGCGATCCACCGTGTACGGCACGAACGCGTAGTACTGGCCGGAGAAGTTCACCGGCGAGCCATGGGTCAGGTGCCCGCCCTGGTCGAGTGAGAGGCCCATGACCGTGTCGCCGCGCTCCAGCAGGGCGTGGTAGACGGCCATGTTTGCCTGCGCGCCGGCATGCGGCTGCACGTTGGCGTGCTCCGCCCCGAACAGCTCCTTCGCGCGGTCGCGGGCCAGGCTCTCGACCTCGTCGACTACCTCGCAGCCGCCGTAATAGCGGCGGCCGGGGTAGCCCTCCGCGTACTTGGCAGTCAGCACCGAGCCGGTCGCCTGCAGCACGGCCAGCGACGGGTAGCTCTCCGAGGCGATCAGCTCGAGGTGTGTGCGACTGCGCTCCTCCTCGGCGCGCACCAGCCGCGCGATCTCCGGATCCTCGGTCTCCAGCGGCGCCCAGAAGTCCATGCGCGCGAGTGTAGACCGATGTCGACGCCGCGGGGCTGCCGCCCGTCCGCTACTCGGCCGCGGGAACGCCTCTGCCGTTCGCCCAGGCGACTCGCTCGTCCACGTGCCGATGCAGCCGGTGGTGCGTGGGCACATAGCCCAGCGCGGTCCAGGCCCGATGCGCCAGCAGCGATGCGGTGCGCCAGTCGGTCACCGCCCAGCGTCGGCCGCGAGCCAGCTCATCGGCCCAGGCGGTCTCGACCAGGGCGCGCATCACGCCACGGCCACGAGCCGATGGCCGGGTCATGGCCACCGCCATCTCGGTCGCTTCGTCAGGGACCATGGGCGCGGGCTCCATGTCGTAGAACGCGACCACGCCCAGCACGCTGCCGTCGTCGTCCTTCGCCAGCCAGTACCGCGACTGCTCGTCGGCCAGGTCCTCGGCGTAGTCCTCGCGGATGGTGGCGAAGCGCTCCGGAAGCGAGATGGCATAGGCCGGCGGGTCGATCAGCGACAGCGAGATGAGGGGCAGGACGGGCTGCAGGGCATCGAGGTCGGCCACTCCCGCGCGCCGAATGCGGAACGGCAGATTGGTGGGCGGCGCAACGTCCGCCGGGATCGGGCGCAGGGCGTGGGCCTGCATCTGGCCGAAGCCGGTGCGGAACCAGGCGGCCTGCAACTCGGCGTCGTCCGCCGGAGCGAGCACGTACTGCCGATAGCGGCCCTGCTGCACGAAATGCAGCGACCATGGGGCGTAGAGGTCGCGGATCGCCTCGGCGGCCACGCCATCGGCCAGTGCCTGACCCTCGACGGGGCTCCAGCAGGCGCGCGCCCAGATCTCCTCGGCGCGTGGGAAACCTAGCAGGTAGCCAATCGGCCGATCGCCCTCGAAGCCGATGACGCCGTGCGCCCCTTCCTCTGTGGCGAGCGCCTCCAGCAGCGGCAGGCAGACGGCCGGATCCTCGAATCGCTCAGGCAGCTCAACGCGTGCCTTGCGCAGGCGTCGCTGGCGCTGGGCCAGCAGGTCGGCGGCGAGGGGCAGATGCTCGCGTTCGAGGTCGACGACGCGCGGGGTCATGCGGCTCAGCGGTTTGCTTCCTCGGCCTCGATGCGCGCCAGCTTCTCCAGGCGCGGCACGTGGCGGCCGGCCTGGAACTGGGCGCTCAGGAACTCGCGGACGCAGGCCTTTGCCACCTCGCTGCCCACGATCCGGGCGCCGAACGAGATCACGTTGGCGTTGTTGTGCTCGCGGGCCAGGCGTGCCACCACGGGATTGGTGGCCTGCACGCAGCGGATGCCGCGCACCTTGTTGGCCACGATCGCCTCGCCGGTGCCACTGCCGCCCAGGACGATCCCGAGCTCGAAATCGCCGCGTGCCACCGCCCGCGCGACTGGGGCAATGAAGTCGGGATAGTCGACCGGCTCGTCGCTGAAGGTGCCGAAATCGCGGTACTCGACCCGCAGCTCGTCGAGCAACGTGCACAGCTCGCCCTTGAGGGCGAAGCCGGCGTGGTCGGAGCCGATGGCGACGCGCATCGCGCGTCAGTCTAGTCGCGCAGCTCCACGATCCGCGCCAGCTCCTCGCGGGTCACCGGACCTTCTCGCAGCACCCGCGCCGGGTCCTGCGACACGTCGACCACGGTCGAGGCCACACCGCCCGGCACGCGGCCGCCGTCCACCACTGCCGCCAGCTCGTCGCCCTGGGTGGCGAAGGCCACCAGCACATCGTCGGCGTCCAGCGTCTCCGGCTCGTCGCTGACGTTGGCGCTGGTCACGAACAGCGGACCCGCAGACGCGATCAGGGCAAGCGCCACCGGGTGGTCGGGCGCTCGGAACGCCTGGGTTCGACCGTCACCGGCAAGCACCATGGTCAGCGGGCCGGGCCAATGGGCATGGGCCAGTGCCCGCGCCCTCTCGTCGACCTGCCAGGGCTCTCCCACCGCGTGGAGGCCGTCCACCAGGATGGGAATCAGCCGGTCGACCGGCCGGCGCTTGAGGGCGTAGATGGCGTCCACCGCCTGGGGATGCGAGACGGCGCAGCCGACGCCGTACACCGTGTCGGTCGGAAAGGCCACCACCCGCCCGGCGCGCAGCTGCTCGGCGGCCTGCGCGATGCCCAAGGCGTCGGCCGCCAGGCGATCGGTCACCTGCGCTGGATGCGGACGACCCGCTCGATGCCGGCCAGGTCGGTGGCCGCGGACAGCTCCGCCGCAATGGGCAGTGCCTCGACCGCGTCGCGGACGGCCGGCAGTTGCCCGACGCCGATTTCCATCAGCGCCACCCCGTCCGGCGCCAGCCGTTCGGGCATCAGGGCAAGCAGCCGGCGTATGAGGTCCAGGCCGTCCGCGCCGCCCTCGAGCGCCATGTGTGGCTCGAAGCGCAGGCTGCCGGTGCCGGTCTCCACCTCGTCGGCGGTCAGGTACGGCAGGTTGGCCACCAGCACGTCCGGTTGCTGCGGGGCGGGCAGCACCGGCGGCTCCAACAGGTCGCCGCAGCCCAACGCCACCAGGCCGGCCAGGCGATGCGCCGCCAGGTTCTCCGCAGCCAGCTCGAGCGCTTCCGCCGAGATGTCGGTGGCGCCCAGCCGCAGCCTGCCCAGCGTCAGCGCGGTGCGGAAGCGAACGCCCAGCGCGACGGCCACTGCCCCGCTGCCGGTGGCCACCTCCCAGGCGGCGATCGGCGCGTCGGGGCTGGCGGTGAGCCGCCTGGCGATCTCCTCGATCGCCAGCTCGGCCAGCAGCTCCGTCTCGGGGCGCGGGATCAGGGCGCGGCGGTCGGTCCGGATGCGCAGCGAGAACCAATCCTTGAAGCCGCGGATGTAGGCCACCGGCTCGCCGCCGGCGCGGCGCTCCAGCCAGCCGGCCAGGGTGGCGAGCTGCGCGTCATCCAGCCGCGCATCGGGATGGGCGTGCAGCCAGGCGCGCTCGCGGTCAAAGGCATGCGCCACCAGCAGCTCGGCGTCCAGGCGTGGCGAGGGGGAGCCGGCGGCGCGCAGGCGCTCGGTCGCGGCTGCCATCAGCGAGCGGGCATCGGCCGCGGCCAGGGTGGGCGTGGTCATCGGCGCAGCCAGTCCATCGGCTCAGGAGACTCCGGCGCCATCGGCTGCCAGTCGGGCTGCCTGGTCGGCCTCCGCCAGGGGATCGATCAAACGGTCCAGGTCGCCCTCCAGCAGCCCGGGCAGGTTGTGCACGGTCAGCTCGATCCGATGGTCGGTCACCCGGTCCTGCGGGAAGTTGTAGGTCCGGATCTTCTCGGCGCGCTCGCCCGAGCCAACCTGGGAGCGGCGCTGCTCACCGCGCTCCTCGGCCAGCCGCTGCTGCTCCATCTCCAGCAGGCGCGCACGAAGGATGGCCATGGCCTTGGCCCTGTTCTTGTGCTGGCTCTTCTCGTCCTGAATGGCGACCACCAGGCCGGTGGGCAGGTGGGTGATGCGCACCGCGGAGTCGGTGGTGTTGACGCTCTGCCCCCCCGGTCCGCTGGAGCGGTACACGTCAACCCGGATGTCCTTCTCCGGGATGTCGACCTCCACCTCGTCGGCCTCGGGGAGGACACTGACCGTGGCGGTGGAGGTGTGGATCCGTCCCTGGGCCTCGGTGACCGGCACGCGCTGCACGCGATGCACGCCGCTCTCGTACTTCAGCCGGGAGTAGGCTCCGTCGCCGGCGATCTCGGCGATCGCCTCCTTGAAGCCGCCGCTCGGCGCCTCGGACGACGACAGCAGGTCCAGCTTCCAGCGCCGCGCGTCGGCGTAGCGGGCGTACATCCGGAACAGCTCGCCGGCGAACAGCGCCGCCTCGTCGCCGCCGGTCCCGGCCCGGATCTCCAGGATGACGTTGCGCTCGTCGTTCGGATCGCGGGGGAGGAGCAGGGTGTGCAGCTGCTGCTCCAGCTCCACGGCTCTTGCCTCGAGGGTCGCCAGCTCCTCGCGGGCCAGCTGACGAACCTCCTCGTCAGGGTCGCGCGCCATCTCGGCGGTGGAGCGCAGCTCATCCTGCACCTCGCGCCACTGCCGCGTGACACTGACCACCGGCTCGAGGCGCGCCAGCTCGCGACCGA
>DATBIY010000066.1:0-6149 GCA_036556695.1 Candidatus Limnocylindria bacterium
CTTGGGGTAGATGTTGTTGTCGAACTGGTCGACCAGGTAGGCGATCTGCTCCGGGGTGACGACCACCGGGTTCCGCGGGTCGTTGGCCGGGAAGTTCAGGTTCTGCTGGACCCAGACCTCGATGTGCTCGCCAATGGCCACCACGTTGTACAAGGTGCCGCCGAGCTGACCGGTGGTCTGGTTCAGCACCAGACCAACATTGGTGTCCCCCACCTGGTAGGCCGGGTTGGCTGCCTGCCCGGAATCTGCCGCAGCGGCGGCACCCGCGGAAAGCGTGCGGTCCACCCGAGAGAAGTCCGGCGTGGGGCTGGTAACCCATCCGGCGGCTTCGACGGTCCGGTACCCGACCTTCGTCTTGGCCGCCACCCCTGCGGGCAGCATGGCACTGACGAGAAGTGCGAGAACCGCGACCAGCCCAAGCCAGCGATACCTGGATCTGTGCACGAAAGTCCCCTCCTCATGCATGTGGCGCCCGGTTGAGACGGTCAGCGCAGCCCCTGGGCCGGCGCATTCGCACGCGGCAGAAGGAAAGGGGCCGACTGGAGTGGGCGCCCGAATCGGTGTGGGCATTCTTACCCATATCGAGAGCCGATGCATCCGCGCGATCCGACCGAGGAGCCTATTGCGGTGCCGGGCGTCACCGTCGTTGTGCCGGCACGCACCGATTACGCGCGCTCGCCCTCCCAGGCGCCGATGAGCCGCGCTGCTCCGGGCCGGATCCGCATCTCCCATTTGGTCGCCGTGCCCAGCAGGTCGCCATCGGCCTGCACCGCGATGCCCGCGGGCTCAGGCGTGCGGAGCTCCAGCTGCCGCGCGGCGATGCCGGCAGCCGCCGGCTGCCGGTGCGCGACCCAGCGCGCCGACTCCAGCGCGAAGCCGGGCAGCGGGCCGGAGTAGATGCGGACGGTCATCAGCCCGGCAATCGCCGAGGCGCCGGGATTGACCAGCAACCCCCGTCCGTACCAGGGCGTCGTTCCGGCCACGAGCATCACCATCGGCCCGTCGTGCACCGTCCGGCCATCCGCCACCACCGTGGCATGCCGCCGGCGCACGAGGTCCGGCAACGAGCGCGCCACCGCTGCCGCCCAGCCGGGTGTGCGGCGCGCGCCGGTCGCGGCGTAGCGTCCCGCCACCAGCGCATCCCATCCGGCACCGGCGAAGAGCGCCAGCCGGCCGCCGACCTGGACCAGGTCCACCGGGCGCGCCTCGCCGCGGAGCAGCACCTGCACCAGCGCCCCGGGGTCGCGTGGCAGCTGGAGCAGGTGGGCGGTGGCGTTGCCGTAGCCCGCCGGGATGTAGCCGATGTCGACGTCCCGCCCGGTGAGCACGTTGTACGCCACGCCCAGCGATCCATCGCCGCCGGCGATGACTATGCGCCGGTAGCCCTCGACCCGCTCCGCCATCCAGCCTGCCAGCGTGGCGGCGTCACGGGTGGCGGTGGCATGCACCTCGGCGTCCAGGACGCGGCGGGCCAGCTCCACGGTCTGGCGCGTGCGCTCCGAGCCAGCGGAGCCGGCCCCGTAGTTCACGAAGATGGCGGTCGCGACGCGCGGGTCGTCTGCGGCCGCAGCTATGGCATTGCCTCCAGCACCTTGGCGGCGTCGTCCTGCTCTGTGGCCGCCACGAACACCAGCACGCTCTCGCGCGCGTAGAGATACAGCGACTGCCCCGGCTCGCCGGGATCCATGGCGCGCTCCACGGTCTTGCCACCCACCGTGGCCGGCTGCCAGCCCAGCGCTGCGCCACGCTCTTCGGCGGCCGCATCCTGGAAGGCGGCCAGCAGCCGGTCCGGCGCAGCGCCATCGGCCCGGAAGATGAAGACGACCGCCAACCGGCCGTCCTGCGCTGCACCGAAGCCCGCCGCCACCGAGATCGCGTCGGGCGACACCCCCAGGCCCTCCAGGAACTGCTGCGTCTCGTCGGTTGCCTGGCCGGACGACACGAACTCGTTGCCGCGCATGGACAGCCGCTCCAGCGCGATGCCGTTCACCTCCTCCGGAATCAGCCCCTGCAGCTCCTCGGGGGAGGCCGGAAACGATCCTGGGTTGCTGCTCGCGCCAATCCCGCAGGCGGCAAGCGTCGCCAGCAGCAGCGCGGCCAGCAATGCCATGGGGACGGTGCGCGGGTGGGTCACGGGACGCAGGGCTCCATCAGCAGGAACGGCCACCCTGATGGCGGCCGTCAACGCAGGATAGCGAAGCGCTCCGCGCCTGACGAATGGCGCCCCGGGCCTAGCCCCTCGGCGCAGGAGCCGCGCTAGCTGCCCGGAGTGGGAAGCGGATCCTCGGCGCCCGGTGCATCGGTCGCCATGTCCGGCGCCACGTACGGGCCGTCATTCGGCTCCGGACTCAGGGTCGCGACGGGTGACTCGGCGCCGGGCGCGTCGCTTTCATCAGCCGGCGCAACCGGCGAGCCGCTGGCAGACGGGCTGGCGTTCATCGACGCCGGCGTGCTGGTCGAACCGTCACCAGGTGAAATTGGGCTGGGTGAGGCGCCCGGCTGGCAGGCGATGACGAGTGCGGCGCTTGGAACGAGTGCCAACACGAGGCGCAGCCTGTGGCGGTGCATCATCACCCCCGAGGGTAGCGGCGTTACCCGGAGGACGCGAATGGGGCCCCGGAGGTTCCGGGGCCCCATTGCCTTGCGAGTCGACGCCGACTCAGTTTCCGGCGTCGACCCAGATCGTTGCCCAGCGGTTCTTGGCGCCAATGCCACGGATCTCGAAGCTGACCCCCATGGCGACGCTGTCATCACCGGGGAAGAGCCCGTCCTTCGGATTCCCGGTTCCCAACACGATCGTGCTGTCTCCGAAGAGATCGAGCCCGAACAGGTCGGTGAGCAGGTCGCCGGCGGCATCGACGACGCGCGTCGAGTACCACTGGTTGCCCTGGGACGGGACCACCACCGACGCGTCGATGTCGCGCCGGAAGATGTCCGCGCCGCGGACCTCCAGGCCCGGAACCCAGCCACGACGGTCGGTGAACCGCTTCTTCGCATCCTGAGGATCGAACCTGGTGCAATACAGCTGGTACGAATCCACCGGCTGCTCGAGGCACTCGGTGAACCGATAGGTCTTGTGCTTGGTGAAGGCCGCATTCGATGCCTGCGGCCGGGACTGGATGTTGTTCAAGGTCGACGGATCGGCATCTGCCGCCGCACCCTTGCGCCGAAGCGGGTTGAAGTGCGAGTCGACCAGGAGCAGCCCGCCCTTCGCGCCGGCGCTGGGAGCGGCGAACTCGTTGGCGGTCACCCAGTTCTGGTTGCCGAGCTGCGTGTCTCGATACCAGACCAGCATGCCGGGGGCGTTGTAGGGCACGCGCTGCACCGACCACTCGCCGTTGTCCAGGCGGAGGTAGTCGCTGTCGTACGTGTACTTCAGGCCCTCGTCGAAGCCGTCGAAGTTGCGCCACTCGGCCAGGTAGTACTGGGCGAACTCGAAGACGCCATCGACGATCTGCCACCCGGCGCCGCCCGTGCCGGCGAACGTTCCGAGCTCGGTGACCCAGTCACCCGGGCCGCTCTCGACGTCGTCCGTCCACACATCGGTGCCATCGGCTGTCAGCGCGAAGTCGTCGGCGAACCAGCCAGAGGCCAGGAAGCCGGCGTCGGTCGCGTACCGCAGCCGCAGCTGGATGGTGCTGCCCGCGTACGGGGTCAGGTTCACCCAGTCGTGGCGCCAGTCGCCGCCGGTGTCACCGCTGAGCGCGTTCTCGAGGTCACCGTAGTCGTGCAGCCGCCCATGGCCATCCAGGTTGGTGGTGACCACGTTGCCCGACTCATCGCGAACCTCGAGTTGCGACCAGGTCGTGCCGCCATCGGTCGAGACCTCGACGAAGCCGGCGTCCCAGACACCGCCGCTGTCGAACTCGATGACGTAGTTGTTCCACATCCAGAATCGAACGTCCGCGCCGGCCGGCACGTCGACGGTGCGACCCGTCTTGACGTCCGCCCAGTTCTGGTCGTTGTTCGACCACCACATGTTCCCGCCGCTGTGCGGCGTGGCCAGGGAGATCACCTTGTCAGGCAGGTTGACCCGAATGCCATCGGCGGTGCCGACCGGCGTGCGGGACGTCTGCCCGACCTTGATGCGCTGGGTGCGGTCACCGGGGTTGAGGATCACCGGATCCGCCCAGCCCAGGACGAACTTGTCCCACAGGCCCATGTGGGCCGGCAGGGACTGGAAGATCGGGCCCGAGTGCGAGCCGGTGCTCATGAGGTCCCAGAACTCCACGTCGGAGTCGCCGGCACCGCTGGTGTCGTACAGGTCCGGCAGGCCGAGGTCGTGGCCGTACTCGTGGGCGAACACGCCCACACCTGCGTCCTCGGGCTGCGCGATGTAGTTGAAGACCTTCATCCCGGTGCCGGGGATCGTGTATCCGCCGGACGCCGGATCAACAGCTGACGAGTGCGACCAGACGGCGTACACGCCCTGGTCACCGCCGCCACCCTCCTCGCCGGAGCCGGCGTGGACGATGACGAAGTGGTCGATCACGCCATCGGGCTCCAAGACGTCTCCGTCGCCGTCGACGTCGGCCTGGTCCTCGATGTCGTAGTCAGCCCACGGGAAGCTGGGATCCTGGGCCGCGATGATGTCGACCGCGTCGACGATCATCTGGGCGGCGCCGCGCGCGTTGTCCGGGTGCCCGGAGTCGCTGGCGCGTCCTGCCTCGCAGGTGTCCGCGGCATACCAGCCCTCGGAATGCGGCAGCTCGATCCAGCCGACCACGTCGCCGTCGATGGCGTACGCGCCCTTCGACATCTCCTGGTACATGTTGGTCAGGGTGTAGCCGCTGATGTCGATGCCGGGCTTCCCATCAGGCCCGGTCAGGTCCGGCCGCACTCGTTCGGTGATGCCGTCGCTGGTGAACATCATCTTGCGGTAGTGCTCGGCGTTGAAGTCCGGCACCCAGAAGGTGTTGTTGTCCGTGCCGAGGCCGACGGTGGCCGGGTCCTCGAGGCCGTTGTGCAGCGGTCCGTTGAGGATGGTGCCCGCCGGCTCGACGACACAGTCGACGCCTGCCTCGCTGTTGATGTCGATGATCCGGTTGAACCCCGAGAAGTCGTCGTCGGCGTTGGGGTTGAACTCCACCAGCACCGTCAGGAGCTTCGCGGTCTGCGTCTCGTCCGCATGCTTGAAGTCATTCGGGTTGACGCCGGTCCGAACCGCCTTCTGCTCGCTGCGGGCGAGACCTCTGGCCGCCACCGGGAAGCCACCGGAGTGCTTCTGGACCTGCTGGCCCCACCAGCGCTGCAGGTCGTTGATCGGCCCGCTGGCCAGCGCCTCGGTGGGTCGGTGCTTGGGCACACGACCGTCCCGGCTGACGTCCAGGTCAACCAGCGGCGCAGCCATGTTGTAGTAGAAGTCGCGCTGAGCCTTGACCAGCGGCTTGCTGATGTCCGGCCGCGCCTGGACACCAGGCAGCGGGCTGGACAGTGTGGCGGCACGCCCGATGATCAGGCTGCCGGCCAGTAGTGCCAATACCACGAATGGAGTGATCAGTCGCCACGCGGCGACATGTGCGTCTGAGCGCACGATGTCAGTCTCCTCCCTCCCCCCCGGGCTGAACTATGGAGGCGTCGGACGGAACGCCCTGGGTACCTGGAAAGAGCGCGACGATACGCCGCGAACGCTGCGGTCCGCAACGATTTGGTGCACGGCGGTGCATCGGCGCACCGCCCGATTCGCTACTTGAGGTAGGCGCTGCGCTGGCGCTTCAGGAAGCGACCATGCCCCTTCTCGCCGGTCCACTCGTCGCCGTCGACCACCGCCCGGCCGCGGCTGAGCACCACATCGGCGCCACCGGTGACCTCCCAGCCCTCGTAGCAGCTGTAGTCGACGTCCATGTGATGCGTTTGGGCGCTGATGGTGTGGGTGCGTTGCGGGTCGTAGACGACCAGGTCGGCATCGAGCCCGACCGCCACAGCACCCTTGCGCGGGAGGCCGAACATGCGTGCCGGGGCGGCCGAAATCACCTCGACCCAGCGGTTGGGCGTCAATCGGCCGCTGGCCACGCCGCCGTGGTGCAGCAGGTCGACGCGGTTCTCGACGCCGGGCAGGCCGTTGGGCACCTTCCGGAAGTCGCCGCGGCCCAGCTCCTTCTGGCCGTGGAAGTCGAACGGGCAGTGGTCGGTTGAGACGACCTGCAGGT
>DATBIY010000067.1:0-2990 GCA_036556695.1 Candidatus Limnocylindria bacterium
TGCGCGAGCACCTCGTGCCCGTTCTCCAGCCGCACCTTGAACATCGCGTTCGGCAGGGGCAGGACAACCTCGCCCTCAACCTCGATTGCATCCTTCTTCGGCAAGCGCCACGCACCCTCGTAAAAGCTGTTGATCTACTGGTTGGAAAACACACGGAAAGGCCGCCGCACAGGGCGACCCACGGAACGGAGAGTATACACCCCCGACGGTGGTTCGTACAACGGCCGATTCATCGCTCGGTGAGCACCTGCGGGCCGTCGGCGGTGACCGCAATGGTGTTTTCGAAATGGGCCGATAGGCCGCCGTCGGCGGTGACCACCGTCCAGCCGTCGTCGAGCATGGCGACGTCGTCGCCGCCGAGGTTGTACATCGGCTCGATGGCGAAGCACATGCCGGCCTCGATGCGCAGGCCGGTGCCCGCCCGGCCGTAGTTCGGCACCTGCGGGTCCTCGTGCATGGACTGGCCGATGCCGTGGCCGACAAAGGGCCGCACGATCCCGTAGCCGTGCTCATGGGCGACCGCCTCGATGGCGGCCCCCACGTCGCCCAGGCGGTTGCCGGGGACCGCGGCGGCGATCCCCGCGTCCATCCCCCGGCGCGTGGCGTCGATCAGGTCCTGCACGAGCGGCGGCACCGTGCCCACCGGCCAGGTGCGGGCGCAGTCGGCGTGCCAGCCCTGCCAGATGCAGCCCACGTCCAGGCTCACCAGGTCGCCGTCGCGCACGCGACGGTTCGGCGACGGGATGCCGTGGACCACTTCGTCGTTGATCGAGGCGCAGATGCTCCCCGGGAAGGGCGGATTCGACCCGTAACCCTTGAACGAGGGAGTGGCGCCGGCGCCGGCGATGATCTGCTCGGCGATGGTGTCCAGCTCACCGGTCGTCACTCCGGGCCGCAGCGCGGCCCGCAGTGCGTCGAGCACGTCGACCAGGATGAGGCCCGCCTGCCGCATGCGGGCGATCTCCTCGGGGCGCTTGATGGTCACCATCGCTGCGCGCTGCGGCATACCCATCAGCGCACCACCTCCAGGATCGCGTGGCTGACGTCGTCGATCGACTGCCGCCCGTCGATCTCGGCCAGCAGGCCGGCGGCGCGGTAGTGCTCCACCACCTCCAGCATCGGCGGCACCTGCTTCTCCAGCCGCGCGCGCACCACCTCGGGGCGGTCGTCGTCGCGACGCTGCAGCGGGGCGCCGTCGCGGTCGCAGATGCCCTCCTGGCGGGGCGGATCGAAGACGTCGTGGTAGGTCGTGCCGCAGGTCGGGCAGGTCGAGCGGCCGGCCACGCGCGTCACCAGCTCCTCGCTGGGCACCGCGATGTAGATGGCGTGCGCCACGCGCTCGCCCTGGGCGGCCAGGGTGGCGTCGAGCGCCGTGGCCTGGGCCTCGGTGCGCGGGAACCCGTCCAGGATGGCGCCGCGAATGGCATCGGCCTCGGAAAGGCGCTCCATGAACATGGCGATGGTGATGTCGTCAGGCACCAGGTCGCCGCGCTCCATGTAGCTCCGCGCCTGCTCGCCGAGGGGCGTGCCGTCGCGCAGCGCGGCGCGGAAGAGATCGCCGGACGCAAGGTGCGGAATGCCGAGCTGGGCGTTCAGCACCTCGGCCTGGGTCCCCTTGCCGGCACCGACCGCTCCGATGAGGAGCAGGATCAGGCGCCCGTCGGGCGCCGTCGGGCCAGCGCCCGCATCGGTCACCTGATGAAGCCCTCGTAGTGGCGCATCAGCATCTGCGCCTCGAGCTGCTTCATGGTCTCGACCACCACGCTGACGACGATCAGCACGCTGGTGCCACCCAGCTGCAGCTGGTCGGTGCCGGGGATGAGGATCGAGACGATCAGCGGCAGCACCGCCAGCGTCGCCAGGAAGAGGGCACCGCCCAGGGTGATGCGGTTGGTGACCCGCGCCAGGAAGTCCTCGGTCGGTTTGCCGGGGCGGATGCCCGGGATGAAGCCGCCGTTCTTGCGCAGGTAGTCGGCGGTCTGCTCAGGCCGGAACTGGAAGGCCGTGTAGAAGTAGGTGAAGAACACGACCAGCACGAAGTACAGCACCCCGTACACCGCCGGGTTGTTCTGCGAGACGTAGGTCACCACGAAGTTCGCCGCGTTGCGCACCCAGTCGATGTCGCTGGCGGTGAAGTACTGCGCGATCTGCGCCGGGAACAGCAGGATGCTGATGGCAAAGATGATCGGGATCACGCCGGCCATCGTCACCTTCAGCGGCAGGTATTGGGTCTGGCCCTGGTACATGCGCCGGCCGCGAACGCGGCTGGCGTACTGCACCGGGATGCGCCGCTGGCCCTCGTTGATGAAGACCACACCCGCGATGACGATGATGGCGATGATGATGAACGGCAGGATGCGCGTCAGGCCGTCCGGGCCGGTCACGATGCCGCCCGCCTGGTGCGGGATGCGGCCCACGATGCCGGCGAAGATGATGAAGCTGATGCCGTTGCCCAGCCCGCGCTCGCTGATCAGTTCGCCCAGCCACATCAGCAGGATGGTGCCGGCGGTGAAGCTCAGCAGCAGCGACAGCGTCTCGAAGCTGAAGAACGGGTTGGCCGGGATGACGCCATTGCTCGACAGCAGGACGCTGAAGCCGTAGCCCTGGGCGAAGGCCATGGGCACGGTCAGCATGCGGGTGTACTGGTTGATGCGGTTGCGCCCGTACTCGCCCTCGCGGGCCAGCTCGCCCAGGCTGGGGATCACCCCCTGCATCAGCTGCATGATGATGCTGGCGTTGATGTACGGGTTGACTCCCATGCCGATGATCGACGCGGTCGCCAGTCCGCCTCCGGAGAACAGGTCCAGCAGGCCGAGCAGCTGATTCGACTCGAACAGGTTGGACAACCGATCCGGATCCACGTTGGGAACGGGCACGTTGGTCAGCACCCGGAAGATCAGCAGGATCCCCAGCGTGAACAGGATCTTGCGCCGGATGTCCGGCGCCCGGAAGGCGGTGACCAGCGAGTCGATCACCTACGACCCGCTCTC
>DATBIY010000068.1:0-13378 GCA_036556695.1 Candidatus Limnocylindria bacterium
GATCTGCTCGTCGAGGCAGACCTGGTGCGCACCAGCACCTACCGCTGAGCGGCGGGCCGTCGCTGCGAATCGGGCGTGACGACGCCGGCTGAGCCTCCGTTCCTGGCGCTCGACTTCGTCTACATGCCGAGCCGCGATGCCGCCGCGGATCTCGCCCACTTCACCGACGTGCTGGGCGCACGAGCGGTGTTCGCCGTCGAGGGCATGGGCACGCGCGTCGCCATGGTCGAGCTGTCGCCGTCGGCGCCTGCGATCCTTCTTGCTGAGCACCTGGAAGGCGACCGGCCCGTGCTCGTGTACCGCGTGGCCGACCTGGCGGCCGCCATGCGCGAGCTCGAGTCGCGGGGATGGAAGCGCGGCGCTCAGCTGGAGATCCCGCACGGCCCGGTCTGCTCCTTCGAGACTCCCGGCGGCCAGCGGCTGGCCATCTACCAGCTCAGCCGCCCGGACGTAGCCGAGCCCTTCGCCGGCCGCCGCGACTTCTGAGCCCGAGCAGATCGTGGCTGCAGCGCGCAAATGACAGCCGATGCTAGCCTTGCGACCAAGCGCCGGCGATGGCTCGGAGGGAGCCACGCGGCACGGGCGATGGGAGGGACCAGATGACCAGGGAATCGACGCCGCCCGCCTCCTGGTGCGGCGGTACCGTGGCCGTACGCGGGACGACGCAATCGTTTCCTTTCAGGCGGAGCGAATGCGCTGGCCACACAGGATTTACCCGCCAGTCTTCCAGTCGTGGGCGTACGGCCAATGGAGCCAGGTGGTCGTGTTCCTGGCAGTGACCCCGTGCCTGTTCCTAATCGGCTTTCTCAGCATCGCGATCATGGTAGTCACCAAGCCTGACGGCTCCCTGCTGGTCACGTACGTTCGCAATGGCTGAGCCGATGCCGAGCGTCGAGATGCTGCGGGCCATCACGGACGCGTTCAACCGGCACGACCTGGACGCGATCATGGACTTCTTCACCGATGACGCCGTCTTCGAGTCGCCGCGTGGGCCGGAAGCCTGGGGCCGGCGTTTCGAAGGCAAGGCCGCCGTGCGCGAGGGGCTGGCAGCGCGGTTCAGCGGCATCCCTGACGTTCACTACGGCCACGACGACCACTTCGTCACCGGCGACCGCGGCGCGTCGGAATGGACGCTGACCGGCACCACCACCGAAGGCGTGCGCCTGGAGGTGCGTGGCTGCGACCTGTGGACTTTCCGCGACGGCCTGGTCAGCAGGAAGGACTCGTACTGGAAGATCGTGGAGCGCTAGGTCCGGCTTCCTCAGCGAGTTGCGGTGAACGTTCCGTCGATCAGGACGTCGCCTTCCGGCTCCTCGCCGGTGAACGAGTGGAACTCGTCGACCACGCAGCTGAAGGTGGCGTCAATCCCCGTGTCGTCGGCCCGGGCGTACGTGACCTCGCAGTCCTCGGACGATGCGGAGAAGCTGGGTGCATCCACCGAGGCGTGGAACGGCACGCCCGTGAGGTTGATCATGATCGTCACGTAGGTGTCGTCGGAGTTGTAGCCAAGCAGCGTCTTGGCATCGGTGGTCTCCGATACGTCGGTGGTGATCGGCTCGTCCGTCTCCCACTCGACTCCGCCGCTGACCGTCACCGCGCCCTGGCCGCCGGTCCACGGGCCATCCGCCAGTGCCGGTGCGCCGCCGGAGGCGCCACCATCAGTGCTCGCGGCAGCGGTTTCGTCTGCCTGCTGTGACGCGGCGGTGGGATCCGGCAGCTGGTCGCCGACGTTCTCGAAGGTCGTGGACACGATCTGGCCGGCACAGCCAGCCAGCAGCAGCGCGGCGCCGATCAGGGTCGCGATCAGCAACGCGGGCCGACGCATGGGACGCTCCTCCGTAACCGTAGCCTGGGGCACGCTGGTGACATTCTGGGGCGGCGCCCAACGGAATGCTAGATGGCAACGCGGCGATCTTGACGAGCGGCCTGCGGGGAGTAGTGTTCGCTCCGCACGTGATCGCTCACCTGCGCGCCCGAGCTGCAGCTTTCCGCGCCGCCGTCGTTGGCACGTTCCTGGTGGCGGTCGTGGCTGCCTGTTCCGCGCCAGCGGGGACCACCACGCCGCAGTCTGGCACGTCGCTGCCAACGCCAAGCGCATCACCCTCCGGAACTCCAGCTGCGGAGCAGATCTCGGGCACGTTCGCCATCGGCGACGGGCGCGAGCTCTACCTCCAGTGCGTGGGATCTGGATCGCCAACCATCCTGCTCGAGGCCGGTGACACCGATACCGGCACGAACGCCTGGCGCCCGGTGGTCCCCGGGCTGATCCACGAGTCGCGCACCTGCACCTACGACCGCGCTGGCCTGGGCCAGAGCAGCCCTGCCACCGGTTGCCGCCAGCTGGACGACCTCTTGGATGACCTCGACGCGCTGCTTGGCACGGCTGGCGTGGAGGGTCCCTATGTCCTGGTCGGCGCATCGGGCGGCGGCTTCATCATGGCCGGCTTCGCGGCGCGCCATCCGGAGGAGGTGGCGGGAATGGTGTTCGTCGAGGTGCCGAAGGCGCTGACCGCCGAGCTGTATCCCGAGGTCGTGCCACTCATCGCCTGCGACGCACCTGACAACATTGAGCGTCGCGACTACCTTGCCGTCGAGCATGCGGCCTGGGACAACCGCACCGAGGTCGGCGACTTCCCGTTGACCGTGCTGAGCAACGACTACGGCGACACGGTCGAGCCCGATACCGACGAGGCGACGAACGTGGAGGACCAGCGCGGCTGGTTCGATCTCAGCGCACGGGAGGGCCGGCAGGTGGTCGTGACCAGCGGCCATGGCATCCCATACGCCGAACCGCAGCTGGTCATCGACGAGATCCTTGCCGTCCTTCGCACAGCGCGCGGCGGCTAGCGCCAGCCCTCCGAGTCGACGCCGCCGGGGATGGGCGCGTCGGGGTCGTACGGCTGGCGGGTGAAGACGAAGGAGCCGATGTCCAGGTGCGTCAGCCGGCCGTCGGCGTCGCGCACCGGTCGCAGCGTCTCTCCGGCAAAATAGCCGTTCAGGCCGATCCAGCTGCCGACGTCGGCCGGCCGAAAGCGCGTGCTGCGGCCCGCGGTGCCGGACAGGGGGCCGAGCTGCAGATGCTCGTTGGCCTCCAACCGGATGGCGTAGCCGCCGGGTCCCCAGTACCACGGGCCAACCAGCTCGAGCAGCTCGCGGTCCACGCCGGACATCGGTCGCCACGGCTCGGGGATGCGTGGCTCCCGCTCGGCCACGATGCCCACCAGGTCGGCGACGACCCCACCGATCAGCAGCCCGCTGGTGGTATTGGCCAGCGCCACCGCCCCGACGTCGTCCGGCACGCTGACCCACAGCGTGCACACGAAGCCCGGCATCGAGCCGGTGTGCCCGGCCAGCGAGCGCCCGCCGTAGCGCAGCAGCTGCATGCCCAGCCCGTAGCCGGAGTCCGGGCTGTCGGCTTCTGACGCGGAGCGCGGCTCGCGCATCTCGGCCACGGTATCGGCTGCGAGGACGTCATCGGCTCCGCCGGCGACCAGTCGTGCGAACCGCGACAGATCCTCGACCGTCGACCAGATCTCGCCAGCCGGCGCCATGCGCCCGGTCTGCTGGACCATCTCCGGCATCACCACGTCGGCCCACGGATGCACCGCGGTGCCACGCGCGTACGGCTCCTGCGGGGTCATGGAGGTGCGGCGCATCTCGAGCGGGTCGAGCACCTGGCGCTGCAGCACCTCGGGCCAGGGCAATCCGTGCAGGGCCTCGACCACGCTGCCCAGCAGCGCGAAGCCCGGGTTCGAGTAGTGAAAGCGTCGTCCCGGCGCATGCTTCTGCGGGCTGTCGCCCAGGACGTCGGCCAGCTCCGGCCGCAGGTCGCCCGGCGAGCGCTCCCACCACGGCCCAGGCGTCTCACTGAGAAGCCCAGCAGTGTGCGACAGCAGCTGGCTTATGGTCAGGCCGGGCACCGGCACATCGGCCAGGTGCATTTCGATCGGGTCGTCCAGGCTCAGGCGTCCAGCGTCGCGCAGGCGCAGGACCAGGACCGCCACGAAGGTCTTGGTCAGCGAACCGATGCGGAACTGGGTGTCGGTCGTGCTCTCGATGGCGTAGGACCAGGCCTGCTCGCCGCCCCGCGCCACCGCAGCCGTCAGCGACGGAGCGCGGCCCTCGCGCTGGGCGGTGGCGACACGATGAACCAGCGCGCGTTCGGTTTCAGGGAGAAGCATCCGCCGATTCTAGGGCCGACCCCACGACTAAACTCGCCGCCTCATGGTGGAGCGGCTTCCGGGTATCTCGTTCCGGCGCGATGCCGTCTGAAGCACCGGCCGTGCGGGATCTGATCGTGCGATCCATGGGCTACTGGAACCGATCGCCGAACTACCACTCGTAGTGGCGCTGGCCCAAATTCGCATGAACGCGGACGACCGCCGGCTCATCTAGGGGGTGTGCAAGCAAGGTCGGACATCGTGACTGCCACCGCGGCCCAGCCAACCGATGAGCGGTCGCTGGTCACACGCGCGGCGACGGGGGATCGCGACGCATTCGCGTTGCTGGTCGCACCGCGCGCGGATCGTGTGCTCCGAACCGCCCGGGCCATTCTCGGCAACGAGGCGGAGGCACACGACGCCGCGCAGAACGCACTGGTGGCGGCGTGGGTGAATCTGCCCCGACTGCGTGACGCGTCTCGATTCGAAGCGTGGCTCCATCGGCTGTTGGTCAACACTTGCCGCGAGGCGATGCGTCGCCAGCGGCGGAGCCGAGAAGTTCACGTCGACGCCGATACGGCCTCGGCTGACTTCGCCGGAGCCAGCCTGGAGACGGCTTCGGTGAAGGCGGCATTCCGCCGCCTCAGCGTCGAGGAGCGGTCGATCCTACTGCTGCACCACCTGCACGGCCTGCCGTTGGAGCAGGTCGCTCGACACCTCGACGTCCCGGTGGGCACCGCCAAGTCTCGGCTCTGGCATGCGCGGCGGTCGCTGGAGCGAGCCCTGGAGGCGGAAGCATGACCCGATCCGCACTTCCCCTTACTGATTCGCGCCTCCGCCGGGCGCTGGTCGAGCTGGCTGGCGGGCCAGATGCCGGCGACCTGACGATGGAGGTACTTCGCACCGTGGACACAACTCCTCAAGTTGGTCGGAGGCCGTGGGACGCGCTGAGCTGGCGCCGAACAGGACTCGTGTTCGTCGCGGCCCTCCTCGTCATGGGCGCCATCGGGCTGGCTGTCCTCGGTTCTTTGCCGAGGCCGCAGCCGCAGCCGACACCCCCCGCTCGAGCTGCGATCCGGGTGGAAGATTTCGTCGTCCCGTTCACCTATAGCCTGCCTGCGATGCATTCCGGCAGGCTGGCCAGTGTTGGCGGTGCTGAGCCCGCGGTCATCTACGCCACGGGCAGGACGTTCTCGAGGGGGCTGGAGGTCTTCCTGGTCACTGGCGGCGTGCACAACTGCCTGTCGCCCGCGGCACCGGGATCTGTTGGGTTCATCTCCGTCTCAGAGGATCCCAGCGCCTTTCTGTTGGGGTTACGGGATATCGCCGAGATTGGACTCCAGTCGATCCGCCAGACGACACTGGGCAATCTCCCCGCCTGGGGCGCGGAGGTCGATCCCACGGGCAACACCTGCAGCCTGACCCCGAACCAGCTGCACGAAACCGGGCTGGGTATTGGGCGACCGGAGCCGACGCTGGACCGACCGGGGAGGCTGATCGTGGCTCGTATCGAGGACACGACGATCGCCGCGTTGATCTGGGCGACAAGCGAGGAGGAGCTCAGTGAATGGCTGCCTATCGGCCAGGCGTACGTCGACTCGTTCGTCTTCAGTGCAGTGCGTTGATCCCGGCACCATCGTCATCCCGCGCGCTCCTTGGACGAGCGGAAGGAGCACCTCGACGTAACGTTCCACTTGCCGTCGACGGCGACGAGCTCGTGCTCGAGCCCGTCATCCCGGCGTGCCGGCCTGAGTGCTTCGCCGCGACCTGGAGCGTGACCGTGCGTATCCCGGCTTCACCTGGACCAGGGTGCCCGCGTGACGCCCGCGAGACGCTGGCGATCCTCGTCGTTGATGCGGCACCATCTCGCGGTGGACATCACCGCGCTCGAGGTCGAGTTCTCCGGCGAGCTGTACCACTGGCGCGGTCCAGCGCCGTACCACTTCGTGCGCGTGCCCGATGGCGTGGCGGACGGCATCCGTGAGGTGGCCACCGCGGTCAGCTACGGCTGGGGCGTGATCCCGGTCTCCGTGCGCATCGGCTCAACGCAGTGGACCACGTCCCTCTTCCCGAAGGACGGCGGCTACATCGTGCCCATCAAGGACAAGGTGCGGCTGGGCGAGGGTCTCGTGGTCGGCGACACGGTGACGCTGGAACTCGCGATCCGTTCCTGACCGCGGCCCTCAGCTGAATGTCATCGAGTCGATGATGGGCTGCGCCTTCTCCAGCAGCGCGTCGAATTGCGCTGGATCGAACGTTTCGATGATCAGGACGATCACCCCGGATTCGTCGTCCAGGGCGATCAACCGCGCTGCCTCGCCAACGCTGAGGTGGAAGTCGGTGACGCCGCCGAGCTCCCAGAGCCACACCCGATCCGGGGGATCACTCTCGCAGCCGGGGTCGACGGCATCCACGTCGAACTGCAGCCCGGACCGGGCGCCGACGGTGATCTCGGCGGGCTCGCCTTGCATCTCGATGCCCGGGCGATCCGCCATGAAGGCTGCGAAATCGGCGGCCTTTGGACCAATCTCCTCCGTTTCGGCTCCGCTGCAGACGTCCGAATAGACCACGCCGGCGTACGGAGCCGCCGATATTGCGTGTGGCACCCCTTCATCCACCATCAGCAGCTCGAAGCCGAGGTCCTCGTACTCGCTGCCGGCCCATCCCTCGTCGACGGTAAAGGTGATTTCGGTGCTGCCACTGTTGGCCGAGTATTCGCCGGCCGCAAGGCTCCCGGCACAGAGCACGGGCGGCGTGCACTCGCTTGAGGGTGGTGATGCCGCCACGCTGCTGGACGCCGAAGCAGAGGCGCTGGCCGAGCTCGAGGCAGAGGTCGATGGCGACGCCGGAGGCTCGGATGCAGCGGGGGCGCAGGCAGATAGCAGGGCGGAAACCGCGACAGTGGATGCCATGCGGCGGAGCATGCGGGCTGTCCTCCGTAAGGCGCGGCTCGATTGCCAGTGGTCCGAGCCCGCGTCCGCCAGCATTAGACCAATCGCGTCAACCCCGCGCGGGCGCGGGCTGGCTGCTACAGGTCTATCCGGCCTTGGTCCCCGCTCTTGGGCGGCACGTCGCGCACGACGCTGATCAGGATCTCCGCCAGCTGCAGCACTTTGGGCTTCTTGTCCTCCCAGTACTGCGCATGGTCAACGTCGACCCTGATGAGCGCCAGGTGCGGATCGTCCGTGCCATCGGGGAACCATGCCTCGGCAAACGTGTTCCACAGCTCGTCGATCTTCTCCCGGTCGCGCACCACCTTGGCCCGACCGGAAACCGAGACGTAGAGATCCTTGTCCGGCGCCGCGTAGCTGAGGCCGACCTGCGGGTTGCGCGCCAGCTCATCGGCCTTGGGGGCGTCATCGGCGCTGAAAAACCAGAGGCTTCCGTCGAAGGTGTCGCCCTGCGTCCACATCGGCCGGCTGCGGAGTGAGCCGTCCGCGTCGATCGTGGTCATCATCGCCGGGCGTACGCCCTGCAGCTTGTCCCAGAGCTCGCGCTGTGCTGCCGTCATCTGCTCCCGCTCGTTCACCCGTCTCCTCGTCCGTCTGCATTGGTCCAGTGCCTTGACCCAAAGCACGTTCCGCGCCAGCCGACGCACGAGGCGGAGACAACACCGCGTGCTAGCGTCTGATCCTCATGAACGCCAAGGCCACCGGCGAGTCACGCGAGGGCGTGCCGCTCACGAACCTGGATGAGCTGCTCTTCGATGGAGCGGGTGCCACCAAGCGCGACCTGGTGGACTACCTGGACGCCGTGAGCGATCGCATCCTTCCAGTCCTGAAGGACCGCCCGCTGTCGGTCATTCGCGTGCACCGCGGCCAGGAAGCCTTCATGCAGAAGAACGTGCCCAAGTACACGCCCGACTGGGTGCGCACCGTGACGTGGTGGGCGGAGGCGTCCAAGCGCGACGTGTCCTATGCGCTCTGCAACGACCGGCGGACGCTGCTGTGGTTCGCGAACCAGCGCGCCATCGAGTACCACCCCGCCCTTGTCCGCGTTGACCGCCCGGATCACATCACCCATCTGGTCCTCGACCTTGATCCTCCAGAGGCCGATGGCTTCGCGACAGTCGTCCGTGTGGCCCACCTTGTGCGCCAGGCCTTGGCCGATGCCGGACTGAGCGGCGCGGTGAAGACCAGCGGTTCCAAGGGTATCCACATCTTCGTGCCGATCACGAAGGCGTCGTTCGAGGACTCGGCTGCCGCCACGCGGGCCATCGCCATGCGCGCCGAGCGGCTGGACCCTGAGATCGCCACCACGGCGTTCGTGCGAGCGGATCGTGGTGGCAAGGTGTTCGTCGACTCGACGCGGGTCGGCGGCGCGACCGTGATCGCCGCCTATAGCCCGCGCGTCCGCCCGGGCGTGCCGGTCTCCTTCCCCGTCGCCTGGGACGAACTGGATGCCATCAAGCCGGCCGACTTCACCATTCACACCGCGCCGCGCCTGCTCGGCAAACGGGATCCCTGGGCGAGGCAGATGCCAAAGCAGCAGAAACTGCCCGCCGAGCTCATCGCGGAGGGCCACACCATTCCGGTCGCCCGGGTGCAGGCCATGCACGAGGGCAAGCGCCGCGCTCGCGCTGTACGCCAGGCCCGCTAGCCGCCTGGTGTTGCCTACGAGCAACATCATCTTGCCCGCGGGCCGTCCGGTGAGTACCGTCGCGGCAGACGCGCCGGCCCGCCCACGACGCGCATCCGAGGGGGTAGGAGGATCGGGGTCCATGAAACGCAGGCTTGGTTCTGTTGTTGCTGCATTCACCCTGTTAGTGGGCCTGGCGCCCGGCGCGGTATTGGCCGCACCCATCCGCACGTCCGCACTGCATCCAGGCGAGACGGTCACCTTCCGGCAGCGAGTGCCGATCAACGTCATCTTCCTCGGCTACGAGCGCGGCCAGATCAGCACCAACAAGCTGATGAAGCAGTTGCCCGGCGCCTACGAACCGGTGGTGCGGTACCCGCAGTTCTACGGCCTCGAGGGCCGGGACATGGGTCTGCGCTACAACTTCGACTACGACGTGACATTCACCGGCTCGCGGCTGGAAAACAGGTTCTTCCGCTACCTGAGGAATATCGGGACCCGGGGAGACCTCACCGATTACCAGGCCGCGTACAACGACCAGGAGAACAACGTCCTGGACGTGAGGGGGCCGGTGCTGTACATCGACGCGCCCAGCGTCGAAGGCTGGCTGGCGGATCACCTCAACCAGCCGGCGAACGGCTACACCATCGTCTTCGTCAACTGGCACAGCCGGCCGGACTTCAGGTTCCATGTCTACACCAAGACGGACGAGCCTGATCCGGACACCGGCTACAACTTTGGGGTGAACCGCCAGACCAGGAAGATCATCGCCTGGGGTGGCAGCCACAGCCGCCTGTGGTTCTACGACCTGTCCGCGGGTCCCGAGTCCTGGACCGATAACTGGAACGTCGACGACCCGGACCTCGACGGGAACGGGGCCGAGGACTACCGCATGCCTCCGGTCTGGGAGTACGCCAGGGACGGATATCGGCGGCCGGGGGAACTGAGCTCCGACCTCGGATTGGTGGCCCGCTTCGTGGCCATCAACCTGCTGTTCACCAGCTCACCGCTCTACGATCCGCTGGTGACTGCTCCTGGGCCGGGTGGCAATCGGGTGGTCAGCATGAACATGTTCGAGGACGACCCGGCCAGCCAGGGCCTCGACTGGATCAACCCCGCCTTTGCGAAAGCACGCTGGGCGGAGTTCCAGCCGTACTACGACTGGCGGACCAGGCTGGTCCAGACGGACCCGATCGGCGACGCCATCGCGCGGGCGCTGCGCATCTTCAGCGGCGTGCTCGAGGAGGACGACTGCTGGAACGCCTACGGCGATCCCTTCGCGGAGCTGTTCTGCTTCATCGAGGAGAACCAGGGCACGTACATCCCCCGCACCGCGCGGAACAACTACCAGATCCCCGTTTTCAACTTCAACACCACCGAGGAGACCCTGGGCGACCAATTCGGACTGCTCGGGTTCGCCGATGACAACTGGGTGGACGGCACCCAGACCTACGTCTTCAGCTTCGGAGCCGATGCCTATCGCGAGCTGGGCTACGGATTCACCGGAACCGCCGTGCACGAGGTGGGTCATCACATCGGCCTGTCGCACCCGCACGACGGCTACGACTCCCAGCTTGGGATCGACTACGGCCCGGAGGACGCCTTCTACTTCGCCTGGTCGGGAGACGAGTCCGACTCGGTGATGAGCTACCTCGACCTCTCGCTCGGCTTCGGCGAGTTCAACCAGGACAACATGTATCGCTGGGAGTTTGCCGGCTACATGAACTGGGCCAACGGGCTCCTGGACGACATCCTGGCCGACCCGCAGGCCAGCCAGGTGGCTGACAGGATCGCGCGAGCCGATGCGCTGGCCAGCATGGCCACGCGGCAGTTCAGGTCGTGGCACTACCTGTCGGCGGCCACCAACGCGCGCATGGCGTATGCGCAGATCGCGCGAGCAGCGGCAGCGCTGGGCATCGAAACCCCGACGTCGATGAGCGCCATGAGCGCGCGCATCGCCGGCAACAGGGTGCCGCACGAGGGTGATCCCATCCGACACCCGACGGACTAGGGCAGTCCTGCACCCCGTGCCACGTCCGCGTGGCACGGGGTGCGCTTCTTACTTCCCGGCCGGGCAGGACACGACGCGCTGCGCGTCGTCCGTGTGGAACTCGTACTCGGTCCCAGCCGCCTCGAGCAACAGGACGTAACCCGGCGTTGACTGGCGGAGGTAGTCCACGTTCGGCTTCGGACAGCCCAGTGAGGCGTCCTGCCATTCGACTTCCCGGACACGTACCAGGCTGATCGCGTCAGCATGGATGTCGAGCCGATTGGCCAGCTGCTGACTGGCAAGCGCGACCAGCTGCTGGACATCGGCATCCACGGGATGCCCCGACGCCACCTGGCTGGCTGCCGGGCTCATTGCCCCTTCCGGGAGCGACCCCTGCTGGCAGGCGATTAGCCCGAGAACGAGCATGCCGCTGGTGATTACCGTCCGCCGTGCCCTCACTTCGATCCCCGCAGCGATGTCGTAACGGTAAGGACGCCACCGATTGCGCCCATGTTCCCCGGTCAGCTGAGCGGCTTCAGGACCATGTCGGCGATGAGCACGATGACGAGCAGGACATCCAACGCCAGGAGCACGCGGATGCGGCGGTCGGCGAGCAGGTTGGCGAGCTCGTCGGTGAGGGTTCCGTTCGAGGTCGCGGCGGCACGCGCCACCTTGGCCAGCCAGGCGCCCGTGCCCAGCGCGCCGTTGAGCATGGCCAGCACGAACAGCCCGTAGGCGATCAGCAGCCAAGGGGCCAGCGGATTGAAGTCGTTGGTGAAGATGGCGATGACGCCGAACAGGGCGCCCAGCAGATACGTCGGCCCCATGAGCGCGCCCAGCCGGCCCATTGCCACCGCCACGCCCCGCAGGGCAGCCGCGTCACGCCGCGACGCAGCCTGGAGGATGAGCACCTGCGGGCCGTAGGAGATGGTCACTGCGGTGAACATCGTGAGGATGTGCAGGAAGATGAAGACGCGCATGCTCGGGACGCCTCCGCTTCGAGTTCGCTAGCCGAACAGACCGCCACTCGCTTCGTCGGCATCGAAGATTGAACGCGCAGCCTCGCGAAAGCAATAAGGGAGGTGTGCGACAGGCCTTCACTTCCGCCTCGCGCCCAGATAGGAGCACTGATCGCCGAGCTGCTCGACCCCTAGGCCGGCCTGCCGGCCAGCCGGGCGCGCAGGCCCTCCACCAGCGAATAGGCCGCCGGCACCACGATCAGCGTCAGGAACGTCGAGCTCAGCAGCCCGCCGATCACCACGGTGCCCAGTTCGGCGGCGATGATCGACCCCTGGTTGAGGCCCGCGGCCAGCGGCACCAGCGCCAGGATGGTGGCCAGCGCCGTCATCAGGATCGGCCTCACGCGGGTATGGCCACCGCGGATGAGCGCCTCGCGCAGCGGCACGCCCTCGGAACGCAGGCGCTCGACCAGGTCGAGCAGCACGATCGCGTTGGTCACCACGATGCCGATGAGCATCAGGAAGCCGATGAGCGCGCTGACGCCAATCGGCCGGTCGGTCAGCAGCAGCGCCGGGAATGCCCCGATGGTGGCCAGCGGCAGGCTGAAGAGCAGCACGAGCGGCGTGATCAGCGAGTTGAACGCCAGCACCAGCATCAGGTAGACGAGCACGATGGCCACGCCCATGGCCACGAACAGCCCGCCGAACGCTTCCGACTGCTGCTGGCTCACGCCACCCACGGCGACCGATACGCCCGCCGGCAGCTGACCGTTCGCCTCGAGCCCGTCCAGCGCCGAACGAACGGCAGCCGATACCGCGCCGGTGTCCTCGCTGATGATCTCGCCGCTGACGGTGGAGGAGGGTGCGGCGTCAACCCGGGTGATGGTGGCGCGCACGTCGTTCTCCTCGACGTCCGCCACGTCGCCCAAGATGACGGCCTGCCCCACCGGCAGCTGCCGCAGCTGCGCCGCCGATGCGACCGTGGCCGGGTCGAGCTGCAGCACCACCTCGGTCGTGGCCTCGCCGTCGTCCAGCCGAAGCTGCGTCACCGGCAGCGGCGTCAGCGCACCGCGCACGATGCCGCCGACCTGGGCGGCGCTCACGCCGGCCGTGGCCGCACGCTGGGCGTTCACCCGCACTTCGATCTGCGGCGCTGCCGCGACCAGGTCGCTGGTGACGTTGGCCAGGCCATCGAGGCCGTCCACCGCGTCGATCACCACGGCAGTGGCGTCCTCCACGCGATCGGCGTCCGGTCCGCTGACGACCAGGCTGAGGTTGCCGCCGCCGCCCGGCCCGGTGGTCTGCTGCACGACGGCGTCCCAGCCGTCGGTCTCGACCGGCGCCAGGGCCTCCTCCAGGCGAAGGGCGGCATCGGTCAGGTCCGCATCGGCCGTCAGGCGGACGTACATCGTGGCCGAGTTGGCGGCGCGGCCTGCCTGCGCGGCGATGAGGGTTCGGAAGCCGGTGTCGCCCTCCGGCGGGATGCCCGTCTGGACCAGCTGCACCTCGTCATCGGCCAGGAGGAGCTGCTCGGCCTGTGATGCGCGGTCCACGACGCCCTCCGAGCTCGTGCCGGCCGGCGGCGAGACGCTGACCAGCAGGATCTTCTCCGAGCCGGAGTTGAGGAAGGCGGTGGGCAGCAGCGGCACGAGCAGGGTCGAGCCCACGAACAGCAGGAGCGCGCCAACCAC
>DATBIY010000069.1:0-3353 GCA_036556695.1 Candidatus Limnocylindria bacterium
TCACATTTCCCATGTGAGCCCCATCGCCGCAGCAACCGTGCCAGGGGCTGAGCCTCGAAGATGGCTGGGGCGGAAGGATTCGAACCTTCGATCTCCTGATCCAGAGTCAGGCGCCTTACCGCTTGGCCACACCCCAGCGAGGCCGAACGATTCTACCAGCCTGCGGCGAGAGCCTCGACCACGGGACCCTGGTGCGCCCGCGCACTGACCCGGGCAGCGAACCACACCCCACCGTTCGTACACGGGTCGAATAGCCCGGACGGATGCTGGTCGGCGAGCGGCGGGAGGCATACCGTGCTGGCGTGGTCAACACCGTTCAGCCCCGCGAATGGCGGCGCTTCGGTTTCGGCGGCCCGCCGGAGCCGTGGACGCACCAGGCACATCGCGACCTCGACCGCCTGGCGACCTCCTACTACCTAGAGGTGCTCGAGGCGCGCCGCGAGCTGCTGGCCGACGACCCCAATCCTGAGCTCGAGCACCAGGTCGAGGAGCTGTTCATGACGGCCACCCGCCACAAGCACGAAATCGACTACACGCTGCGCCACTGGGCGACCCCAGTGGAGCGCGCGCGGGTCACCGACCGGCTGGGCTCGCTGATGCGCATCAGCCACCGTCTCAAATCCATGGCCGGCGGCCCCTCGGGAGACGACTTCCTGCCCGACGCCGCCTGATCAGGCGGCCGCAGGCGCGACCCTTAGACTTGGGCCGCCATGGCCCGATTCCCGACTGTCGCCGACGTCCTTGCCGCTGCGCAGCGCCTGCACGGCGTGGCCGTGCGCACCCCGCTGGAAGCATCGCCGGCACTGGCCGATGAGAGCGGCGCGACGGAGGTTCGGCTGAAGCTGGAACTCCTCCAGCCGACCGGTGCCTTCAAGCTGCGCGGCGCCGAGAACAAGGTGGCGCTGCTCGCCGCCGAAGACCCGAGCCGGCGACTGGTGGCGGCCTCAACCGGCAACCACGGCATCGCGGTCGCGGCAGCGGCCGCTCGCCACGGCATGCGGCTCACCGTCCTGGTGCCGGCCTCCGTCTCGCCGGCGAAGCTGGAGCGGCTGCGGGCGCTGGAGTCGGACACCATCCTGATCGAAGTCTTCGGCCGCGACCCGGACGACGTCGAGAACGAGGCGCGGCGGCGCGACGAGGAAGGCATCGCCACCTACGTCCCGCCGTACAACGACGCCGATGTCGTGGCCGGCGCCGCCACCGTGGGGCTGGAGATCATGGAGGACTGGCCTGCCTGCGACGCGATCGTGGTGCCGGTCGGCGGCGCCGGGCTCATCTCCGGCATCGGGCTGTGGGCCAAGGCCATGCGCCCCGGCCTGCGACTGGTGGGCGTGCAACCGACCGCCTCTCCCCCGCTGTACGCCTACTTCGAGTCGGGCTCGCAGAAGGCCATGCCCATCGCGCCAACCCTGGCCGATGGCGTGGCCGGCAACATCGAGCGCGGGAGCATCACCTGGAAGATGGCGCGCCAACTGGTCGACGAGGTGGTCGTGGTCAACGAGGAGCAGGTGGGCGACGCCATGCGCTGGCTGGCCGATGCGCATCATCTCATCGCCGAGGGCAGCGCGGCCCTGGGAGTGGCCGCCATGCGCGCGCGGCTGGCTAACTTGGTCGGCCGGCGTGTGGCGGTGGTGCTCACCGGCCGCAACGTGGACAGCATGACCGTGCGCGAGGTGCTGGGCGGGTGACCCTGCTCGCGATCCGCGGCATGACCAAGGCGTTCGGCGGCCGGCAGATCCTGCGCGGCGTCGACCTGGAGCTGCCCGACGGCGCGCGCATCGGCCTGGTGGGGCCGAATGGCTCGGGCAAGACGACGCTGCTGCGCATCGTGATGGGCCTGGAGGAGGCCGATGAGGGGCAGATCACCCGGCGCCGCGGCCTGCGCCTGGCGATGGTGGCGCAGCACCCCATGGGCGACGACCGCCCGGCGGCCGATACGCTGCGCGACGCCCGTACCGACCTGCGCGAGATCGACCTTGGTCTGGCGGCGTGCAACGAGCGGCTTGCGGATCCATCGGTCTACAACGACGCGACGCAGATGGACGGCGTGCTGGCGGAACAGGCGAGCCTGCTGGACCGCTACGAGCGCGCGGGCGGCCCCGCCTTCGAGGGCCGGCTGCGGTCGATGCTGAACGAGATCGGCCTGGAGGAGCGGGAGCTAGAGCTGCCGACCCGGGTGCTGAGCGGCGGGCAGCGGAAGCTGATCGGCCTGGCGGCGGCCATCGTGCAGGACCCGGAGCTGCTGCTGCTCGACGAGCCCGAGGCGCACCTGGACCTGGAGGGTCGGGAGCGGCTGCAGGCGCTGATGAACGCCTTCGGCGGCGGCTTCCTGGCGGTGAGCCACGACCGCTACCTGCTGGACGAGACGGTCACCGCCATTGCCTCGCTGGACGCCGGCCGCGTGCGCGTCTGGCCGGGCAACTACACCGCCTACGCGGTGGCGCGCGAGATCGAGCTGAAGCGCCAGCAGGAGCGCTACCTGGCACAGCGCAAGGAGATCGAGCGGCTCGAGGAAGCGGCCCGGCGCCTGATCCAGTGGGCGCGGGCCGTGCCCGAGGCGCAGTCGAACACCGGCCTGATGAACGCCGCGCGCAACGCGCTGCGGCGGGTGGAGCGCATGGACAAGGTCGAACGCCCGGTGCTCGAGCGGCGACGCATCGGCCTGGAGCTGCATCCGCACCAGCGCGGCGGCAAGCGTGCCGCGGAGCTGCGCGAGGTGGCCGTGGCCTTCGGCGACCACCCAGTCCTGCTGGGCGTGGACCTGACGGTGATGCACGGCGAGCGCGTTGGCGTGGTAGGGCTGAACGGGGCTGGCAAGAGCGTGATGCTCAAGACGCTGGTCGGCGAGCTGGCGCCGACCGAAGGCGAGGTTTGGGTCGGGCCGTCGATCCGCATCGGCTACCTGGCCCAGGATCAGGACACCCTGGATCCCGACGCCACGCCGCTCTCCACGCTGCGCGCCGAGTTCCCGGGGACCGAGGAGCAGGCGGTGGCACGGCTGATGACCTTCCTGTTCGACTACGAGCAGGTGCGGCGGCCGATCCGCACGCTGTCCGGCGGCGAGCGCACCCGCCTGCAGCTCCTGCTGCTGATGCTCACCGGCGCGAACCTGCTGGTCCTGGATGAGCCGACCAACCACCTGGACATCGAGTCCATCGAGACGCTGGAGGCGGCCATCGAGTCCTTCGAAGGTACGGCCATCTTCATCAGCCACGACCGCTACTTCCTGGACCGCATGGCCGATCGCATCGTCGAGGTCCGGGACGGCGACGCGCGCCCCTTCGTGGGCGGCTACTCGGACTGGCTGGCGCGCCGCGACGAGCCGATGACTCCCCTGGCCAGCGGTCGCGCCA
>DATBIY010000070.1:0-21967 GCA_036556695.1 Candidatus Limnocylindria bacterium
GCCGAGGCGCTGACCGCCCCGCAGCTGGCCAGCGAGCTGGCGCGGTCGCTGGATCGGCTCATTGGCCTGTTCGACGTGCTGGCCCTGCTGGCGGTGCTGATCGGCGGGCTGGGAATCGTGAACACGCTGGCCGTCGGCGTGCTGGAGCGCCGTCGCGAGATCGCCATCCTGCGTTCGCACGGCATGACCGTCGGGCAGGTGCAGGCCATGGTGGTGGCGGAGGCCGGGATCATCGGGGCAGTCGGCGGGTTGGCCGCCGTCGTCATCGGCGCAATGGTGGCCTGGATCACCGTCAACGTGGCCGCGCCGGGTGACTTCGCGGCGGGCATGGCCATCCCCTGGGCGTTGCTGGCAGCCGTCGTGCTGTTGGGCATCGGCGTGGCGTCGGTGGCCGGCATCTACCCCGCACGCGCGGCGGCCGCCACGTCGATCACCGAGTCACTCAAGCACTTCGAGTAGCCCGCTTCAGAAGGGCAGAGAGGATGAATACGCGTGGAGTCTCGCTTCTGGGAGGCACAGCCCGGCCGCAGCTTCGTCGGGCGGCTGGCCACCGGCTCTGATCTGGTGGAGGAGATCGAGGCGTTCTGCCAGGAGCGCGACATCCGCGCCGCCTGGGTCAGGATGGTTGGCGCGGTGACGCACGCGGCCTTCGCCTACTACGACCAGGACCAGAAGCAGTACGTGGAGCTGGCGAGCGACGCGCACCACGAGGTCACGGGCTTCATCGGCAACATCTCGATGCGCGACGGCAAGCCCTTCCTGCATGCCCACGCGACCTTCGGCGAGCACGAGGGCGGGACCCTGGGCGGGCACCTGGTCCGCGGTTGCACGGTGTTCGTGGCCGAGGTCGAAATCCGGGAGATGACCGGCGTCGAGCTCACGCGCACGCCGGACGAGGTCACCGGCCTGGCCCTCTGGTAGGCCGATACCTCCGCAGGTCCGGCGCCGGGCTGTCCATCAGTCCGGGGGAGGGGAGCCCAATCGGCCCTCTGCTGGTCGGCGGGCGGTGGCGGCAGCATGGACAGAGCCGCCGGCGCCGCCGCCGGCGGCTGCCAACCTACGGAGGAGCGATCCATGCGCTCGATCCTCGCGTTGATTGGGGGACTGCTGATCTCGGCGCTGGGCCTGGTGACGGTGCTGGTCAGCGGCGCGGACACGGCCGGCGTGCTGGCCATCGCCGGCGGCAGCCTGCTGGCCGCGCTGGGATCGCGGCCGGCCGAGCGCCGCTCGCGTCGATTCCAGCGAGCAACGCGCCAGCGGTAGGAGCCTCAGCGGTAGCGCGTTCCGAAGCCCGCCCAGCTGCGCGCCGGCCGGTCGCGGTCGATGAGCCGCATGCGCTGCAGCGCGCGATGGCCCAGCGTCGTGGCGACCTGCTCGAATCGTTCCGTGCTGCGCCGTTCCTCGCGGTGTCGCATCAGGATGGCGTACTCGAGCGTGGCGGCCACCAGCGTCGATAGGGTGAGAGCCTCCGTCAGTCCCGGCATGCTGAGGACCATAGCCGCTGGCTGGGTCCCAGCCGCAAGCCGGACCATCGTCCCTCCGCGGTGCTCGACGCCCTGTCGTAGGACCCTCAGGGCGCGCCGGTGAACTCAGTCCGTCCGTGACGCTCGTGGTGGTCGGCGTCGTCTCGTTGCAGGCATAGTCTGGGCGGGATCGGTCGGGTTGGACGCCATTTCGCCGTCCGTTACGATCTAGGTGGCGTGCGCCCGTAGCTCAGTGGACAGAGCGGGTGGCTTCGGACCATCAGGTCGCGGGTTCAAATCCTGCCGGGCGCGCCATTACCACGCATCGGACTTGGCAGAGCACGGGCTTAGACTGCGGCCGTGCGTCACGTCGCCCGGCATCGTTACGGGATCCATCCTTGCGGCACTCGCCGGCTGCACGTCCGTTGTCTCGGTCTCGCCCGAGCCATCGCCTACGGCCATTCCCAGTCCATCGCGTTCCGGACCCATCGCGACTGCCGCCCCGAGCCAGGGCGGTGGTGGCCAGACGTAGGCCTGTATCTTCACGGTTCCGGTGTTCCTCGTCCCGCAACCAGGCGACACTCCCGCCACTGTCTACCTGCGCGACGCAAGCGAGGCTGATTGCGAAGACGTCATCGCCTCGTCCAAGGGGGCTGAACGCACCAGCTTGCTGCCCTCCGGCGAGCCGGTCTGTGACCTGATGACGGACGGGGATAGGCACTGGCTGATTTTCGGCAGGGATGCGGCAATCCTCCTCTGCGCCACCCTGCGGCGCGACCCGTAGGCCGGTTCTCGGGGTGGCGGTTTTCCCCGTTCCTGGGACTCGCCGAGCTCCTGTTCGGGCATCATCCGCGGGGTGACCGCCGCCTCTGAGCCGATCGAGGGCACCACCCAGCCGCTGCACGCGCGCTCCCTCTTGGACATGATCACCGATCCGGAGGTGCTCGCTGGCGTGGTCATCACCATGCTGGCCTTCTCCGCCTACTGGATCACCGGCCCCGAGAACCCGCCCGACTCCTTCGTGCCGCTGGCCGATGCGTTCGCCCACGGCCGCCTGTCCATCGCCATAGATCGGCCCTGGCTGGAGCTGATTCCGGTCAACGACGGCACGGGCGCCCAGTACTCGCCGTTCCCACCCGTCCCGGCCGTGCTGCTGGTGCCGTTCGTATGGCTGACCCAGGCTCTGGGCATGGGGGAGCCCGACTCGGCGGTGTACGGGGCGCTCCTCGGTGCGGCGAACGTGGGGCTGGCGTACTGGCTGCTGGCCCGCATCGGCGTCGCCTTCGCGCCGCGGCAGGTGCTGACCATCGGCTTCGCGTTTACCACCCACTGGTGGGTGGCCGGCATGTCGGGGACCCACCACTGGGCGCAGGTGGTCGCCGTGTTCTTCCTGCTGCTGGCGCTGCACGTGGCGGTCGGTCGCCGCTGGCCCGTGGTGGCCGGGCTGGCGTTGGCGCTGGCCGCGGGTTCACGCCTGCCCATGGCCTTCAGCCTGCCACTGTTCCTGGCGTTGTACGCAGACCGATGGCGCTCGAGCCGGGCGCACGCCTGGCTGCTGGCCGGGATCGCCGTGCCGGCGCTGCTGATTGCGGCCTACAACCTGGCGCGCTTCGGCTCGCCCTTCGACTTCGGCTATGCCCGCATCCCGTCCGGCGAGTTCGGGGTGGTGACCGATGAGCCCTGGTTCCGCCACGGCCTGGTTTCGCCGCTCTACATCCCGCGGCACCTGTACGCCATCTTCCTGCAGAGCTTCGAGTGGCGCGACCAGCTGCCGTACCTCATGCCCAACCTCACCGGCCTGTCGCTGACCCTCAGCGCGCCGTTCCACTTCTGGGCGGCCAACGCCTGGCGCGTGCGTCACATGGAGCCATTGGTGCCGGTGGCGATGCTCAGCGTGCTGCTGGTACTGCTGCCGGATATCACCCACGGCTCGTGGGGCTTCGCCCAGTTCGGCTACCGGTTCATCCTGGACGCGGGGCCGCTGCTGGTGCTGCTACTGGGCTGGGCATACCGCGAGCGCGCCTCGGGCTGGCTGATCGCAGCGGTGACGCTGGGCGTGGCGGTGCACGCCTACGGCATCTACGCCATCAACGTCCTGGAGTTCACGCCCTAGAAGGCCGATACCGCAGCGCCCGCGCGGCACGACAGGGCGGAGGCCTGGCTGCCGCAGGCCTCCGCCCCAGGTTCCCCCGTATCGATCGGCTCAGCGCGCCCGGCGTGCCGCCGCGCGCAGGACCAGCGCTCCGGCCACGAACAGCAACGCCAGGCCGGCCGGCGCCAGTGGTGACGAGCCCGGTGCCGTCATGGCGGTGTCCGGCGACTCGGCGGCCAGCTGGCCGCGGATCGCCCCGGCCGGGAAGTCGTCGGTATGGATGTTCACGTAGAAGCCAGCTGGATCGGCCAGGATGGCGTCCAGATCGGCGTCGCCGGCATCGGCGCATTCGTCGCTGGTGCCGCTGAAGCCGTCCACGTCGAGCGGGACGACCACGTCGCCCGACTCGCCCTCGGCTCCGACGTGGATGTGGCTGGCTGTCACGTCGGCGATGTTCTCGACCGACAGCTCCCAGCACACTTCGCCGGTCTCCGGGTCGAGGGTGATAGTTGCCGAGCCGCTGCCGTCCTCGTCACCCTCGCCGCCGCTCGCCAGTGTGGCGGTCAGGGTCGTTGGGGCGGCGATGGCCGCAGAGGCCAGCATCAGGCTGGCGAGCAGGGCCAGGACGGCCGGGAGAAGGGTTGAGGAGATGCGAGTGCGCATGGGGCCTCCCTCGGTGGTCTGCCAATTCCACGGCTCCCGGGACGGACGGGTCGTGCTCAGTCGAGGGCTGATTCGAAGGTGGTTACGCGGCGATCTCTGGCGGGATATCACTGGCCGGTGATGAGAATGACGTCATCGGCCCAAAATCGGTCTGGTACGTGACCCGCGGTAATGAAATCGGCGGATTTGGCGCCGAACCGGTCGAAAATATGACCGCGCAGTGATACTGCCCTCCCGACCCCTTGCGCGCGCCTAGGAGCGGCCCTCGGGGAGGTGGTAGGGGACGTCGGCCACGATGGTGTTCGGCCGGGCGAAGAGGCGCAGCTTCAGGCGCAGCGCGGTCTGGTTGTGCAGGAAGTTCTCCCACCAGTGGCGTGGCACTACCTCGGAGAGCACCACCAGCACCGGTCGCCCGGGGTCCTGCGCCTGCAGCGCGTCCATGTAGCGCAGGAGCGGCCCCACCAGGGCGCGGTACGGAGACTCGACCACCACCAGCTCGGTCTTGCCCGCCCAGTCCGGCCAGCGCTCGCGGAGCTCGGCTGCCGACTCGGGGTTGTTGGTGATGTGCACCGCCGTGGCCGACTCGCTGACCGAGTTGGCGAAGGCGATCGCCTGGCGCGCGGTGCGGTCCAGGCGCGCCACCGGCACGATGACGATCGGGTCCTGCGCCACCTCCTTGCCCTCGGGGATCCGATCCAGCGCCAGCCGCTGGTCGAGCGTCTGGTAGTGGCGGCGAATGCCCGAGAGCAGCAGCATCAGCAGCGGGACCAGCACGATTACCAGCCACGAGCCGGCGAAGAAGTTGCTGGTGCCGACTACCACCATCACCACCCCGGTGGTGGCCGCGCCGAGGCCGTTGATGAGCGCACCGCGCTGCCAGCCGGGCTCGTGACGGCGCAGCCAGCGAACCATCATGCCGGTCTGCGACAGGGTGAAGGCGATGAACACCCCCAGCGTGTAAAGCGGGATCAGCCCGGAGACCTTGGCCTCGAACATCCACAGCAGCAGCGCCGCCATGCCGGACAGCGCCAGGATGCCGGTGGTGAACGCCAGGCGCTCGCCGCGGAAGGCGAACTGGCGCGGCAGGAAGCCGTCGCGCGCCAGGAACGAGGAGAGGCGCGGGAAGTCGGCGAAGCTGGTGTTGGCCGCCAGCACGAGCAGCAGTGCAGTGGATACCTGGGCCAGGATCAGCACCGGCCCGCTGCCGGCGATCTGGCGCACCAGCAGGCTGAGGACGGTCTGCTCCTCCTCCGGATCGGGCACCACGCCGACGGTCGTGGCCAGGTACGCGATCCCCAGGAACAGCACGCCGAAGGTCAGCGCCGCCCAGGTCAGGGTGGTGCGCGCGTTCTGCCACTCGGGCCGCTTGAAGGCGGGGACCCCGTCGCTGATGGCCTCGACCCCGGTCAGCGCCACCGCGCCCTGGCTGAAGGCCCGCAGGACGATGAACAGCCCCAGCGCCTGGCCGGTCGAGTTCCAGGTCTCGACCCAGTCGGGCGGCGCCTGGAAGGGTGGCAGCGTCCCGGTCAGCGTTTGGACCATGCCCCAGCCGATGATGGCCAGCATGACCACGATGTACAGGTACGTGGGCGCCATGAAGATCGTGCCGGACTCACGGATGCCGCGCAGGTTGCCCAGCATCAGCAGCCCCACCAGGGCGATGGTGATGGGGACCTTGTAGTCGAAGATCTGGGGCACGATCGAAGTCAGGGCCGCCACGCCGGCCGACACCGACACCGAGACGGTGACCACGTAGCCGATGAGCAGCGCCGAGGCGGCCAGGATCCCGGCCCGATCGCCCAGGTTGTCGCTGGCCACGATGTAGCTGCTGGCGCCCATGGGATAGGCCTTGATGGTCTGCCGGTAGCTGATGGTCACGATGGCCAGCATCACGATGATCAGCGCGGCGAGCTGCACGGTCAGGAACAGGGACGCCACGCCCGCCAGCGCCAGCACGCCCATGATCGCTTCGGGCCCGTAGGCCGATGAGCTGATGTTGTCGCTGCTGAAGACGGCCAGCGCCTTCACCTTGGAGAGGCGCTCGTGCTCCTCGTGCTCGGTCGAAATCGGGCGGCCGATGAGGAAGGTGCGCAGCGCCCGCAGGGCCGCGTGCCAGCCGCGCCGCTCGAGGATCGTCTTCTCGGACGCGATGAGCGTCCCCTCGTCACCGCGCTCGAACTCGTCCTCGAAGGGACGAACGATGCGGACGTAGGAATCACCGAGGCGCTTCCCGCGCCGCTTCTCCCTGACCTCGAGAAGTGGGTCGACCCGCTTCTCGCCGGCAGGGCGTTCGGGCTGGTTTCTCTGCATGCGCTGCGTATTGTGCTGCACGCCGTGGACCACGTTGTGCGGCGGCGGCGCTTGACGTCGCCGCCGCCGCCGGTCGGGCTCAGTGCTGGCCGGTGGTGCCTCGCACGCGCATGCGGTGCTCGGTGCGCAGAAACAGCCAGCGGCCGAGGGCCACGGTCACGAAGGCGAAGGCCACCAGCGCGCCCCACTCGAGCGCGGGCGCCAGCAGTGTTCGCGTGTCCAGCGCGTAGTGGCGCAGCAGGTCGACGGCATACGTGCTGGGCAGCAGGTAGGAGATCGGCTGGAGGAAGAACGGCAGCACCAGGATCGGGAAGGCAACGCCGGAGAGCGTCGAAAAGATGAAGTTGGTGGCATCCACCATGAAGTTCGGCTCGCGGATCATGAGCACCGCAGCGCTGACCATGTAGCCAACGCCGATCATGCTGATCGAAGCCAGCAGCAGGACCGGCAGGGCAGCCAGCAGCGCGCCGCGCAGCGCGGCGCCGAAGATCAGCGTGCCGGCCGCGATCAGGATGACGCTGGCCACCGAGTTGACGATCATGCCGGCGATGGCGCGACCGAGTACGGTGGTGTCGGGCCGCGTCGGCGTCAGCCACATCGGCTCCAGGGTCCCGGAGTCCATCTCGCGCTTGAGGCCAAAGGCCATATCCCAGAAGGCCGCTGCCACCAGCCCGGCGACGATGATGCCGATGAACAGGTAGCCAGCCAAATCATCGGTCCCGGCGGAGGCCTGCAGGCCAATGGCGCGGCCGCCCACGTAGAAGGTGGCGCCCAGCAGCAGGCTGGGCAGCAGGAACTGGTACAGCGGCTGGAGCACCTCGGTGACCAGCTGCAGCGGGTAGCGGCGCGCGATCTGCAGCTCCTTGCGGGCGACCGCCCAGGCAGCGCGCAGCTCGGTGTTCATCGGCTCTTCCTCAGTACTGCGCCAGGCTGCCGCCGCGGCGCGCGTAGCGCTCCGTGCGACGGAAGGCGACGATGGCGAAGCCGCAGAGGCCGATGCCCAGTGCCAGCAGCATGGCCAGCTCAGGAATCAGCGAGACCAGGTCGCTGCCGGCCAGCAGCACCTGGCGCAGGTCGCCGATGAGGTAGGTGGGCGGCAGGGTCAGCGCCACGGCACGCGCCCACTCGGGCAGGATGATGATGGGGAAGGTCATGCCGCAGAAGACGGTGAACACGCCGCGCACCGTCTGCACCAGCGCGCCGACCTCGCCGAAGCGCAGCACCACCGACGCGAACAGGGCGCCCAGCCCGTACAGCGCCGGCACCGCCACCATGATGATGCCCATGGCGCGCAGCGCCTCGAGGACCGACAGCCGGAAGCCGAAGAACAGCGTCAGCGCGCCGCCCACCACGGCGAACATCCACAGCGCCCAGACGATCTGCGAGACCACCGGCCCGAAGAGGATCACCAGGCGGCTGACCGGCGTGACGAACAGCGCCTCCAGCGAGCCGCGCACCTGTTCGTTGCGCAGCGAGGTGCCGGGACCCCACAGGATCATGCTGATCCACATGTAGGTCGCCCATCCCAGGAACAGGAAGGCCGCGACCTCGGTGGTGCCGGTGCGCTGCACGAAGGCATCGGCCGCCGCCTGCTGCCCGCCGCTGTACGCCTGGGCCTGGTAGACGTAGGCCAGCGGCAGCGCGATCGGCCAGAACAGGAAGCCCAGGAAGAGGCTGGGGTAGCGGCGCAGCAGCCGCCACTCCTTGCGACCGGCGGCGGCGAAGGCGCGCAGGTCGGCGATCAGCTCCGCGCCGCTCATTCGCGCAAGGCCCGGCCGGTCAGGCTGATGAACACGTCCTCGAGCGTGACCGGCACCACCTCGACGTGCTTGATGGCCGACTGCTCCGCGTGCGCCGCGTCGAACGCCAGCGGCACGAAGTCGCGGGCGCTGCGCACGTGCACCGTGACCTGCAGCGTGCCGTTCTCGCGGTCCTGACGGGCCAGCCCGCCGGCAGCCCGCTCCAGGCGGCTGAGCAGCGCCGCATCGCCGGGTCCGGCGGCGATCTCCAGGTGCACCACCTCCGTGGCGGCGATGGTCCGCTTCAGGCCGGCCGGCGTGTCCAGCGCCACCACGTGCCCGTGGTCGACGATGGCGATCCGGTCGCAGAGCTGGTCCGCCTCCTCCATGTAGTGGGTGGTCAGCAGCACGGTGCGGCCCTGCGCCTTCAGGTCGCGAACCCGGTCGCGCAGGTCGCGCGACGACTGCGGATCCAGGCCCACCGTCGGCTCGTCGAGCAGCAGCAGCTCGGGGTCGGGGAGCAGGGCGCGGGCCAGCACCAGCCGCTGGCGCATGCCGGTCGAGTAGCGCTCGACGTAGTCGTCCGCGCGGTCGTCCAGCTTCACGGCGCGCAGTGCGTCGTCGATGCGCCGCCGCTCCTCGGACGGCGGCACGTGGTACAGCGCGGCGAAGTACTCCAGGTTCTCGCGCGCGGTGAGCTTCCAGTACAGGCTCCGCCCGTCGGACAGCACCGCGCCCATGCGGCGCCGCACCTCGCGTGCGTCGCGCACCACGTCGAAGCCCAGCACCTCGGCCGTGCCGCTGGTCGGCTCCAGCAGGGTGGCCAGCATCTTCATGGTGGTCGTCTTGCCGGCGCCGTTGGGACCCAGCACGCCGAAGATCTCGCCGCGCTCGACGCGGAGGTCGATGCCATCTACCGCGCGGAAGCGCTCGCGCTGGTCCGGCTCGCGACGCAGCCGCTGCCACAGCGTGCGGCGTCCGCGTTCGAATTCCTTGACCAGGCCTGTTGCCCGCACGGCGGGGCCGCCGTTCGTCGGGGTCATGCCGCCACCTCGTCGTGCATCCGGGCCGGGATTCCGGCCGCCGCGCCCGAGACGACTGCCGTCAGGACGATGCCGCCCGCCACCATGAACAGCAGCGCGTCGGCACCCAGGTCGATGATCGCCCCTGAGACCGCGAGGCTGATGGGCTGTAGGCCGACCGCGCCCAGCATGACCAGGCTCATGACCCGACCGCGCATCGCCTCCGGCGTGCGCTGCTGCAGCCAGGCGATGACCCGCACGTTGAGGAAGCCTGCGCCGATGCCGATGCCCACCATCGGGATCAGCGCCAGCATCACGTGCGGTGCCCAGCCGATGGCCGCCATGCCAACGCCCAGCGCACCGGCGATGATCAGCGTCATCCAGCCCAGCTGCGGCACGTGCTTGAGTGACCCGGCGAAGGCCGCGCCTACCACCGCCCCGGCCCCGAAGCAGGAGAACATCAGCCCGAAGAGCGCCGGCCCGCCGTCGAACCGGTTGTCGGCGAGGTAGGGGAGCCCCACCGAGATCGGGCCGGCAAACGCGAAGTTGAACGCGGCGATCAGCAGGATGAGCGAGCGGACCGCCGGGTCGCGCCAGGCGAAGCCCAGGCCTGAGCCGATGGTGCCCAGCAGGCTTTCGCCGGCCGCGGCTTCCTTGCCTTCCGCCTTCGCGGCGCGCCGGCCGCCGCGCACCAGCGAGATGGCGACGGTCGCCACCCCGAACGATGCTGCGTCCACGGCGAAGGCCGGACCGGTCTGCACTGCTGCGACCACCAGGCCGGCAATGGCCGGACCGATGAGCCCGGACATCTGCTGCATGATCTGCACGAGGGCGTTCGCCGGGGGCAGCTGCCGGTCGCTGACCAGCATGGGCACGATGGTGTTCAGGGCCGGGTAGAAGAACGCGTCCACCACGCCGAAGATCACGGCCAGCACGTACAGCTGCCACAGCTGCGCATTGCCGCTGATGACCACCGCCGCCATGACGCCCACCACCACGCCACGCAGCGCGTTCGAGGTCAGCATCAGCGTCCTGGGTGAGAAACGGTCCGACAGCGCGCCGCCCAGCAGCATGAAGATCGCGCGTGGGATGGCGGCTACGGTCAGCACAGTGCCCAGCGCGAAGCCGGACCCGGTCAGCTGCAGCGTCAGCCAGGCCAGCGCCACGAAGTGGAACTGGTCGCCAATGAGCGAGATGCTCTCGCCGAGGAACACCAGTCGGAAGTCACGCTTGCGCAGTGGCTGCAGGACGGCCGGGCCGGACGCGACCGGCTCCTCGGGAGTTGCCACAGGCGTGGCGGTGACTGATTCCATGGCCTACTCCATGCTGATGAGGACGCCGTCGCCGTTCTCGTCCTCGGCGTCGACGATGGTCCCGGTGGTCTCCGAGTCGACCGCCTGCTCGATGAGCGCCGCGTAGCTGTCCGGGATGCCAGGCACCATGCGGGCGGCCATGGCCGCGAAGGCCAGCGGCACGCGGACGTCGACCACGCGCCGGCCGTTCTCGCTGACCTGGATGCGCACCCGACGCCCGCGCGCGGCGGCGGCCTTGCCGGCCTCGATGGCTTCGGCTCCGTATCCCAGGGCCCGTGCGCCCTCCTGGGTGGCCGCCCTGGCGGTGGTCAGCGCCTCGATGATCGGCGCCGCCTCTTCGGGCGACAGCTTGCCCTCTGCCACCAGGCGCAGGACGGTGTTCATCTCCTCACTCATCGTCGAACCCTCCGCCCGCCAGGCGGCGCGTGGCCTCGTCGACGTCGATCTCGCCGCGTTCCAGCGCCTGCAGGATCGCCAGCTGCTCGTCCGGGGAAACTGCAGGCGCCGGTGGCGCTGGCGGCGTGGGGGCAGCCGGCGGCTGCGGCACGACTCGGTCCAGCCGCCGCGGTCGGCGGATGGAGAGGTCGCCGGACATCGAGTTGAACATGAGGAGCGGCCCGCCGTCGCCGACCGTCACCCGCCGCCGGTCTCGTGGCCCCTCGATGCGATGGTCAACATTGCTGCTCACGTCCGACGAGATGCCCCGCACCTCGAAGACGGCGCCGCCCAGCAGGCCAACCACCAGGTCGCCGCTGACGGTGTCGATCCGGTGCTCCTGGTTGCTGGCCAGCTGCCCCTCCAGCTCCACGTCGCCGGAGACCGCGTTGGCGCGCAGCTCGTTGATAAGCGGCGCGATTACACTCAGGTCGCCGGAAACGGTGTCGCCGCGCAGAATCAGCGGGTGATCGGCGCGCACCGTGACGTCGCCGGACACCGAGTTCATGCGCAGCTCACCGCCGGCGTGGGTCAGGGTCAGGTCGCCGGAGACAGTGTTGTAGCGCTGCTCCCCGGTGAGGCCGTCCACGTTGAGGTCGCCGGAGACGCTGTCCAGCCGCAGCTCAGCGCGTCGCGGCATCTCGACGGTCAGATCCAGGTCGACGCGGGCCGGCGCGCCCAGCAGGCGGCCGACGATGCCGGCGAGCCCGGAATGATCGTCCGGCTCCTCGACGGTCAGCACGCCGTCGCCGCGCTCGACCCGCAGCTGCACTTCGGCGAAGGCACGGTCTGCCTCCTCCTCCGAAGCGGCGCGGATCTGGAAGCTGGCGCCGATACGGACCTCGCCGCCGTCCACGCCACGCACGCTCACGTCAGGCGAGGTGACACGCAGGTTGAGACGACCCGATGAGCCGATCTTGTGCTCGATGGACTGGGTGCGAACGAAGGTGGCCACGCCGCTCAGCTCCCGCCCAGCTCGCGCAGGGCAGCGGCCGCGTCATCGGCGCTGATCTCGCGTCGCGCCAGGCGCTCCAGGATGGATCGCCGCTCCGCCGCAGCGTCCTCATCCGTCGTTGGCGGCTCGACATCCGGGCCTGCCGAGATATCGGCCTCGTCGATCACCAGGTCTTCTTCTGACGCCGTGCCATCCGCCAGGCCAAGCGCGCGCACCAGGGCGTCGACGCGGCCGCGGACGGTAGGGTAGGAAATGCCCAGCTCGCGCTCCATCTCCTTGAGGTTGCCCCGCGAGCGCAGGAAGCTCTCCAGCAGTGCCATCTGCTCCTTGCTCAGCCGGCCGAAGCGGCCGACGCCGAACTCACCCTCCAGCGCCGTGCCGCAGCTCCGGCAGTGCAGTCGCGAGATGAGCAGCTCGCCCTCGCAGACCGGGCAGGTGGAGATGACGTCGCGCGCCATGACTAGCGGCGCCCCATCTCACGGCCTGCCGGCCGGCTCGAGGCAATGCGGAAGATGCGGCGGACGCCGCGATTGGCGACCTCGCTGTGGGCGCGAACGGCCCGCAGGCGATCTTCCGGGACCAGGTTCGGGTAGTGCAGTCGATAGTCCAACATGTCAATTGCTCCTTCGGTTTTGGCAGGTCTGGGTTTTGTTTTGGTAGGTATGGCTGCATCCTAGACCCGATCAGTGAGTCTGTCAACCCCTTTTTCGAAATTCGTAAGGGGATTTGCTAAATCGTGCTCCGGCGGCACGGATTGAATGTGCCAGAACGGCCTGCAGAGGCCGAAACCGTCCGTTACCATGGCCGCGATCCGATGTATCCGAGCCTCTTGCCGTATTCACCGGAGCGCGACGTGTACCGGCTGCTCCAGGTGGATCCCAACGCAACCAGCGAGGAGATCGCGGCTGCCTGTCGGAGGCTGGCGCGGACCTTTCACCCAGACCGCAACCGCTCACCCCGCGCTCACGAGGAGATGCAGGTGGTCAATGCGGTCCGGCACCTGCTGACGGATCCACGCTCCCGCGCCGCGTACGACGGCGCCCGGCGGCGCTACCTCCACGACGGGTACCGCCCCACCCCCACCGCCGTGGCGGTGAGCCGGCCATGGCCTGCGGCGAGCGTGCAGGGCTTTTCACCGGCCACGCCCGGCATTGGGACCCGCGCCCTGCGCTTCGCGCGGGCCGTTGGCGCCGGCCTGCGCGGCATGCTCTCGGAGCTCGGGCCGCCGCGCTGCAGTGACTGCCGCGAGCTGGTCGAGGTCGGCGACCGCTACTGCCTGCGCTGCGGGTTGTGGTTGGGGCCCACGGAGAAGCTCGGCGCGTAGCTCCCTAGGCGTGGAGCGGGTCGGGTCGCTCCGGATCGATGCCCAGCTCGCCCAGCGCGCGGGTCAGTTCCTCGCGCGAGGCGCCGCCGGTCAGGCACAGGCCGTGGAGCGCGGCGTAGGCGATCTGCTCGGGGCTCACCTCGAAGTGGACGCGCAGCGCCTCGCGGGTGTCGCTGCGGCCGAAGCCATCGGTGCCCAGCACGGTGAACGGCCGGTCGACCCACGGGGCCAGCAGGTGGGGCAGCGCCTTGAGGTAGTCGGTGGCCGCCACGATCGGTCCCTCGCTGCCCGCGAGCTGCTGGGCAACGTACGGCACTCGTGCCTCGGCATCCGGATGCAGCCGGTTCCAGCGCTCCACCTCCAGCGCATCGTTGCGCAGCAGCTGGAAGGAGGGGACGCTCCACACGTCGGCGGCGATGTCGTAGCGCTCGGCCAGCAGCGGCTGGGCCTTCAGCGCCTGGTGCAGGATCGAGCCCGATCCCAGCAGCTGCACGCGGCGCGAGCCCTTCTCCGCCCGGCGGAAGAGGTACATCCCGCGGAGCACGCCCTCCTCCACGCCCTCCGGCATGGCCGGCATCGGCCAGTTCTCGTTGTAGAGGGTGATGTAGTAGAAGACGTCTTCCTGCGCCTCGCCGTACATGCGGCGGATGCCGTCGCGCACGATGAGCGCCAGCTCGTAGGCGAAGGCCGGGTCGTAGGCTCGGATGTTCGGGATGACCGATGCCAGGATGTGGCTGTGCCCGTCGTCGTGCTGCAGGCCCTCCCCGGTCAGCGTGGTGCGGCCGGCGGTGGCGCCCAACATGAAGCCGCGGCCGCGAGCGTCGCCGAAGGCCCAGCCGAAGTCACCGGTGCGCTGGAAGCCGAACATCGAGTAGAAGATGTAGAAGGGGATCATCGGCTCGCCATGCACGGCGTATGAGGTGCCGGCGGCGGTGAAGTCGGCCATGGCGCCGGCCTCGGTGATGCCCTCCTCCAGGATCTGGCCGTCCGTCTTCTCGAGATAGGAGAGCAGCAGCTCCTTGTCGACCGGCGTGTAGCGCTGGCCGAGGGGGTTGTAGATGCCCACCTCCTTGAAGAGGGGGTCCATGCCGAAGGTGCGTGCCTCGTCTGGGATGATGGGCACGATGCGGCGCCCGATCTCCTTGTCGCGGGTGAGGTTCCGCACCAGGCGGCTGAAGGCCATGGTGGTCGACGCGGCCCGCTCCGAGCCGGCGAACAGCTCGCCGTACGCGTCGTCGGTGGCGTTGGGCAGCGGCTTGGGGCGCACCACCCGGCGCGGCAGGACGCCGCCCAGCTGCCGGCGCCGCTCGAGCATGTACCGGATCTCCGGCGAGTCCGGCCCCGGGTGGTAGTAGGGCGCGTCCTTGAGCTGCTCGTCTGGGATGGGCAACTCCAGGCGGTCGCGGAAGATCTTCAGCTCGTCGACGGTCAGCTTCTTGGCCTGGTGGGTGACATTGCGCGCCTCGATGCCGGGACCCAGGGTCCAGCCCTTCACCGTCTTGGCCAGGATCACCACCGGCGCGCCGCGGTGCTCGACTGCCGCCGCGTAGGCGGCGAACAGCTTGCGGTAGTCGTGGCCGCCCCGGCGCAGCTTCGGCAGCTCGTCGTCCGACAGGTGCTCGACCAGCGCGCGCAGGCGCGGGTCCGGACCGAAGAAGTGCTCGCGGATGTACGCGCCATCGGCCACGGACAGGCGCTGGTAGTCGCCGTCCAGCGTCTCGTTCATCTTTGCCAGGAGCACGCCGTCCTTGTCGCGCGCCAGCAGATCGTCCCACTCGCGCGCCCAGATGACCTTGATGACGTGCCAGCCGGCGCCGCGGAAGGTGGACTCCAGCTCCTGGATGATCTTGCCGTTGCCGCGCACCGGGCCGTCCAGGCGCTGCAGGTTGCAGTTGACGACGAAGATCAGGTTGTCCAGCCCCTCGCGCGCCGCCAGGCCCAGCGCGCCCAGCGCCTCCGGCTCGTCCATCTCGCCGTCGCCCAGGAAGGCCCACACCCGGCTGTTCGCGGTGTCGGTGATGTCGCGCGCGGCCAGGTAGCGGTTGAAGCGCGCCTGGTAAATGGCGTTCATCGGCCCCAGGCCCATGCTGACGGTGGGGAACTGCCAGAAGTCGGGCATCAGCCGCGGATGCGGGTACGAGGACAGGCCACCCGGCCAGAGGGCCTCGCGGCGGAAGTGGTCGAGCTGCTCCTCGCTGATCCGTCCCTCGAGGAAGGCCCGCGCGTAGATGCCGGGCGCCGCGTGGCCCTGGAAGTAGACCTGGTCGCCGGCGCCGTCATCGGCACCGCGGAAGAAGTGATTGAAGCCCACCTCGTACAGGCTCGCTGCGCTGGCGTAGGTCGACAGGTGGCCGCCGATGCCCTCGAACCGCGTGTTCGCGCGCAGCACCATGGCCAGCGCGTTCCAGCGGATCATGCGGCGCACCCGGAGCTCGATGGCCTCGTCGCCGGGGAAGTACGGCTCCTGCTCCGGCGAGATGGTGTTGATGTAGCGCGTCTGCGTCAGCGGCGGCAGCCCCACGTTGAGCTGCCGCGCGCGCTTCAGCAGCTTGTACATCAGGAAGCGCGCTCGGTCCGACCCGCCGTGCTCCACCACCGCGTCGAGCGAGTCGAGCCACTCCTGGGTCTCGACGGGGTCGATGTCGGGCAGCTGCTGCTTGAACTGGTCGAAGACTTCGTGCACCGGGCGATCCATGCTGCTGCTAATGGTACAGACCGATGGCGTGGACGGCCCGGGGTCGTGTAGCGCAAGGAGACAGGCTATTACTCCTTGGTCATGAAACTGACCGATTCGGCCCGAATGCTGCCGTCTTCATGACGGCGGGTGATGTTCGGGACCGATATCGGCCCAAACGCGTCATTTCTATGACAACCCAGTGATATGCCGTGCCGCCGGCCGTGGGTGCCGCGCGTAGCATCAGGGCGTGCGCACCATCTATCGCTCCGAGCCGCCCTGGCCGCATCGCGTCCTGATCCTGGGCGGCGGCTTCGCCGGGGTGCTGACCGCGCAGGCCCTCGAGCGGCGGCTGGGGCGCCGCACCGACGTCGAGATCTGGCTGGTCAGCCGCGACAACTTCATGCTGTTCACCCCGCTGCTGCCGGAGGTCTGCTCCGGCGTGCTCGAGCCGCGGCACGTGGTGAACGCGCTGCGTGGGATGGTGAAGCGGCCATCCAGCTGGTGCATCACAGCCGAGGCGCGGGAGATCGACCTGGACGGCAAGGTGGTCACCGTGCTGGGCGGGGACGGAGACCTGCATCGGCTCCACTACGACACCCTGGTGCTGGCCCTGGGCGGGGTGACGCACACCTTCGGCATCCCGGGCATCGATCAGCACGCGGTCGGCATGAAGACACTGGCTGATGCCTTCAGCCTGCGCAACCGGATGATCGAGGTGCTGGAGCGCGCCGACCTGGAGGACGACCCCGACGAGCGGGCCGCACAGCTCACCTTCGTGGTCGGCGGCGGCGGCTTTTCGGGAGTCGAGACCGCAGGCGAGCTGGAGGACTTCGCGCGCCGCGTGCGCAAGCGCTACTTCCCCAAGATCCGGCAGGAGGAGATCCGCGGTCACCTGGTTGAGCTGCGCGACCAGATCCTGCCCGAGATGCCATCCGAAATGGGCCGATACGCTCGCGAGCGGCTGGAGCGGCGCGGCATGGAGGTGCTCACCGGCACGCCCATCAAGGAGGTGCGCGAGAACGAGGTGGTCGTTGGTGCCGGCGACGGGGAGCGGGTGATCAGGACGCGGACGGTGGTCTGGACCGGCGGCGTGCGGCCCGCACCGCTGGTGGCGGAAAGCGGCGTGGAGGTGGACAAGGGTGGACGCGCCATCGTCCAGGCGACCATGGCCACCAGCCACGAGGGTGTCTTTGCCATCGGTGACTGCGCCCTCATCCCCAACGTCGACGACCCGGAGAGCCGGCCGCACGCGCCCACCGCCCAGAACGCGGTGCGGGAGGCGAAGACGCTGGCTCGCAATATCGTGGCTCACATCGACGGCAAGCCACTGGAGCCGTTCCGTTATCGACAGCTGGGCCAGCTGGCCTCCATCGGCCGTCGGACCGGCGTGGGCATCGTGTTCGGCATCCGGGTGCGCGGCCTGATCGCCTGGTTCATGTGGCGGGGCTACTACTGGAGCCGCACGCCGGGCTTCAGCACCAAGATCCGGGTCGCCATCGACTGGGCGCTGACTGCGCTCTTCGGCAGCGATCCGGTGCAGCTGCAGGTGGAGGACCGGCACAGTGCCATGGGCTCGTCCGGCCGCCGACGGCCGCCGGTCCACGACGCCTGAGGCGGGCGCTACACTCGGGCCGATGTCCCGGCAAGAGCGTCGCGCCTACAAGCGCATGATGAAGAACCAGGACCCGTATGCGCTGCCGGCGGCGGCTACCCGCGCCCGCCCGCGACGGCCCCGCGCGCCGCGAGCCGTCTCGGCTCCGGGGGAGTTCGTGTTCCTTTCGCGCCGATTCCTGGCCTGGGCGGCCGGCGGCGCGCTGGTGATCGGTGTCATCGGCTTCTCGATCGCGTGGCCCAACGGCATGCCGGGCGCGCTGTACGCAGGCGCCGGAGCTGCCGCGGTGTGGCTGGCCGTGGCCATCGGCTTCCGCTTCGCCCAGCGGCGCCTGGCCGCGACTCAACGCTGACCTTGGGGTGAGCGGGCCACTCGGTGCCCTGGCGCTCATCCTGGCCGGCTACCTGGTGGGCGCCATTCCGTTCGGCATGCTGGCGGGCCGTGCCGCCGGTGGGGTCGACCTGCGGCGACATGGGTCGCGGCGCACCGGGGCCACCAACACGCTGCGCACCCTTGGCCCGCGCTGGGCGGCGGCGGTACTGCTGCTGGACCTGGCCAAGGGAGCGGCCGCGGTGATGCTGGTCCGCGGCCTGTACGTGGCCGGGCCGCCGGGATCGCCAGAATGGGTCCAGGCAGCGGCCGGCCTGGCGGCGGTGGTGGGACACAACCATTCGATCTTCATCGGCTTTGCCGGCGGCCGGGGCGTGGCGACCGCGGGCGGCGGCATGCTGGCGCTGACCGCGTGGACGCTCACCGTGCTTGTGCCGGTGGTGGTGCTGGTGGTGTGGCTGACGCGCTACGTCTCGCTCGCCTCGCTGGTGGGAGCGGCGGTGGCCCCGCTGGTTACCGGCCTGCTGGCGGCGACCGGCGTGGTGGGATGGGGCGCGTTCGCCTACGCGCTGGGCTGCGGGCTGCTGATCGCGTTCGCGCACCGCGACAACGTCGCGCGGCTGCGGGCTGGTACGGAGCGGCGCCTGGGCGAGCGAGAGGCGAGGAGCACCAAGGAGCCGAGCGGCGAAGCACCGATCAACCAGGCGAGCGGTGAGGCGATGCCCCATGGCCGAGGCTGAGCGCACGGGACGTGCCGCCTCACCGCGAAACGCGGCGCGTCTGACCACCCTGCCCAACCTGCTGGGCCTGGCGCGGATCGCGGCCACGCCGGTAGTCGTGCTGCTGCTCCTCTTCCCGTTCGCCGGCGGAGGCCTGCTGGCGTTCGTCGTCTTCGGCCTGGCATCGGTCACGGACTTCATCGACGGGCGGCTGGCCAGGGCCCGCAACCAGGTCACGCCGCTCGGCGTGTTCATGGACCTGACGGCCGACAAGGTGCTGGTTGCCGGCGTGCTGGTAGCCATGGTCGAGGTCGGGCTGCTGCCCGCCTGGATGGTGGCCACGCTCCTCATCCGCGAGCTGGTGGTGCAGGGCGTTCGCCAGCTGGCCGCCAGCGCGGACGTGGTCATCTCGGCGCGGCGCCTGGGCAAGGGCAAGACCATGACCACGCTGCTGGGCATGGGCATCCTGCTGTTGGCCTTCGACGCCATGCACGGCGGGCCGCTGGCGCAGGACGGATTGGCGGACCTGCTGACCGCGGTCGGGACGTGGACGATGGTGCTGGCCACCGTCCTGTCGCTGGTCTCCGGATGGAGCTACATCCGCGGCGCGCTGCCACTGCTGCTTGGCGACTCCGAGCCGCCGGTCCGGCCTACTTGACCAGGCGGCGCTCCATCTGGTTCATGGCGATCCACAGCCCGATGGCGGTGAAGGCCAGCAGGTAGGCCACGTCGAATAGCATCGATGGCTCGATCAGCCCGGTCGACAGGTGGCGGAACAGGTGCACGCCGCGATACAGCGGCAGCGCCTCGATGATCCAGGGGATGACCGGCGACACCTGCTCGTACACGTCCAGCGGGAAGAAGACGCCGCCGAACAGGAACATTGGCATCACCACCAGGCCCATCGGCAGGTCGAAGTCCTGCACCGTGCGCATGAACGAGGTGGCCGCCAGGCCGGCGGCGCTGAATGCCGCTCCCAGCAGCACAGCGCCCGGCACCACCAGGATCACCCACGGCGAGTACACCAGCCCGAAGATGGTCATCACCAGCACGAAGGCGGCGGCGTACATCGTCCCGCGGAACAGTGACCAGATCAGCTCGCCCAGCGCGATGTCGCGGATGCCCAGCGGGGTGGCCATCATCGCCTCGTAGATGCGCTCGTAATTGAGCCGGAAGAACACGTTGAAGATCGTCTCGGCGATTGCGCCGTTCATGCACGACATGGCCAGCAGGCCCGGCGCCACGAACGCGGCGAACGGGATGGTGAAGTCCGGCGCCACCTCGACGCCCTGCACGAAGGCTCCCAGCCCGAAGCCGATGCCCAGCAGGTAGAACAGCGGCTCGAAGAAGCCGGAGACGATGACGATCCAGCTGTGCCGGTAGACGGTCATGTTGCGCTGCACCACGCGCAGCGCGCGGCGCACCGTGCCGAGCACGGGTGCGATCGGTCCGGGGGCGGGGAGCCGTCGGGTGATGGCGGTCATCGGCGCATCACGTACGCATCACCTAGCTCATCAGCCGGCGCTTCAGGAGCCGATGCGCCACGTACCAGCCGATGCCCAGCATCGCCACCAGGTAGGCGATGTGCAGCGGCCACAGCCCAAGGAACTCGGCGTCGGCCAGGATGAGGCCGCGGATGAGCGCCACGCCGTGATACAGCGGCGTCAGCGCGGCGACCCACTGCACCGCATCGGGAAGCTGGGTCAGTGGGAAGAAGGTCCCGCTGAACAGGAAGAGCGGGTTGATGATGAAGCGGAAGACCCAGCTGAAGCCCTCGCCGTTCCGCTGCGTCGCCGCGAAGGCGATGATCACCGAGCTGAAGGCCCAGCCCATCAGGATCGCCGCCGGAATGGCCAGCAGTGCGAACGGCCAGCGCGGGATGCCGAAGAAGGTCAGCACCAACAGGAAGACGCTCGAGATGCTCAGCACCCGGAAGCCGACCCACAGCAGCTCGCCGGTGAGGACATGCCGCACATCGAGCGGCGTGGCCAGGATGGCCTCGTAGTTGCGCCGCCAGGCGATCTTGCCCAGCACGGGGAAGGTGGACTCGAAGACCGCCGTCTGCATGCAGGTGGCGGCCAGGATGCCTGGCCCGAGGAACGGGACGTACTCGTAGCCGCCGAACGCCGCGGTGCCCCGGGTGGTGACCAGCGTGCCGAGGCCGATGCCCATGGCGGTCAGGTACAGGAGCGGGGTCAGGAACGAGCCCAGGATGCTGCCGCGCCAGGTGCGGCGATAGACCCACAGGTTGCGCTGCAGGACGCGGGCGGCCGGTGCCAGCGTGGCGATTGTCACGGCTACTCGATGAGGCTGCGGCCGGTGAGGCGCAGGAAGACGTCTTCCAGGCTCGAGCGGCGTACCAGCGCCGACTCCAGCGGGACTTCGCGCCGATGCACGGCATCGAGCGCATCCTCGCCATCGGCGACGTACAGCAGCAGGCGATCCGGCAAGAACTCCACCCGATCGGCGATGCCGTCCAGCCGGCCATTCAGCGTGGCGCGGACCGCGTCCGTCAGGCGCAGCTCCAGCACCTCGCGGGTGGAGTACTCCTCGATCAGCGCCCGCGGCGATCCTTCGGCCACGATCTTGGCCTTGTCCATCACCACCAGGCGGTCGCACAGCTGCTCCGCCTCGTCCATGTAGTGGGTGGTGATCACGAGCGTCACGCCCTGCTGCTTGAGCCGGTAGAGGCGATCCCACAGGATGTGCCGCGCCTGCGGGTCGAGACCGGTGGTCGGCTCGTCGAGCAGCAGCAGCTGCGGCTCGTTGATCAGCGCGCGGGCGATCGTCAGGCGCCGCTTCATGCCCCCGCTGAGCGGCTCGACCAGGTCCTTGCCGCGCTCGTTGAGCTGGACGAACTGGAGCAGCTCGTCGGCGCGCCGGCGCGTCTCGGCGTAGGAGAGGTCGAAGTAGCGGCCGTAGATGAGGAGGTTCTCCATCACCGTCAGCTCCATGTCCAGCGTGTCAGCCTGGGGCACCACGCCGAGGCGGGCGCGGATGAGAGCGCCCTGCGTGGCGGGGTCCATACCCAGCACGGTGAGCGTCCCCGCCGTCACCGGCGAGATGCAGCCGATCATCCGCATCGTGCTCGTCTTGCCGGCACCGTTGGGACCGAGGAAGCCGAAGGCCTCACCCGGCCGGACATCGAGGTCGATGGCGTCCACCGCGGTGAAGCCGCCGAATCGCTTGGTCAGTCCGCGGGCATGGACGAGCGGGGTCGAAGATGGGGTGGGCATCCACCCGATGGTAATCCCGTTGACCCCCCCGGGACGGCATCCGGTCGGCAGCGACGAGGACGGATGTCATGGCGCCG
>DATBIY010000071.1:0-12333 GCA_036556695.1 Candidatus Limnocylindria bacterium
CGAGGCTGAATGGTGGGCGACACTGGACTCGAACCAGTGACCTCTTGCATGTCAAGCAAGTGCTCTAACCAGCTGAGCTAGCCGCCCATCGATCGGGCCGAGATCGTATCAGAACCCGGCTGTTGCGACACCTCGGCGCCCGGGCCCTGGTCGGAGCAGCCGATCGAGGTGTTGCCCTGGCTTCGTGGGCACGAAACGCTCCAGGCTGGACAGCCGTCTGTGTACCCGATGCACCACGCCCGCAGATGCGTTTCTGAAGCGCCTGTCGCACACTGTCGCCCGTGAAGTTCCTGCGCATAGGCCTGGTGATCGTGCTGGTCGGCGTGCTGACGGGCTTCGCCGCCGTGCGCACCAACGCGCTGGGCGCCGGCGATCGCTTCGATCGGCTCATGGCTCGGGTGGGCAGCATCCTCCATCCGGCGCCGCACCGGGCCACCCTGCCGACGATCGTCTACACGCCGTACCCATCGACCAGCGAGGAGCCGTTCGCGGTCGTGCCGAGCCGCACGCCCAGCAGCAGCCTCCAGCCCACCGCCACGCCAACGCCCCGCCCGCAGCGGGCGCCGATGGACGTCAACCTGGTCAGCGACCCGAACGCGGTCTTCGCCTCCCAGAACACCGAGAAGATGTGCGCGGTGGCCGGCACGCAGATGGTGCTGGCCATCCTGGGCAAGGCGGACAACTCGCCGGCGTTCCAGGATGAGCTGGGCAGCCGCATCGGCGAGTGGGAGAGCTGGGACGACAGCCACAACGGCGGCTGGGGGCCGGCGGCCATTGCCCAGGCGCTGGCGGCGTACGGGGTGAAGGACTACGAGGTGCGCGCCTACGACGTGCGCGGCGATGCCCTGCGGGACGCCGCCATCGCCATCATGCAGACCGAGAAGCCGGTGGTGCTGCTGCCATGGTGGGGCGCCCACACCTGGGTTATGACCGGCTTCCGCGCCGACGCCGATCCGACCATCTTCCACAACGCTCACGTGACCGGCATCTACAACCTGGACCCGTGGTATCCACGCGTCTCGAGCATCTGGGGGCCGTCTGACCCGCCGGGCAACTTCGAGGACGCCGAGGAGATGAAGCGCAACTTCATCGGCTGGTCGCGGCCGGAGGGCGCCTACCCGGGCCGCGACGCCAAGTTCCTGGTCGTCATCCCGACTCGCTGACCTCACCGGAGGCCGATGGTGCCGCCGTTCGCAGCCGCCAGGCCAGCGCCACGGCCAGCAGCAGCACCTTGACCGCCATGCCGATCGCGAAGCCGGTGGGCACCGCCAGCAGGCCGAGCGGCCGCACCAGCAGCACGGTGGCCGCCACGGTGACAGCGAAGGCGGCCAGCGAGGCCAGCACCTGCAGCATGGTGTGACGCGTGGCGTAGATCGCGCGGCTCAGCAGGTGGGTCAGGCTCTCGAACGGGACGCTGATGGCGAACGCGGCCAGCGTGCCGCCGGTGAGCGCGACGTCCTCCGCGTCGAAGGCGCCGCCGCCCAGGAAGACGTTGATCACCAGTTCGGCAACCACGAAGAGCACCACGCCGGCTACGCCAGTCAGCACCGTGACGGTCAGCAGGTCGCGCGACAGCTCGCGCAGGAAGCGGCTGCGGTCCGCCGCCGCCCAGGCGGCCGACAGCGCCGGGAAGGCGGCCAGTGCCAGCGCCACGCCGATCACCGTCACCGGCACGCTCTGGAAGTTGCGCGCGAAGCTGACCGCCGACACGCTCCCCGCCCCCAGGCCGGTGGCCACCGCGGTGAAGAACAGGAACGTCATCGGCTCCACCGGGTGGCTGGCCATCTTGGGCAGCATCAGGCGCAGGAAACTGCGCACCGACGGGCTGTCGCGGAAGCGCAGCCGCACCCGGTATGTGCTGCGCCGGAGGCCCCAGACGCGGATGCCCAGGTGCAGTGCCGCGCCGAGGACCGCGCCCACGGCCGCCCCGAAGATGCCGAACGGAGCGCTGAGCAGGAGCGTGCCGACGATGATCCCGCCGTTGTAGAGCAGCGGCGCCGAGCCGTAGGCCAGCATCCGCCGCTCGGCCAGCAGCACCTCGCCCAGCGTCAGCGAGGCGGCGAACAGGATGGGCGTGACCAGCATCAGCCGGAACAGGTTCACGTACAGGTCGCGCTGCGCGGCGTCGAAGCCCGGGGCGATGAAGCTGGTGGTCTGGGGCGCGAAGGCGAACAGCAGCACAGCGGCGCCGCCCATGACCAGCAGGGCACCGGTGAAGATGCTCTGCCCGAACTCGATCGCCGCATCGTCGCTGTCGCGGCGCAGCTGCAGGAAGATGGGGATGAACGGCGCCGCCAGGCCGCTGGCCACCAGCACGTCCAGCGTGAGCTCGGGCAGGATGAAGGCGGCGTTGTAGGCGTCCAGCTCGGCGCCGGCACCGAACGTGCGAGCGAAGATCCGATCGCGCAGCAGCCCCATGACGTAGCTGCCGAAAAGCAGGACCGACAGCAGCACGCCGCCGGCGGGCACGAACCGGTCCAGGATGGCGCGCAGCGGCCGCAGCGTCATTGCGCGCGGACTGTGCCACACGGCGCTGGGGCCGACCGGTCCATCGGCGCGATTGAGCAGGATCCAAGAAGCCACGCTCGCCAGCGACTGCGTAGCATCGGTGCAGATCACGAACCCATTGGGAGCCTTTTGAGATGGCAGACACGAAGCGCACCAGGCGTGACGACTCCAGCACCCAGCAGTGGACGGAGGAAGAGGTCGCTGCCATGCAGCAGCGATCGAAGGAGCTGAAAGCCGCCAAGAGCGGCAAGGTCGATGGCGAGACCGAGGTCCAGGCAAAGATCGCCGAGATGCCGCCCGATGACCAGGCGATGGCTACGCGGGTCCACGCCATCGTGCTGGAGGCCGCTCCGGAGATGACGACGCGGCTGTGGTACGGCATGCCGGCCTACTACAAGGACGGCAAGCTCATCTGCTTCTTCCAGCCGGCCTCGAAATTCAAGGCCCGCTACTCGACCTTCGGGTTCGAGGCCAACGCCAACCTGGATGACGGAACCATGTGGGCCACCTCGTGGGCGATCACCAAGCTCACGCCGGCTGATGAGGAGCAGATCAAGAAGCTGGTGAAGCAGGCCGTCAGCTAGACGGCTGCCGAGCGCGCGACGCGGTGTGGCACGGGGCGTGCGTGCGGTGAGCGGCCGTGCGCACGCTCGGATGGCTGCTCATCGCCTACTCGCTACTCGGCGTGGTGCTCCTGGTGCTGGCGCTGGTGGTCGGCGGACCGATGGTGGCCAGGGCCGATGGGCTGGCCAGCTCAGCCGCCGGCTCCATGGACGCGGCCGCGGAGGCCGCCAGCGCGGCGGCCGACTCGTTCATCGGCTTCGATTCCAGCCTTGAGCAGGCCAAGGCATCCACCGACCAGGCGGCATCGCTGAGCCGCGACGCGGCCGGCACCCTGGCCTCGTTGGCGGATGCCATGTCGCTGAACGTGCTGGGCGCGCAGCCGCTGCTGCCCCTGGCTGACGACTTCCGCACCACGTCCGACCAGATGCGACAGATGGGGGACAACCTGGAGGGCATAGGCGCCGCCCTGACGGCCAACCGCGAGGACGTTGCGGCAGTGGGCAGCCAGCTCGCCGAGCTGGCCGAGCAGCTCGACGCCCTGCGGGGAGGTATCGGCCGTGAGCAGGCCGGCGCCGGCCCACCGCTCTCCTGGCTGTTTTACGGCTTCCTGCTGTGGCAGCTGCTGCCCATCACGGCCGCCGCCGTCGGCGGCCGGCTGCTACTCGCTCGGGCTCGGCTGGCGGCTGCCGAAGATGGGGACCAACCGGCGGCGGCGTGACTGGCGTCCCTCGCCGCGCAGCAGCGCGCTGAGGCGGAACAGCGACAGGAAGTACAGCCCCAGCCCGATGCCGGCGAGGGCCAGCAGCATCCACGGCTCGAACAACTGGCCGCGCAGCATCGAATCCTGCAGCAGCGCAATGGCGTGCGTCACCGGCAGCACGTACGACACCGCCTGCACCGGACCGATGAAGTCCTCCACCGGGAGGACAAAGCCGGAGAAGAAGACCGATGCCACCAGCACCAGCATGGCCAGCTGCACCGCCATCCGCTCCGAGTCGGCAACCAGCGAGATGAGGATTCCGATTCCCAGGCCGGCGAAGGTGAGCAGCAAGATGATGCCGATGGGCAGCAGGAAGCCACTGATCAGCGGCACGTTGAGCAGGTAGATCATCGCCGCGCCGACCGCAGCGGTGGCGAACAGCGACAGCAGCGCATAGGCCAGGTACTTCCCGCTCAGCACCTCGATGGCGCTCACCGGAGCCACGCGGAACAGGTCCATCTGGCCGCTCAGCCGCTCACGAACCATGGACAGCGCCGAGAGGGTCACGGCCAGGTGCTGGATCACCAGCGCCAGCACTGCTGGCGCGAAGAAGTTCAGCACGCTGGCGCTGGACGGCGCGACGTTGGTGGTCTTGGCCGTCGTCGGCTGGGCGATGAGCTCCGGCGAGACGTTGGTGATCTCCGGTCCCATCTCCGTCTCGGCGATGTCGATGCCCTCCGCGGCAACCTGCTTGATGATCTCGGTGTTGATGGCGCTCACCATGGTCGATACCGCCAGGCCGGCCAACTGGTCGTAGATCGGGTCCACCTGGTTCCAGGCCACCACGATCTCTGCCTGCTTGCCCTGCCGCAGCTGCTCGCTGGCATTCGCTGGCACGACGACCACCAGGTCGACGGCCCGGTCCCGCAAGCGCTGCTCGGCGGCCTGCGGGTCGGTGCTGACCTCGACCACGTCCACGCGGCCGGGCGCCAGGCCCTCGTAGAAGTCCGGCTCGTTCGGCAGCTCGGAGTTGGCCGGCAGGACGATCTGGGTGCTGAATGGCTTGCGCACGCCGGTGTAGCCCAGTCCGAAGAGCAGCATCACCAGGAACGGGCCGAGCACCAGCGTGGCCAGAATGCCGGGACGGCGCGCCGTCTCGCGCAGCTCCTTGCCCAGGAATGAGGTGACGCGCACCAGGCTGCGCCATACATCACGCATCGGGCGTCTGCTCTTTGCGGTTCCCGTTGCCATTGCCAGTGGCGTTCGCCGCGTTGCCATTCGCTTCGCGTTGGCGCGAGACCAGCTGGGTGAAGACCTCGTCGAACGAGGGCTGGTACTCCTGCAGCAATTGCACCCCGATGCCTGCAGCCTTGAGCGCCTCCGCGATGCGCGGGCTGGCGGCGCCTGCGTCGTCCACCACGACCTCCAGCTGGTGCGGCGCCGGCTGGCGAACCGATGTCACTTCGGCCACGCCGACCAGCACTCCCGGCTCGACCGCCCGGTCGGCCTCGACGTGGATCACATCCCCTCCGAAGACGCTGCGCCGCAGGCCCTCCGGCGGGGCGAGCGTGACGAGCTCGCCATCGGCCAGCAGGGCGACGTTGTCGCAGTAGTCCGCCTCGCCCACGTACTGGGTGGTGATCAGCATGGTGCGGCCCTCGTCGCGCATGGCGCGCAGCTCCTGCCAGATCGACTGCCGCAGCATCGGGTCGAGGCCGGCCGTCGGCTCGTCAACGAACAGCACGCTCGGCTCGTGGACGATGGCGCAGGCCAGGTCCAGCCGCCGCTGCTCTCCGCCGGACAGGTTCCGGGCCATGCGGTTGCGCTTGTCCCACATATCGACCATGCCCAGCGCCCGTTTGATGCGCTTCTCGCGTCCGAACCACGAGAAGCCGTACAGGGCGGCTACGAAACCCACGTTCTCGTGCGCGGTGAGGTCCGGGTACAGGGAGAAGGACTGCGGCATGTAGGCGATCCGCTCGCGGTCCCTGATCGAGAAGGAGCTCGGCTCCTGGCCCAGCACCCGCAGCGTGCCCGCTGTCGGCATCAGCGTGCCGGTCAGCATGCGAATGGTGGTCGTCTTGCCGGAGCCGGAGGGGCCGATGAGCCCCAGGATGCTGCCGGGCGGCACATCCATGGTCAGGTCGCGAACCGCCCACAGGCCGTCGAACTGGCGGCTGACGCCCTCCAGGCTGATGGCAGCCTCAGCGGACGGGAGAGATGCGATGGTCACGCGCCGGGTCGAATGCAAGCGGCGTGCCGCCGACGCGTCACAGTGCGAGCGAGGAAGTCAGCCGGTCAGCGGTTCCAGTCCAGGGAGCTGCGCACCGTGCCCAGCACGCGCCGAATCTCGGCCCGATAGCGGACGCCGGACGGGTGCCGCTCCAGCCAGCGCAGGTAGTCGGGATCCGCCTGTGCCAGCTCTTCGATGCTGCGGCCGGCGTAGTGCCCGAAGTCCAGCACCGTCGGGTCGAACGACGTCGCATCGCTGCGTCCCGGCCCCACAGGGACGCTCGAGTCCTCCTCGATGCGGAAGGCGTTCTGCTCGTCGTTCGGCTCGGCCACGCTTCCGTGCCTCCGTCTCCGGGCGCCCGGATCAACCGGTGTGGCGGGCATCCTACGCCGGCCGCCTGACTGCCGCAATCCTCCCCTAACCCGACTGCACCACCCCACCGGCCAGCAGGGTGAGCTGCGAGCGCACGCCCCCCAGCCGCTCGTCCGCCGCCCGCAGGGTGCCCAGGTCCACGTTCAGGACCGCCAGGTCGGCCGCGGCGCCAACGTGCAGCGAGCCAGCGCTCGCATCCCCCGCCGACTGTGCAGCTCCAAGGGTGTAGGCGTGCAGCGCCTCTTCGAAGCTGAGCGCGTGCGCCGGCTGCCAGTCTGGCGTTCCATCGCCCACGAAGCGCCGATGGACGGCCGCGAAGATGCCGAGCCACGGATTCGGCGACTCGATGGGCGCGTCCGACCCGAAGGCAAGGCGCACGGAGGCGTCGGCCAAGGTTCGCCAGGGATAGGTATCGGCCAGGCGGTCGGCCCAGCAGGCCTCCGCCAGCTCCCGGTCGGAGGCGCAGTGGATGGGCTGCAGGCTGGCCGTCACGCCCAGCCCCGCCAGGCGGGCCGCATCCGGCGGACGCATCAGCTGCAGGTGCTCCATGCGGTCCGGTGGCAGGCCCGGCCGCGCAACCGGCGCACGCTCGAGGGCGTCGAGCACGCGCGCGGCTCCCCGGTCGCCGATGGCATGCACCGCCAGGCTGATGCCCGCCTCGCGGGCCTCGACCACGATCGCGTCGAGCTCGTCCCGGGTGAGGCGCGCGATGCCCGTGTCGCCGGTCGGCCCGCAGGTGTACGGCGAGAAGACGGCCGCCGTCTGCGAGCCGAGCGCCCCATCGATGTACACCTTCGCCCAGCCAACGCGCATGGTCCGCCGCGACGGCAGCGGCGCGCCGCTGTGCAGCCCCAGGCCGGCGGCCGCGGCGATCCCGTCTGCCGGGAGGTTGACTCTCACGCGGCAGCGACCATCCGCCACGTCGCTGGCGAGCAGGGCGCTGGCGCGGTCACCAAGGGCGGCGAACGGACCGCTGCCGCCGTCCGTCGCCGAGTCGCCGGCGTCGACCACCGAGGTCACGCCCATCCCGGCAAGCTCCGCGAGGGTTTCGGCGAGCGCCTCGTCCAGGGGCACGCCACGCAGGCGGCCGGCGACTGGCTCCACCAGGTCGGTGGCCCGCTCGCGCAGCACGCCGGTGAGCCGTCCGGCCGCATCGCGCTCCATGCGCCCACCGCCGGGATCGCCGCTGCTGGCCTCAACCCCCGCACGCCGCAGCGCGTCGGCGGATGCCCACGCCGAGTGCCCGTCGTGACTGTACAGCAGCGCCGGACGCTGCCCGACCGCCGCCTCGAGCCGGCGCTTCTCGACCGTCGCCATGACCACTTCCCGCCAGCCGCGGCCGCGCAGCCACTCCCCTGCCGGCAGGCGGTCGGCCGCCTCGCGCACCGTGCCAACCAGCTGGTCGGCCGTTGCGGCATCGTCCAGCTGCACCTCGCGGCGGGCGCGCGCCATGCCGACCAGGTGCAGATGGAAATCCCACATGCCCGGCACCACCGCGGCCTCGCCGAAGGCCAGGTGGCGCGCGCCGGGCGCGGCCGCGGCCAGCACGTTTGCCAGCTCACCCATCGCCACCACGCGGCCTTCGGCAATGCCGATCGCGCCCGCCGTCTGCAGGCCATCTTGCCGTGCCTCGACGACGACCTGGCCGCTGACCACCAGCGTCGGGCGCGGCGTGGTCATCGGCTGCGGGGCGTGCGCACGAATGTCCCGCGGCTGGGGCCGAAGGTGATGCGCAGCAGGGCGGCCGGCACCACCAGCAGCCAGTGGGACAGGAAGAGGGCACCGCGGGTCGCGCGGCCCAGCGTGCGGATCGGCCCGCCCTCGCCGGACTGCGCCGCCAGGCCGGCCAGCGCCAGCAGGTACGTCCCCATCCCGTAGCCCACGAACAGGGCGACCGGCACCGTCCAGTTGGCGGGCACCGGCAGCGGGATGGTGATCAGGCTGGCCACGATCGCTGCCACGAACACCGGCGGGATGAGGAACTCGCCGATGAACAGCACGAAGTCCAGGCGCCGCCCGAACGGGAGCGCGCCGTTGGCCACCAGCGCCGGTCCTCGCTCGATGAGCCGCCGCAGGCTGCCCTCCGCCCATCGCATGCGCTGCCGCCACAGGTCGCTGGCCCGTAGAACAGCCTGCTCGGCCAGCGGCACATCCGGCGCCAGCGTCACCCGCTCGCCGGCCGTGGTGAGGCGCGTCGAGAGGTCCAGGTCCTCGGTCAGCGCCTCCGGATCCCAGCCACCGACCGCCTCCAGCGCCTTGCGGCGCACGAACATGCCATTGCCGCGCAGCTCAGCAGTGCCGTCGGTCGCCCAGCGGCCGCACTGGCTGGCCATGTCCATCAGCTGCTCTTCGTCCTGTGCCGCCGCCAGCCAGCCGGCGCCACGGTTGGCCGCACGCCGCTGCACCTGGAGCGCGGCGGCCCCCGAATCGCGTTGCCAGGCGGCGACGGCCGCTGTCAGGAATCCAGGCTCCAGCCGTGAGTCTGCGTCCAGCACGCCGATCACCTCGCCGGAGAGATGGGCGTGGGACCAGGCCAGCACGGCTCCCTTGGTGGCAGGCCCCTCGCCGGCCTCGCGGCGCAGCACGCGAAGGTCGGACGGTCCGACCGAGGCGGCCAGCCGCCCGGTGTCATCGGTCGAGCCATCGTCCACCACCACCAGCTCCAACCGCCCGACGTAGTCCTGTGCCGCCAGGTCGTTGACCAGCGCCGCGATGACGCCTGCCTCGTTTGCTGCAGGCACCACCACCGACAGGAACGGCAGCGCGTCCGGTGATGCCGAGATATCGGCCTTCATGGCCCTGCGCATCATCATCCAGCCCCGCCAGGACAGGTAGCCGACGTACATCAGGGAGAGGAGGATGGCCGCCTGCAGCAGGCGCGCCACCAGCAGCGAGGTCACCGACAGCCAGCCGACCAGCGCCGCGCCGGCAAGGATGGCTCCGGCGAGGAGCCTACTCCGCATCCTCGCCCGCGATTCCCCCGTCGTCTTCGTGCGCTGGCGCGTCGTCGGGCCTGAGCTCGTCCGTCGTGTGGTTGGCGTGCAGGCCGGCCCGCGCGTTGTGCCGCCAGGAGGCGATGCCCGCCCATAGCGTCACCAGGCCAAGGGCGGCCATGACCACCGGGATGCCGGCGCCGGGGAACAGGATGTTGAGCACGTCAGCCACGGCAGGCGCCAGGATCACGGGCAGGAACGACGCGACGCTGAGCAGCGTGTTCAGGATGCCGAAGATGCGGCCGCGCACGTTGACCGGCAGCTCCTCCTGGAGCGCGGTTTGCGAGGGAATGGCCACGAACGCGTACTCGACACCGGCGGTGACCGCGATGACCACTACCACCGCGATCAGCGAGACGATGGGTGACAGCGCGTCAGGCAGCGACTCCTCCAGCGGCCCCAGCGCGGGCGAAAGGAAGCCGACCACTGGCTTGACCACGGCCAGCGCGATGAGCGTCACCCCCATGGCCAGCAGGCCAAGGTCAATGGTCAGCCGCCGCGGAATGCTCTTGCCGTAGGCGTTCAGGAAGAGGATGCCCATCACCGCGCCCAGCCCAGCCGGCCCCATGACGAAGAAGAAGTCCTCCTCCGACAGGCGCAGGATGTCGGTCGCGAAGCCGGGGCCGATGGCGCCCATCACCCCGATCAGGCTGGCGGCGATGCCCAGGTACGCCAGCGACCAGGCGATGTGCTTGTTCTGCCGCACGAAGGTCATACCCTCGCGCACCTGGTCGAACACGGCGCGCAGCGCGCGGCCAGCGTCATCGGCCTCGGAGTCGTGACCAGTGGAGGGCAGCACGGCCGGCAGCGGGATGATCGCCGCGGCAGCCAGGCCGAACATCACGGCCACCACCACGAACACCACGTCCGCGCCCGCGGTGACCAGCAGCAGCGGGCCAAGGAACCCGAAGCCGATGGCGAAGGTGGCGTTGATGGTCAGCACGAACACCGAGTTGGCCGCCATCAAATGCCGACGCTCGACGATGCGTGGGATGGCCGTCAGCTCGGCGGGCGCGAAGACGGCAGTCATGGTGGCCACGAACAGGTTGATCAGCAGGATGAGGGGCACATTCGTCCCCACGAAGATGAAGCCGATGACTCCCACCGCCCGCAGGACGTTGGTGGCCAGCATGATCAGCCGCGCGTCACTGCGCTCGACCAGCACCCCGGCCAGGGCGCTGAACACCACCGCCGGAACCAGGAAGCTGAGGATCAGTACCGCGTTGGCGGTGTTCGACTGCGTCGCCTGGAAGACGGTGGCCATCAGCGCGGCCAGCACCATGTTCGACGCTAGCTGGCTCAGGGTCTGGGCCGTCCACAGCAGGACGAATCCGCGGTTGCGGAAGACGCTCCCCGCCCCGGAGAGGTCCTGGCTGCCGACGTCCTGCGGCAGCTCCAGGTGGGTCACGCGCCCTGCTCCGTGTCGTGCTCCGTGCCGTGCTCCGTGCCGTGCTCCAGGTGCTCCAGGTAGCGGCGCTCGACGTCCAGCCGATCCATCAGGATGCGGTGACCGCAGCCGGCGCACACCAGGCCGATGTCGGCGCCGATGCGCTGCACCCGCCACTCGTGGCTGCCGCAGGGATGCGCCTTGCGGAGCCGGATGAGGTCGCCGACCTGCAGATCGACGGCGGCCAAGGTCACGCGCCGCTCTCGGCCGCGGTCGCGCCGGTGAAGGCGAACTGGCCGATGCGGAGGGCCGGGACCCGCGCGTTGATGCCGCTGTACTCGGCGCCGACCATCTTGGTCTCGGAGCCGATGGCCTGGATGCGGCCGAAGGCCGCCGGAATCTCCTCGGTGAAGCGCAGGTTGCGCACCGGACGCACGATGCGGCCGTTCTCGATCAGGAAGGTCCCGTCCTTGGTCATGCCGGTCAGCACGCCCTTGCGCGGGTGCACGATGTTGACGTAGTGGAAGCGGGTCACCCACAGCCCACGCTCGATGGAGGACAGCATCGCCTCCTTTGAGCTGGAGCCCGGCGCCATGAACAGGTTCCAGGTCAACGGCCCGAAGGTGTTCGGGGCCGGCAGCGCGTGGCCAGTGGGCTGCACGTTGGCGCGCCGCGCGGTGGCCGAGTCGTGCACCAGCCCGGTCGCCACGCCATCGGTCACCAGGTCGACCCGCCGCTTGGCGATTCCCTCGAAGTCGTGCGCCGAGGGCAGACCGGTGGGATCGTTGCCGTCGTCCCAGATCCGCACATTGGAGCCCATGACTTGCTTGCCCAGCTCCATGAAGGAGCGGCCTTCCTCCACGGCCAGGGCCGACCACCCGACGTAGGACAGGTACTCCAGCACGGTCTGCACCGCGTACTCCTCGAGGATGACGTCGTACGCGCCGGGCTCGAGGTCGGTGGCGCCAACCGAGCGCGCGGCCTTGTCCGCGGCCTCTGCGCCCACAGCCGCGGCATCGACCGCGCCGATGTCGGTGCTGATGGCCTGCGCGTAGCCTGAGGCGCGATCCTCGCCGGTCATCACCGTCAGCAGCTTGGCCTGGGTGGTCGTGTGCCGCGAGCGCAGGCCGTTGGTGTTGGCGATGGCGATGGTCGAGGCATCGGTCGAGAAGGCGCCGCTGGCCACCAGGTCCTCCGCCTGTGCGGCGGCGATCACCGCGCGCGCGCCCTCGGCCCGCCGCTCCGGCTGGGCGTCGGCCGTGGCCGCGACGTAGCCCAGGTCGCTGTCGCCCGCGCCCCACTCGGCCGTGGCCAGCGGCGGCAGCTCGGGGTTCGGCGTCGAGCGGCGGCAGATCGCCTGGGCGCGGGCCACCACCTCGGCGATGCCCTGGTCGTCAAGGCGGTTGGTGCTCGCCACGCCGGTGCGCCCGTCGTCCACGACGCGCACCCGCAGGCTGGCGTCATGCTCCACCACGTTCTGGTGGATGCGCGAGTTGGCGAAGCGCGTGAGGGCGGCGTCGCGGGCCAGGTACAGCACCTCGGCCTCTCCGCGGACGAGGCGCAGCGCCAGGTCCAT
>DATBIY010000072.1:0-1543 GCA_036556695.1 Candidatus Limnocylindria bacterium
AAGGCCGTAGGCGTTGAGGAAGGCGCGCCGCGCATCGGCCACCCAGGCGTCGGCATCCAGCGAGGCCTGCGCCTGACGCTGCGCGGTCCGGCCGGCATAGTCGATCGAGCGCAGCATGCCGGCCACGTCGCGCAATGGCGACGAGGGACGCCGGCGCTCGGCCAGCGGCCGCGCCGGCTCGCCCTCGAAGTCCAGGATGGCGAAGCCATGGGCGGTGCGGAGCAGCTGGCCCAGGTGGTAGTCCCCGTGAATGCGGCTCACCGGCGTGCCGGCCGCGTCGGCCAGGGGCTGCAGTGCGCGGCGGATGTCACGCTCCACGCCTGCCAGGCGCTCCCGCTCCTCACCGCGCACGGTGCCCAGCGCTTCGTCCAGCTGTGCGTTGGCAGCGGCCAGCCAGGCGGCGCCTTCCTCGGCGGTGGCCGGCCGGCTGGGGAAGTCGGCATTCGCAGGCTCCGACGCCAGGGTGGCGTGCAGCTCGGCTGTCAGCCCGCCGACCTGCGACAGCCCGGCCAGCGTCTGGTTGGGGTCGCCGCCGCCCGCCAGGTGGCGGAGCGCCCAGTCCCAGCCATCGCCGCGCGACGGCACCAGCTGCTGGACCATGGCAGCCGCGGCCGCCTCACCGCCTGAAAAGCGGTACGCGATGTGGCCGCCCAGGCTGGGGGCGTGCGCGAAGCCGTGCGCCGTCAGGAACTCCCCTATCTCGACCTCCGGGTTGATGCCGGGCTCCAGCAGCCGGTAGATCTTCAGGACCGCGGCATCGCCGATGCGGACCGAGGTGTTCGACTGCTCCACGCTGAACGCCCGCTCGGCCAGCGCCGGGTCAGCCGGGTTCGCAAGGAATGTGCCCAGCGCCGGCGTCGGATGCAGTTCGAATGAGCCGTTCCTGGCGGCGATGCTGGCCGGGCCCGCGGCGAGCCTGGCGACCAGCGCGCGCCACGTCCCGTCGCCGTCGCGCGGCTCGCGCAGCCCACCGTCGTCCTGCGCGGCCGGCACGAGGTAGTGCTCGTCCGGCCCGTCGGCGAAGCGGGCGGCCAACACCAGCAGCGAAGAGGTCGGGTCGATCGAGGCGACGTCGAAGGTGTCCACCGACGTCAGCTGGCGTGCCTTGCTCCGGAACCAGCGCCGCCCGCGCAGCCAGTCGACGTCCAGCGTGGGTGCCGCGACCGATGGCTCAGGCGCCATCGGCCCCATCGGTCAATTCGAACCAGTAGAACGCGTGGGGGCCGAAGGTCAGCAGGTATGGCAGTTCGCCGATGGGCGGAAAGCGGACGCGGCCCATGATCTCCACCGGCACCCGGCCGGCGTACTCGGACAGGTCCAGCTCGGCGTACTGGCTGAAGCGCGACAGGTTGGCGACACACAGCACCGTCACGCCATCGTGCTCGCGCAGATAGGCCAGCACGTGGCGGTTCTCCGGGTGCAGGAACTTCAAGCTGCCGCGGCCGAAGACCGGGTAGCGACGGCGCATGTTGACGATGCGGCGGGTGAAGTGCAGCAGTGAGCCGGGGATGCGCTCCTGGGCCTCCACGTTGACCGCCTGGTA
>DATBIY010000073.1:0-2125 GCA_036556695.1 Candidatus Limnocylindria bacterium
GTCCGATGTGTGCTCCACCTGCAAACGCGGGTGCGGTTAGGCCAGCTCCGCGCGGAGGCGTGCGATCGCCTGCAGGCTCGTGGCCCTGGGGAACGGCGACGCCTTCGCGGCAGCCGCTTCACCCAATTCGCCGCGGAGCACGGCGCGGCCCAGGCGCACCATCTCCTCCATCTGCGCGCGTCGCGAGCCGATGTCGGACGCGGCAAGCGCCCCGCCGTGCCCGGGGACGATCACACCGCGGGTCACGTCGCGCTCCAGCCGGCCGAGGGCCCGCGCCCAGGCGGCCGGGTAGGCGTCGTTGAAGCCCGGTGAGCTGCCCTCGACCACCAGGTCGCCGGCGAACACGACCGAGGCATCCGGCACCTCGACGACCACGTCGTTGTCGGTGTGGCCACGTCCCGGATGGCGCAGGTGCACGACGCGGTCGCCCAGGTCGATGCTCGCGTGACGGGCAAGCGTGCGGTCCGGGGGCGTGAGGACCACCTCGGCCAGCTCATCGGCCAGGCGCGGCTCGATCTCGCTGACCTGCCGTCGCCGTCGCTCGCCGCGCTCCAGGAAATGGCGCGCGTTGTTGTCGTGCCCCCATATCGGCGCCGGCTTGAACATCGCGTTGCCGAAGGTGTGATCCCAGTGGTGGTGGGTGTTGATGACCGCGAAGACTGGCGAACGCGTGATCGAGCGCAGTTCCTGGAGCACGCGGGCCGCCCGCCGATGCGAGCCTCGGGCGTCGACGACCACCGGCCCGCGCTCGCCGAGCACCAGGCCCACGTTCTGGTCGAAGTCCAGAGGGCCCCAGGTTCGGAATCGGCGCATGAAGACCCGGTCCCCCACCTCGATCCAGCGCGAGGTCACGTAAGGTGCCTAGCGGTGGTGGCGGCGTCGCCGACCAGCCGGCGTGGGACGAGCGCGCTCGCGCTGCGAGCGACGCGGCGGCGGCACGAAGCGCTGGCGTCGGATCTCGTCGTTCATCTCGGCGATCAGCGGCGGGAACTTGACAAACGCCGCCCAGGCCGCCACGGCCATTCCCGGAATCACGACCAGCAGGATCAGCAGCAGCGGCACGTGGATCACCGTCAGCAGCGGCACCAGGCCCCAGCTGACCACGATCGACCAGAAGACCCACTCGTGCAGGGCAAGGATCGCCGGGTAGCGGCGGTATCGGCGCTGGGCGGCGATGTACACGAACACGCCGCCGATGGTGATCAGCAGCCCACCCGCCCACATCAGGGTGAACAGGTCGCGGAACAGGATGGGCGTGAAGGATTCGAACAGCTGGTTCATCGGCGGGCGAGTCTACACCGAGGGTCTGCGGCGCGTCGGATTCGCCTGTCCGAGAATAGGCCGATGGATCAGTCGCACGACGTCGTGAGCCGACCCTCCCCGCTCCAGGCCCGGATTGATGAGCTGTGGGACTGGGAGGACCCGGCGAGCAGCGAGCAGCGGTTCCGCGCGGCCGCTGCCGCCACCACGCAGCTGGAGGCGCAGCTGCTGCTGACGCAGGCAGGTCGCGCGCTCGGCATGCAGGGACGCTTCATTGAGGCGTCGGCGCTGCTGGACCATCTGCCGGAGGGCGCCGACACGGAGCTCGACGTGCGGCTCGCCCTTGAGCGTGGCCGCGTGCTCAACTCGGGCGGCTACGCCATCGACGCGCGCCCACTGTTCGAGGATGCCCACGCGGCTGCCCTGGAGGCCGGCCTGGAGCACCTGGCCATCGACGCGCTGCACATGATCGCCATCACCGCTGGGCCGGAGGAGCAGGCCGCGCTCAACGAGCAGGCGATTGCCATGGCGGAGCGCGCCCGGGACCCGCGTGCGCGCCGATGGCTGGCGAGCCTCTACAACAACCTGGGCTGGACGCGCTTTGACGCCGGCCAGCTGGACGAGGCGCTGCGGCTCTTCGAGCTGGCGCTGGCCGAGCGCCGGAAGCTGGACCAGCTACGCGAGACGGGCATCGCCCGCTGGGCGGTGGCACGCGCGCTGCGCGCCTTGGGGCGCCTGGATGAGGCCGTTGCCGAGCAGCAGTCGCTGGCCGCCGACAACGAGGCCGCCGGCGTGGACGATCCCTACGTCGACGAGGAGCTGGGCGAGTGCCTGCTGGCGCTCGGTCGTGCCGATGAGGCACGTC
>DATBIY010000074.1:0-18859 GCA_036556695.1 Candidatus Limnocylindria bacterium
GTCTGCACCCCGGCGACCAGCGTCTCGTCAAGCGCCCGTCTCAGCCGAGCGACTGCTGCGGGGCGGTCGGCCGCGTGAATCATCAGTTTGGCCAGCAGCGGGTCGTACTCGACGGTCAGCGGCGCGCCCTCGACCACGGCGTGGTCGACTCGGACGCCCGGCCCTTGCGGCGCCTGCCAGGTGGTCACCGTGCCGGCCACCGGCCCGAATCCGTTCCACGGGTCCTCCGCGTAGACCCGCACCTCGATGGCATGGCCACGAGGCTGTGCCTCCAGCACCTCCGGGGGCAGCGCCTCACCCTGCGCCACCCGGACCTGCCAGGCCACCAGGTCCAGGCCGGTCACCAACTCGGTGACACCATGCTCGACCTGCAGCCGGGTGTTCATCTCCAGGAAGTAGTGGTTGCCCTCCGGGTCCACCAGGAACTCGACGGTCGCCGCGCTGTGGAAGTCGACGGTGCCGGCCACCCGCCGGGCGGATTCGAACAGGGCCTGGCGCAGGGCCCCGTCCACTCCGGGCGACGGCGTTTCCTCGACCAGCTTCTGGTGGCGGCGCTGGACGGAGCAGTCCCGCTCCCCCAGGCAGGCCAGGTTGCCGTGGCGGTCACCCAAGAGCTGGACCTCCACGTGGCGCGCCGGCTGGACGAGCCGCTCGACGTATAGCGTGCCGTCGCCGAAGGCGGATTGCGCCTCGCGGGCAGCGGCCCGCATGGCCGCCGGCATGTCTTCGCGGTCATCCACTCGGCGCATGCCACGCCCTCCGCCACCGGCCGCCGCCTTGAGCATCACCGGCAGGCCGATGCCCTCCAGGTCGGAGACCGCATCGTCGTCCAGCGCCACCAGGAGGCCCGGGACCACCGGCACGCCGGCCTCGCTGGCGGAGCGTCGTGCGGCCAGCTTGTTACCGAGCGCCTCCTGGGTTGCCGGTGGCGGGCCGATCCAGACCATTCCCGCGGCCTCGACGGCCCGTGCGAAGCCGGCGTTCTCCGACAGGAAGCCATACCCGGGATGGATGGCGTCGGCGCCGGCATGGCGGGCCGCAGCCAGGATGGCGTCCACGTTGAGGTACGAGGCGGACGGCGCCGGCGGACCGATGTGGACGGCGATGTCAGCTGCCTGGACGTGGGGCGCGCCGCGGTCGGCATCGGAGTACACGGCGATGCTGGTGATTCCCATCTCGCGACAGGCGCGCGCGACGCGGATGGCGATCTCGCCGCGGTTGGCGATCAGCACCCGGCGGATGCGCCCCGCCGCTGCCCTGTCTTTGCGCACGGACAGCGGGCTCAGAGCGGGATGTTGCCGTGCTTCTTGGCCGGCACCGACTGGCGCTTCGTCTCGAGCAGCGCCAACGCGCCGGCGACACGAACGCGCGTCTCCGACGGCATGATCACCTCGTCGACGTAGCCGCGCGCCGCGGCCAGGTATGGATTCGCCAGTCGCTCCTGGTAATCGGCCACCAAGCGCTGGCGTTCGGCGTCCGGATCATCGGCAGTGTCGATCCGCTCGCGAAAGATGATGTTGACCGCGCCCTCGACGCCCATCACCGCGATCTCCGCCGTTGGCCAGGCGTAGTTCAGATCCCCGCGCACGTGCTTGCTGCTCATCACGTCGTAGGCGCCGCCGTACGCCTTGCGAGTGATGACCGTCACTTTCGGGACCGTCGCTTCGCAGTATGCATACAGCAGCTTGGCGCCGTGGCGAATGATGCCGCGATGCTCCTGGTCGACGCCAGGCAGGAAACCAGGAACGTCAACCAGCGTCAGCAGCGGGATGTTGAAGCAGTCGCAGAAGCGTACGAAGCGTGCGGCCTTATCGGACGAGTCGATGTCCAGCACGCCGGCCAGCACTTCGGGCTGCTGCGCCACCACGCCGATACTCCGTCCCTCGACGCGCGCAAAGCCGCAGATGATGTTCCGCGCGAAATGCTCGTGCACCTCGGTGAACGATCCCCCATCGACGATGCCAGCGATGACCCCATGCATGTCGTAGGCCTGCTGCGGCGAATCCGGGATCAGCGCGTCGAGCTCTTCGCCACCCACCGCCGGTGGCGCCCAGTCATCGGCGCGTGGGGTGGGGTCGACGTTGTTCGAGGGCCAGTAGCCAACCAAGGTGCGCGCAAGTTCGATGGCCTGCGCCTCGCCGGCCGCCAGGAACTGCGCAACGCCGCTGGTCTCGTTGTGAATGCGCGCGCCGCCAAGACCTTCGAAGTCGATTTCTTCGTGGGTGACGGTCTTCACCACGTTCGGGCCGGTGACGAACATGTAGCTCGAGCCGTCGACCATGATGGTGAAGTCGGTGATGGCCGGCGAGTACACCGCTCCCCCGGCGCACGGGCCGAGCACCAGTGACAGCTGCGGGATGACGCCGGAGACCAGCGTGTTGCGCAGGAAGATGTCGGCATAGCCGCCCAGGGACACGACACCTTCCTGGATCCGCGCGCCACCTGAATCCGAAAGGCCAATGATGGGCGCTCCGTTTTCCAGCGCTAGGTCCATGACCTTCACGATCTTCTCGGCATGCGCCTCTGACAGCGAGCCACCGAAGACGGTGAAGTCCTGCGCGTAGGCGAAGACCACGCGCCCGTCGATGCGGCCGTGGCCGGTGACCACCCCATCACCCAGGTACCGCTCCTGGTCTATCCCGAAGTCGGTGGCACGATGCGTGACGAATGCATCAAGCTCCGTGAAGGTTCCCTCGTCCAGCAACAGCTCCAGGCGTTCGCGGGCTGTCAGCTTTCCGCGCTCGTGCTGTTGGTCGATGCGCTTCTGCCCGCCGCCAAGCAGCGCCTCTTCCCGCAGCTGTGCCAGGCGCGCCAGCTTGTCGGCCGTCGACACGGGACGTCCTCCGAGGATTTGGTGGGCCCAGCAGGGATCGAACCTGCGACCAGCCGGTTATGAGCCGGATGCTCTAACCACTGAGCTATGGGCCCACAGGGGTTCAGGGATGGTGGACAACTTCGAGTATAGAGGCTCGTCTTTGCACAAAGACATCGACACTGCGTGGCTTTGTGGATAACCCGGGTGACCCGCTGGCGAGGCCACGTCTATCATCGCAACGGTCGCGTCCGCGACGCTCGCCTCCACTCCGACGCAGCGAAGGTGTTCCGTTGACCAAGGTAATTTCCATTGCCAACCAAAAGGGCGGCGTCGGCAAGACCACGACGTCCATCAACTTGGGCGGCGCGCTGGCAGAGCTCGGATACCGGGTGCTGTGCGTCGACATGGACCCGCAGGCGAATCTGACCGTCGGCCTGGGGATCTCCCTCTCTGATGTGCGGGTGTCGATGGCCGACGTCCTGTCGGAGGATCGCGTCCCGTTCGACGAGATCGTGCGCAGCACCGAGATGCCCGGACTGTCGGTGGCGCCCGCCACCCTGGAGCTGGCATCCACCGAGGTCGAACTGTTCACCGCCATCGGCCGCGAGATGGTGCTGCGCGATGCGCTGGCCGGCTGGGCCGAGCGGCAGTTCGACGTGATCATCATCGACTGCCCGCCGACGCTGGGCCTGCTGACCATCAACTCCCTGGTGGCCAGCAGCCGGGTCATCATTCCGGTGCAGACGCAGTACTACGCCATCAAGGGTCTGACGGCGCTGATCAAGGTCATCAACACCATCAAGCTGAAGCTCAACCACGACCTCGAGATCCTGGGACTGCTTGCCACCTTCTTCGACGGTCGGACCGTCCTCGCCCGCGAGATGCTGGCCAATTTGCGGGAGCTTGGGGACCATCGGGTCTTCAACACCATGATCAAGAACACGGTGAAGCTCGGCGAGGCGCCGCTGACCGGCAAGCCGGTGACCGAGTACGCCACGAACTCAGCAGCCGCGCGTGCCTTCCGCGAGCTGGCACGGGAGGTGATCGAGCTTGGGTAGCAAGGGACCGGCATTCCGCGAGAACATCCACCGCCTGTTCGACGAGGCGCAGGCCACGGACCTGGGGCCTGGCATCGTCTCGCTCATCGAGTCGCGTGCCGCGCGCGCGCAGATCCGCGAGATCCCGGTGGACAAGATCCTCCCCAACCCCGCTCAGCCGCGGCTTTCCTATGAAGAGGAATCGCTGACCGAGCTGGCCTCGTCGATCCGCGAGCACGGCGTGCTGCAGCCCATCCTGGTTCGGCCGACCGGCTCGCAGTACGAGCTGATCGCCGGCGAGCGGCGCTGGCGTGCGTCACGCATGGCGAAGCGCGACAGCATCCCGGCCATCGTCGTCGAGTTCGACGAGGAGACGGCGCTCGAAGTGTCGATCATCGAGAACCTGCAGCGCGAGGACGTGACACCGCTGGAAGAAGCGGCCATGTTCAAGAAGATGACCGCGCTGGGCTATTCGGTGCGCCAGCTGGCGCAGAAGGTCGGCAAGGATAAGGGCTACGTCGAAAACCGCATGCGCCTGGCCGACGCGCCGGTCGAGATTCGCGAGCTGGTGTCCGTGCGCAAAGACACGCTGAGCCATGCGTACGAGCTGATGCGCATTGGCGATGAGCGGACGCGCCGTCGCCTGGCGAAGAAGATCGCCGCCGGCGAGCTGACGCTCGCGAAGCTGCGGGTCATCACCGGCAGTGCCGGTGAGGCGCCAGACGGCGAGAAGCCGAAGCGTCGCGCGAGAACGATCGCCGGAGAGGTGGCTGTCGCCAAAGCGGCAAAAGCTGCCGACGACGCGCTGATGCTGAATCGCAGCAAGCTGGCCGACGCCATCGACGAGCTGGTGGAGCTGCTCCGGCAGCCGGAGGTCATCGAGCAGATCCCCGACACCAACCGCGACAACCTGGCGCGCAACCTGACGGTGACCAAGCTAAAGCTCGAGAACGCCATCGCCATCATCCGCGCCAGCCGGGAGGCGGCCTCCTAGCTCACGGGGTGTAGGACATCACCTCGCGGTGGTCGACCAGGAAGTCGATCAGCTTGGCGCGCGCGTCCGGCTGGATGCGCCGCAGCCCCACGATGGATCGCGGGAGCTCGAAGATCGGCGCCGCCAGGTTCCCGGCGGTGTCAATGCCGACCACGTGGTCCGGCCCGCCGCCCACCAGGAAGGCGCGCTGGAACCCGCGGGTGTCCAAGCCTGCGGCGCGGCAGAAGGCGGCGATGGCCGTGCCCACGCCGCGCCGCTTGGCGAAGTCGACGAAGAGGTCCGCCGCCCATCGGTCGATCTGCTCATCGGACTGGTCCTCGACCATCGCCCGATAGCCCTGCGCGGTATCCGTCTGCATGCGCCGATTCTAGCGGCGCAACCGGGCGCCCGGCCGGCTCCTCCATCGCGGTGATGCGTCGCCACGGCGCGGGAGTGCCCGATGATTGGCTATCCTGCCGACATGCTGAACCAGCCGGCCGACCCGCGAACCGAGGACACCATCGTCTTCAGCCTGCTGCGCGGGCCGCGGGAAGGCGGCACGCCACAGGTAGTCGGGACGGCGACCTTCTCGGATGGACGAACGACCGTCGACGCCCCCGAGGCGGTGTCGGTCGCCGTCGAGGAGCTCCTGCAGCGACCCTTCGTCGACCGCGTCCAGGCCGATGAGCGCCCGCGCGGGTACCGCCGCAGCGGCCGCGGTATGGTCGACATGCTGGTCCCCGGCATGCCGGAGCACTTCATCGCCCGCATGCGCGGCCTATGGCTGGCCTATCCCGATGGCACAGTGGTCACCGCCCGGGAGGCATCGGCCATGCATCCGACCGGGTGGACGCCTGTGCTGGAACGGGTGGAGACCGGTCCGGCGGTGGTCGATCCGGCGGTGCGCCGGGCGACCTTGGCGGAGAGCACGGCCATCCTCAACACGCGTCCCCTGGTCCAGGCCAATGAGCCGATAACCGGCCTTCGCTCGCCAGACGAGCGGCCCGGCGTGACCCGCACTGACTGCGGCTGGATCTGCTGACGCCATGCGAGTCGTAGATTTTCCTATGTTTCAGCGGCATACCGCCCTGGGGTTCGGCACGTCGTGATCAGAATCGGCTCGCTATGATGCCGGCATGTCACTGAAGCGCTACATGATCCTGCCCATCGGCATCGCCATCGTGGGCCTGGTCTACTGGTACTTCACCGAGCCGCACGAGCTGGCAGGTACGGTCCTGCTGATTGTCTTTGCCGGCGCGATGGCTGTGATGGGATGGATCCTGTTGCCGACGCTGGACAACGTCGGCCCCACTGCACCGGTCGATCCGGACTTCGAGGATCCAGGCCGCTAGCCACACCGATGCCCAGGCACGAAGACGCCGGGCAACTGCGGCTGCCCTCGCGAGAGACTCGCTAACACGGGTGCCCGGCTCATACTGTCTAACGTGCCAAGCCGATCGCTGTTAGTGGCGGGGCCCGTAGGGTATCGGACAAAGCGTCAGCGGATGCCGGTGTCGTAGCTGATCTCCAGCGGACTGGCCGGTGCGCCTGCCGCGACCCGGAGCTCCTGCTCCCCCGCTGTGCCCATCAGCCCGTCGACCGGCTGCGGCACAACGCGGTAGCGACCCGGCGGCAGCCGCACCTCGAACGACCCATCTGCATCCGACGTGACCCGAGCCACCTCTGCCCCGTCGACGTCGAGGATGAGCAGCGTGGCGCCCGCCACGGGTCGATCCGCGCAGGCCGGCTCAGGCGGCTCGGTGACCACCGGGCAGACGGGTCCCGCGGCCACCTGCCCGTGAACGGCAACGGTCGACGCGTCGGTGTGCGCGCCGTCCAATCCGATCGGCAGGAGCTGGCAGGCAGCCAATACCGCCAGCGCCGGGACGCCACACAGCTTGGCGATTCTTCCCACGCCGAATGTGACGCGGCAGTCCGCGTGCCGGTTCCGCGGCTAGGCCAGCATGGCCCCCGGCACACGGCGGGCAGCGGCCACGATATCGGCCGAGGCCAGGCGCACGTCCAGGCCCATGCCGAGCGGCTCGAAGGCTCGCGACAGCGCCAGGTACGGCGATGCGTCGGAGCCGAGGGTGGGGCCTTCGACCGTGTCAACCGAGGCAAGCCAGCCTCGCGGGAAGCGCGCCAGCCTGACGGACCATTCGGTCCCGCGCAAGGAAAGCCGGTGGCGGGTCACGGTCCAGACCTGATCGGTCATGGGTACAGCCCTCGCAGGCGCTGCGCCTCGGCGACGCGGGCCACCGCAATGGCGTGCGCGGCCAGCCGCGGCGGGATGCTCTCGGCGCGCGACAGGTCGCGGACCGAGTCGTAGGCGCGGTCCATCACCTCGTGCAGGCGTGACGCCACCTCGGCGGCGGTCCAGGCGTGGGACTGGAGGTTCTGCACCCATTCGAAGTAGCTGACCACCACCCCACCGGCGTTGCACAGGATGTCGGGCACGACGACCACGCCGCGCTCCGCCAGGATGGGATCAGCGTCGGTCGTGACCGGGCCGTTGGCGCCCTCTGCCAGGACGCGGGCGCGAACCTGGTCGGCGTTGTCGGCCGTGACCTGGCCCTCCAGCGCTGCCAGCACCAGCACGTCGCAGTCGAGGCCGATGAGCCCCTCGTTGTCGATTGGCGTGGTGCCGGGCATGCCGGCCACCGAACCGGTCTCGCCCAGGAAGGCCTTGAGGCGCGCCGGGTCCAGCCCGGCCGGGGTGGCCACTCCGCCGCCGATGTCGGTCACCGCCACGATCCGTGCTCCGCGCTGGTGCATCAGCCGGGCGGTGGCCTCGCCGACGTTGCCGAAGCCCTGCACCGCCACGGCCGCGCCTTCGAGCGACAGGCCCAGCTCGCCGAGCGCTCGCTCCGCGGTGAAGACCACGCCCTGGCCGGTGGCGTCCGCGCGGCCGGCCGAGCCGCCTACGGACACCGGCTTGCCGGTGACCACGCCGGGCACGGTGTGGCCGGCGTGCATCGAGATGGTGTCCATGATCCAGGCCATGACCTGGGCGTTGGTGCCGACGTCCGGCGCCGGGATGTCGATCTCGGGGCCGATGATTCCCTGCAGCTCGGCGGCGAAGCGGCGGCTCACCCGCTCCAGCTCGGTCTTCGAAAGGCTGCGCGGGTCAACGGTCACGCCGCCCTTGGCCCCGCCGAACGGGACGTTCACCAGGGCGCACTTCCAGGTCATCCACATGGCCAGCGCGCGCACCTCGTCGATGTCGGTCGCGGGGTGGAAGCGGATGCCGCCCTTCGCCGGGCCGCGTGCCAGCGAGTGCTGCACGCGGTAGCCGGTCAGCACCTCGACGCGCCCGTCATCCATGGTCACCGGGAAGCGCACCGTCCACTCGCGCTTCGCTACACGCAGCATGGCCCGCGTTGCGTCGTCGAGGCCGAGGTGGTCGGCGGCGCGATCGAACTGGCTGAGCGCGGACGCGAGCGCGCCCTGTCCGGGGGAGCCGGCATCGGCTCGGCGTCGCTCGGCGAGTGTCATCTGAAATCAACCTCCAGGTCGTTGAGCTCATGGCGCGGCCGGCCCGAGTGAACCGGCCGCCAGCCCAATGTGCGTGGGCTGCCTAGCAATCCACATGGCGGAACCTGAACCGCGAATGAACGCGGCCCGCGCAGCGGCCACCTATCCTCAGCAGCGTGAAATCCGCCGCTGAGCTGGACACGCTGCTGGCCGTGCCGCTGGTCGCGCTGCTCCCCGAGCCGCGCACCGCTGAGACGGTCAGCGCAGCCGCCAGCGAGGACGGGCTGTCGCTGTCGCCCCAGCGCGCCGAGAGACTGCTCGACCGGCTGGTTGAGCTGGGACTGGCCCGGCCAGTGGCGGCCAGGGGGGAGCGCGCCTACGTGGCCACCTCGCTCGGCCAGCGCATGGCCGCCTCCCTGGCCGGCACGAAGCCGCAGCTGGCCGACGCGCTGGCCGAGCTGGAGCGGCTGCGCAGCGACCTGTTGGCAACCATCGGCCACGAGATGCGCACTCCGCTGACCTCCATCCGTACCAGCGTGGGCCTGCTGCTGGACCCCGGCCTGGCGCCCAGCGAGGAGCAGCGACAGCAGCTGCTGACGACCATCGCCCGCAGCGCGGATCGCATGCAGCGCCTGGTGGGCGACCTGCTGGACTACTCGCGGCTGCGGGCCGGCGGGGTGGAGCTCACCCGCGTGCCCATGGACGCACGCGAGGTGGCGCGCGAGGTCAGCCTGGCCATCGAGCCGCTGGTGACAGCCCGCGAGCAGACGTTCCGCGTGGACCTGCCGCCAGGGCCGGTCCGGCTGACCGGCGACCGGCCTCGCCTGGAGCAGGCGCTGCTCAACCTGGTCAGCAACGCGCAGAAGTTCACGCCATCCGGGGCCGAGTTCGCGCTGCGCCTGACCGCTGACGAGCAGGTGGTGCGCTGGGCGGTCGAGGATCGCGGTCCCGGCATCTCCGCCGAAGAGCGGACCCGCCTGTTCGAGCGCTTCTTCGTCGGAGCCGGCGATCGCGGCGGGCGGTCGCGAGGGATCGGCCTTGGGCTGCCGACCGCCCTGGCCATCGCGCAGGCGCATGGCGGCGACATCGAGGTCGACAGCCAGGTCGGCCGGGGCAGCACCTTCACCCTGGTCATCCCGAGGGGCGGCGCATGAAGATCCTGATCGTCGACGACGACCCGGAGATCCAGGCCGCGGTGCGCATCGGCTTCGAGCTTGGCTGGCACGACGTCCAGGTGCTCAGCGCGAGCAACGGCGCGGACGGCCTGACGCTGGTCGAGGACGAGCGGCCGGACCTGGTGCTGCTGGACGTGGGCCTGCCCGACGCCGATGGCTACACCGTGCTGGCCGACATCCGCCGCTTCAGCGACCTGCCGGTGATCATGCTCACCGCGCGTGACCAGCCGATCGACAAGGTGCGCGGCCTGGAGGCCGGCGCCGACGACTACGTCACCAAGCCGTTCGACCACCTGGAGCTGCTGGCCCGGGCGCGCGCAGTGCTGCGGCGGATGGACGCCAGGGCACCGGCTTCACGCACGGAAGGCGTGCGGGTCGGTGAGCTCGAGATCGACCCACGGGCCGGCGAGGCGCGGCTCGCCGGACGACGGTTGAACCTGACGCCGATGGAGTGGCGGCTGCTGGAGACGCTTGCCGGCAGTGCCGGCTGGGTCGTGCCAGCGGCGCGGCTGCTGCGGCGCGGGTGGGGCGCTGATGGTGACGCCACGGCCGATGACCTGCGCGTGTTCATCGGCCGCCTGCGCCGCAAGCTGGCCGACGATGCCCGCCGGCCGCGCTACATCGAGACGGTGCGCGGCATGGGCTACCGCCTGCGCGCCGACTAGTCCGGCGGCTCCAGGTAGGTGCTCTGGTCCCCGATGGCCAGCCAGCGCTCACCGTCGAAGGTGTAGGTCACCCCCACCAGCGCCCGCTGGTGGTAGCCGATGGACGGCACGTCGTACGTCGCGTCGTACAGGATGAAGGCCGATCGGCAGCCGTCCACGATGCGGTACCGCTCCGCCCAGGCCCACACCGCCTGGCGCTTGGCAAAGTGGCTGTCCAGCGCCTCCATGATGGCGTCGATACCCACCAGCTGCCTCCCGACGGGCGAGATGGTGATGGCGTTGGGGTGGTGGACCGAACGGAACGTTTCGCGGTCGAAGTCGCGGAATGACTCCATGTCGGTGCGCTGCGCCTCCTCGAAGAGCTGCGCGCAGCGGTCGTGGTCCGAGATCGCCAAGGCCCCCTCCTGTCGTTGAGCGGCTTCAGGCCACCTCGGCGGCGGCCACGTACTCGGCCAGGTGCTGGCCGGTCAGCGTGTCGGCGTCGGCCACCAGCTCGGCCGGCGGCCCGGTGAAGATGACGCGACCACCGTCGTGGCCGGCGCCGGGGCCCATGTCGATGATCCAGTCGGCATGCGCCATCACGGCAAGGTGGTGCTCGATGACGATCACCGATTTGCCGGAGTCCACCAGTCGGTCCAGCAGCTGCAGCAGCTGCTCCACGTCGGCCAGGTGCAGGCCCGAGGTCGGCTCGTCCAGCACGTAGATGCCGCCCTCGGTGGCCATCTGGATGGCGAGCTTCAGGCGCTGGCGCTCGCCGCCGGAGAGCGTGGTCAGCGGCTGGCCGAGGCGCAGGTAGCCCAGGCCCACATCGGCCATCCGCGAGAGCATTGTGCGCGCGGCCGTCGTCTTCGCCTCGCCGCTGCCGAAGAAGTCGCGCGCCTCGGCGACGGACATGCCCAGCACCTCGCTGATGTCGCGGCCGCCGAGCTTGTACTCGAGCACGCTGGCCTGGAAGCGCTTGCCGCCGCACTCCTCGCAGACGGTGGCCACCGTCTCCATGATCCCCAGGTCGGTGTAGATCATGCCGTTGCCGTTGCAGACCGGGCAGGCGCCCTCCGAGTTCGAGCTGAACAGCGCCGGCTTCACGCCGTTGGCCTTGGCGAAGGCCGATCGAATCGGGTCGAGCAAACCGGTGTAGGTCGCCGGGTTGCTGCGGCGCGAGCCGCGGATCGGCGTCTGATCGATCGACACCACGCCGGCGTCCCTTGGCATGGAGCCATGGATCAGCGAGCTCTTGCCGGAGCCGGCGACGCCGGTAACCACGCACAGCACGCCCAGCGGGATGTCAACGCTCACGTCCTGCAGGTTGTGGAGCGTGGCGTGGCGAATGGGGATCGTGCCGGTCGGCGTACGCGGGCTGGCCTTGAGCGCGGCCCGATATCCCAGGTGGCGTCCGGTGAGCGTGTCACTCTTCCGCAGGCGCTCAACCGGTCCCTCGAAGCAGATCGAGCCGCCGTCGGTGCCAGCACCCGGCCCGAGGTCCACCACGTGATCGGCGATGCTGATGACCTCCGGCTTGTGCTCCACCACCAGCACCGTGTTGCCCTTGTCGCGCAGCTGCTGCAGCAGGTTGTTCATGCGCTGAATGTCGTGCGGGTGCAGGCCGACGGTCGGCTCGTCGAAGACATACGTGACGTCGGTCAGCGCCGATCCCAGGTGGCGGATCATCTTGGTGCGCTGCGCCTCGCCGCCGGACAGCGTGCCGGACGGCCGGTCGAGCGACAGGTAGCCCAAACCGATCTCCACGAACGACTCCAGCGTCTGCAGCAGGGTGGCGCGCAGCGGCGAGACCGACCGCTCGTCCAGCTCGCGGACCCACTCGGCCAGGTCGCTGATCTGCATGGCGCAGGCATCCGCGATGTTGATGCCGCGGATTCGGGATGAGCGAGCCGCCTCGTTCAGCCGGGTGCCGCCGCAGTCCGGGCAGGCGGTGAAGGTCACCGCGCGCTCGACGAAGGCGCGGATGTGCGGCTGCATGGCGTCCACGTCCTTGGACAGGAACGACTTCTGGATGCGCGGCACCAGGCCCTCGTAGGTCAGGTTCATGTTCCCGAACTTGACCTTGGTGGGCTCGCGGTACAGGAAATCCTGCCGCTCGGTCTCGGTGTAGTCGCGGATCGGCTTGTTCGGATCCAGGAATCCCGATTCGGCGTAGACCCGCACGATCCAGCCGTCGGCGTTGTAGCCCGGGATGGTGAGCGCGCCCTCGGCCAGCGACTTCGTATCGTCGTACAGCTGGGTCAGGTCCATGTCGCTGACCGTGCCCTTGCCCTCGCAGCGCGGGCACATGCCGCCGGTCACGCTGAAGTCCTGGCTGACGCTCTTGCTGCCGCCGCGTTCGATGATCGCCTGGGCGCTGCCGCTCACCGACGGGACGTTGAACGAGAACGCATTCGGTGAGCCGATATGCGGCTTGCCCAGCCTGCTGAACAGGATGCGCAGCAGCGCGTTGGCATCGGTCGCGGTGCCGACGGTAGAACGCACGTTGGCGCCCATGCGCTCCTGGTCGACGATGATCGCCGTGGTCAGGCCCTCGAGCAGGTCCACGTCAGGGCGGGCCAGCGTCGGCATGAAGCCCTGCACGAAGGCGCTGTAGGTCTCGTTGATCAGCCGCTGCGACTCGGCAGCGATGGTGGCGAAGACCAGCGAGCTCTTGCCGGAGCCGGAGACGCCGGTGAAGACCGCCAGCCGCCGCTTCGGGATCTCCAAGCTGATGTTCTTGAGGTTGTTCTCCCGGGCGCCCTGCACCCGGATCAGGTCGTGACTGTCGGCAGCGTGCATCAACCGTCCTGCGTGGTCCTGTGCGGGCTGCCACCCATGCTAGCGGGCCAGCCACGCCATCGGCTTCTCCGATCCTGCTCGAGCGTCAGCAGTAAGGTGTGCGCCGTGGACCGGGAGGACCTGGTGCGCCTGCGCCGCGCAAAAGACCAGATGGATCGCGAGTACGCCCAGCCGCTCGACGTGGCGGCCCTGGCGCGCACCGCGCTGATGTCGCCGGGCCACTTCTCGCGCAGCTTCCGCGCGGCGTATGGCGAGACGCCGTACAGCTACCTCATGACCCGCCGCATCGAGCGCGCCATGACCCTGCTGCGCCGCGGCGACATGTCGGTGACCGAAGTCTGCTTCGAGGTCGGCTGCTCGTCGCTGGGCACCTTCAGCACGCGCTTCACCGAGCTGGTCGGCGAGAGCCCCAGCGCGTACCGCGCGCGTGACCACTCGTGGATGGAGCCGCTGCCCGCCTGCCTGATGCGAGTCATGCTGAGGCCGGTCAGGAATCGAGAAGCGGCGACCCAAGCGGGCGAATAGGCTTCCGTCCATGGACGTCAAGTTGGATGCCTGCTTCCTGTCGGTGGACGATCACGAGAAGGCGATCGCGTTCTATCGCGACGCGCTGGGATTCGAGGTCCGGAACGATGTCAGCGCCTACGGCATGCGCTGGGTCACGGTCGGACCGCCGTCGCAGCCCGACATCAACATCGTGCTGGAGCCGCCGGCCGCGGACCCCGGCATCTCGGACGAGGACCGCCGAGCCCTGAGCGACCTGCTGGCCAAGGGCCTGCTGCGCGGCCTGAACTTCCGGACGGCCGATATCGACGCCGCATTCGACCGCGTAGTCGCCACCGGTGCTGAGGTCATCCAGGAGCCGATGGACCAGATCTACGGCCGCGACTGCGCCTTCCGCGACCCGGCCGGCAACCAAATCCGGATCATCCAGTCCAGGGACCAGGCGCGCGACTGATGCCGCGTCCGCGCGTCCCACAGGCCTACCGCCAGCTGCTGGCGCGGCGCGAGATCCGGCTGCTGCTGGCCGGCCTGGGCGTCTCGTCGCTGGGCGACGGCATCAGCACCGTCACCATCGCCTGGCTGGCGGTCGGCATCGCGCCGGCCGGCCTGCTGGGCCTGTACGTCGGCCTGGCGGTGGCTGCCTACACCCTGCCGGGCGTCATCGGCGCGCTGACCTTCGGCCGCTTCCTGCGCGGCCGGCCGGCGCGGACGCTGGTCCTGGTGCACGCCATCCTGCGCGCCGGCTCGCTGAGCGCCATCGCGCTGCTGGCGCTGTTCGGCGCGCTGACGCCGCCAGTCTACGTCCTGCTGCTCGCCACCTCCTCGTTGATGGCGGCATGGGGCAACGCTGGCGAGTACACGATGCTCTCCGCGCTGGCCGGCGCCAGCAGCCGTTTCGCCGTCAACTCGCTGGCCAGCGCCCAGACGTCGCTGGCCTTCATCGTCGGTCCGCTGCTGGCCGGTACGCTGTTGGCCATCCTCAGTCCCGGATGGCTGCTGCTGGCCGATGCGCTGACGTTCGCCTTCCTGGGCGCGGCAGCCTGGCTGACGCGCACCGACGCCGGCGCCGGCGACGGGCCGGTGGACATGCAGGCGGCCGAGTCCGGCTTCCGGCTGCTGCGCCGCCGCGACCTGCTGAGCCTCACCGTGCTGACCTGGTTGTTCTTCCTCCTGTACGGGCCGGTCGAGGTGGCGCTGCCGGTGTACGTGGCCGAGGACGTCGGCGCGTCCGCGCAGCTGCTGGCCGCCTACTGGACCGCCTTCGGCGTCGGCGCGCTGGTGTCGATCCTCCTTACCGGCGCCCTGCGGGCCGGAAACATGCGGCGTATCGCGCTGCTCATCGTGGCCGGCTGGGGGGCCTGCCTGATCCCGTTTGCCGGCGCGCCGATCCCGGTCACCGTCGCCTTCTTCGCGATCGGCGGGATCGTGTACGGCCCGTTCGTGCCGCTCACCTACTCCATCTACCAGTCGGCCACGACCGAGCGCAACCTGCCCTCCCTGCTCGCCGCGCGCAGCGCCCTGATGCTGGTCTCGACCCCGCTTGGCACCGCGCTCGGCGGTCCACTGGTGGGCGCGCTCGGCGGCCGCGGGACGCTGCTGTGGTCAGGTATCGCGACCGTGGTGCTGGCCGTGGCCGGAGCGATTGCCTGGCGCGAGCGGACCCAGGCGCCGACGGGCCAGCTGCTGGACCGCCACAGCACCTGAGCGGCCGACCCGTAGTAGGGTTTGGCCATGGACCAGCAAGCACAGCAAACACAACGAACCCAGGAGTTCACCCTCAACGGCGACCAGGTGGTGGCCAAGGTCAAGGAGCTGATCAACGAGGGCAACGTCCGCCGCCTGATCATCAAGAGCGAGGACGGCCGCACCATGTTCGAGGTGCCGCTCACGCTGGGCGTCATCGGCGCGGCACTGCTGCCGGTCTTCGCGGCAATAGGTGCCGCCGCGGCACTGGCCACGCGTTGCACCATCGTGGTCGAGCGCTTCACGCCCGATGATGGTGCCGATGCGGACGGCGGCGAGTCGGCCTGATGACGAGCGCAGCGACATCGGCCAAGGCCGGGATCCTGAACTTCGACCACGTCGGCATCACCGTCGACGACATCGACAAGGTGGCTGACTTCTTCATCAGCCTGGGCTTCGAGACCGAGGGGCGCTCGCCCATGGAGGGTGAGTTCCTGGACACGGTCGTCGGGATGTCCGACGCCCAGACCGAGATCGTCATGCTGCGGCCTCCGGGCGGCGGCACGATGCTCGAGCTCGGCAAGTTCGTGCGCCCCGCGTCGAAGCCCGGCACGCCTGACGCCCCCGAGAACGAGATGGGGCTGCGCAACGTCGCCTTCGAGGTCACTGGACTGGACGAGATCCTCGAGCGCCTGGCGGCGGACGGCTACCACCCGATCGGCGGCGTAGGCGAGTGGGAGGGCATCTGGCGCATGGCGCACGTGCGCGGGCCGGAGGGCCTGATCGTGGCCCTGGCCGAGCGCATCGGCTGATCCTCCGCTGCGCTCGCTCAGCCGGGCGTCCGCTGGCCCAGCTGCTCCACCTGCCAGGCTGCCACGTCCGGCAGCCAGCCCGCGCCAAATGCTGCGTCCGGGGCGATGCGTGGGTCATCAGGCACCCGCCCGTCAGTCAGGGCAGTGACATAGGCGCGGTCCTTGGCGATCCGCGCGCGAAGCTGATCTGCATCCCCCACCGACCCGTGACCCGGGATCACGAAGCCAACCCCGTCCGCCACCGACTCGAGCAGTTCCAGCCCGGCGAGGTAATCCCCGATCGGATCGGAGGCGTCCAGGTCGGGCATCGGGATCATGCTGTCGGACAGCATGTCGCCGGCGACCAGGACGCCCTGCTCCTCGATGAGCAGCGCGGCGTGCCCCTGGGCGTGCGCCGGGTGCTCCAGGATCCGAGCCGCCGGACCGTCCCAGGGGATCTGCGTGGCCTCGTGCGGCAGGCCGGTGAGGCGGCCGAAAAGGCCCAGCTGCACCTCGCCGGCGATCTCGGGCGGCAACGCCTCCGCGACCTCGGCCTGCCAAGCGGCCCTGACCAGCAGGTCGGCCATGAACGCCGCGCCGCCGGCCGTGGCGTAGCGCGGCCCGTCGCCCAGGTCCGCGTGCCAGAGGACGTGATCCCAATCGGGATGGGTGGAGAAGCCGGCCACGACGGGCTGGCCCCGCTGGCGGAGGTCATCCGCCAGGCAGGCCATCTCGCCGCTGGTGATGCCGGGGTCGACGAGCAGCACGCCGGCCCCGCCCACCACCACGCTGTTGTTCTGCAGCAACTCGCTGTGGTGGACAAGCACACGGTCCGCGACCTGCCTCAGCATCGGCCTGCTCCGATGACCGCCCGCTTCATGCGGCATCCATGGTGGCGAGCAGGTCCTCCAGCTGCTGGAGCGATTCCGGCATGGCGTAGATGCCCGCCGAACCGGAGGCGATCTCGGCGTCCAATGCCTCCTTCGAGGCATACAGCTCGTGGACGGTCACCAGCGTCACGGCGTCCGTCTCCTCGAAGGTCACGGTCGTGATCTGCTCGCCCTCGGCCTCGTCATTCGTCCAGACCAGCCGCGAGTGCGGCGTGACCTCCAGGTATCGGCCGAAGAACTCCATGGTCGAGCCCTCGTAGCCGAACACCAGGCGATAGCGTTCGCCGACGCGCGCATCCATCTCGCACGACAGCAGCGTGATGGGATATGACTTCGGCACCCACCACTGCTTGAACAGCTCGGCGTTGGTCCAGGCCTCGAACACGAGGCGAGCGGGGCCCTTGACCGTTCGGGCGACGACCAGCTCGCGATCGGATGTGCGCTCGACGGTCGCGCTGTCACCCATCAGCCTGGCCTCATTCACGGTTGCGGCGTCCATGATGCTTCTCCTTGCGTTCGAGTTCCCTGACGATGTGGTCCAGGCCCTGGAAGCGCGCTTCCCACAGCTGGCGGTACCGCTCCAGCCAGGCGGCCTCCTCCGCCAGCCGGTCCGGGCCGAGGCTGCAGGTCCGCACCCGGCCCACCTTGCGGGTGACCACCAGGTTGGCGCGCTCCAGGACGCGCACGTGCTTGCGCATGCCGGTGAGCGTCATGTGGAACTCATCGGCGAGGTCCGTGATCGAGGCGTCGGTGCGTCCCAGCCGCTCCAGCACGCCGCGTCGCGTGGCGTCAGACAGAGCGGCGAATGACGCGCCGAGTCCGCCAAGTGGATACTGAACCATGTAGTTCAGTATATACGACCGGCCGATGGATGCAAGCGCCTTCTGACGCTGCTCCCGCGGTCAGGCTCCGAGGTGGTCTAGAGGTTCTCGGCGACCCAGTAGAAGGCCATGAAGACGGCGATGGCGGCGCTCACTGCTGCAAGGGCGAGGTTGAACGCCGGGGCCACCACGGTGATCGTCCCCTCCAGACGCCCGTGCTGCCAGCGCGGGACGCTGCGGACGACGGGAACCAGGGCCAGCAGGATGGCCAGGTACGGCGCCAGGACGAAGACCGTCTCGCCCAGCGGATGGGTAACGAGCGGCGTCATGGCCGGCTCGATGGCGTCGAACGGTCCAGGCACGCCGATGACGTACTTGAGTAGCGCCGCGCCGATCAAGATCGCGGTCGGCAGCAGGATCAGCGCGCCGAGCAGGGCGGAGCGCTGCGGGTGGCTGTGCATCGTGTTCCCTCCGGAGGCGACGAGGTCAAGTGCCCCGCCCGGCGCGCGACGCACCTGGAGCGACAGCCCGTGGCGGGCGACGTCCAGGGCCGCATGCGGCGTGGCGGGCGTGTCGTCGAGGAGCTGGCGGAACTCGTCGCCGTAGCGCTCCATCCAGGCACGCGGATAGAGCCGCAGCAGGAGCCGGGTGAGCCGCCTCATGACTGCACCCGGGCCTGGGCGACGTGGGTGAGGTGCCGCAGCTGGCTCACGCGCTCGTCCAGGTAGTCGGCGCCGGCCCGCGTCATGCGGTATGGGATCCGTCGCTCCTCCGCCGGCATCGGCTCGATCAGGCGGTCCTGCTCCAGGCGCTCGATCGCGCCGTACAGGGTGCCCGGCCCCAGGCGCTGGCCGGCGAAGGACTGCACGTCGAGCAGGATGGCGTGCCCGTGCTTCGGGCCGGCCGCCAGGCTGATCAGCACCAGCAGGCTGGGATCGGCGCCGCGTCTTCGGTCCACCTTAGTGGCTCCTGCTACGTTATGCGTAGTACGTACTATGTAGTAGTAGGTACCGCCTGTCAAGAGCGCGCAGCACGACACGGCTGGGAGACAGCCGAGGGGTGGGTGGCTCCGGCGGTAGGATTCGAACCTACGACCAAGCGGTTAACAGCCGCCCGCTCTACCACTGAGCTACGCCGGAACGTGCTCCGGCCAATCCGCCGGGTCCGGCGGGGATGATAGCCCTGCCTCGCCGGACGGGTCAAAGCGCCGATGGTCAGCCCAGGCGGGTAACCGCGGTCACCGCAAGCAC
>DATBIY010000075.1:0-8931 GCA_036556695.1 Candidatus Limnocylindria bacterium
GCGAGCGCTGCCGCAACACCTTCGTCGTCACCGGCTACGACGGCTTCGTCCGATGAGGTTCTGCCTCGCGCGCCCCGGGGGCTGACGTCGGCTGATGCGGCGCCAGCCGCACGTTGTCTCGCCGAATCGCGCCAGGGCCCGCCACGGCCTGGCGCCCCGATGGTGACGCCGGGGCATGAATTCGACGAATTCGCCCTTCAAACCGTCCTCGCGAGCATGAGAGCGCTCTCTTGACACGGCCGCCTACAATGCCCCGAGGAGTGTGAGAGCGCTCTCACAATGAAGGAGTCGCCACGTTGGTCAGTCGCTCATCGGCGCCCGCGACCCTGGAGGAGGTGGCTCGCGCCGCCAACGTCTCGCGCGCGACCGTGTCGCGCGTGGTGAACGGCGATCGCCGGGTTCGCGAGGAGACGCGCAGCGCGGTCGAGGCGGCGGTGCGGGATCTCGGCTACGTGCCGAATCGTGCGGCCCGCAGCCTGGTCACGCGGCGCAGCGGCTCCATCGGCGTGGTGATTCCCGAGCCGACCGCACAGCTGTTCGGCGACCCGTTCTTCCCGCGCATCCTGCGCGGCATCGGCGACGCGCTGGCCGAGGACGAGATGCAGCTGGTGCTGCTGATGCCACAGGTCCGCGCCGACGAGGTGCGGGTGGGTCGCTACCTGGCGGCGGGTCACGTGGATGGCGTGCTGCTGGTCTCCCTGCACGGCTCGGACCCACTGCCCGAGGAGCTGCAGCGACGCGGGATCCCGGTCGTCGTCGGCGGCAGGCCGCCGAGCGCCGGCATCACCTACGTCGACGTCGACAACCGGCGCGGCGCCGCCACGGCCGTGCAGCATCTGCTGGCCGACGGCCGGCGCCAGGTGGCCACCATCGCCGGACCACAGGACATGCCGGCCGGTGCGGACCGCCTGGCCGGCTATCACGAGGCGATCGGCAGCGCCGGCTTGCCGCCGAACGAGCAGCTGGTCGAGATCGCCGACTTCTCACTGGAGGGCGGCCGCTCCGCCATGGAGCGCCTGCTCGCCCGTGCGCCGCGCCTGGACGCGGTCTTCGTTGCCTCGGACCTGATGGGGGTGGGCGCGCTGTCCGCCCTCCAGTCCGCCGGGCGGGCGGTTCCCGACGACGTGGCAGTGATCGGCTTCGACGACTCGCCGCTGGCGGCACAGGCCCAGCCGCCCTTGTCGAGCGTTCGGCAGCCGATCGAGGAGATGGGCCGCGAGATGGCCCAGCTGCTGATCCGGATGGTCACCTCCCGCGAGCGCGTGGCGCGTCGCGTGATCCTGGCCACCGACCTGGTCATCAGGGCCTCGAGCAGGAGGTGAGGCGTCTGAGACCGCATCGGTTCCCCCAAGCGCTGAGTTCGCACACGGAGAAGAGGAGGACGTTTATGGAGCGACACGAGCGCGCTCCCTGGAGGCTGGCCGCCGGGGCAGCCACGCTGATGCTCGTTCTGAGCGCCTGCGGAACCGCGACGACCTCGACGTCGGCATCGGCTTCGGCGTCCACTGCCGCAAGTGCCAGCCAGGCCGGCGAGGTGGTCGAGATCGAATGGTTCATCGGCCTCGGCACCGGCACCAACCCGGAGCAGATTCCGATCCAGGAGGCGGAGGTCGAGGCCTTCAACGCAGACCATCCGAACATCCACCTGACCCTGACGGTCGTCGACAGCGAAGAGGCCGAGCAGGATCTGGCGAACCGGATGCCAACCAACCCGCCGGACATCATCGGTCCGGTCGGCATCCGCGGACTGCAGAGCTTCGGCGGTAACCTGCTGGACCTGACGCAGTACATCGACGCCGCCGGCGTCGACCGATCGACGATCGAGGACGCCCTGTGGGACGTCTACCAGTTCGACGGCAAGCAGATCGGCATTCCGATGGCGGTCTTCCCGTCGTTCATCTACTACAACAAGACGCTCTTCGATGAGGCGCAGCTGCCGTACCCGCCGCACGCGGTGGGCGAGCAGTACGACGGCAAGGACTGGACGTGGGAGACGCTCCGCGAGCTGGCCATGCAGCTGACCGTCGACACCGACGGCAACGACGCCACCAGCCCGGACTTCGACGGTGACAGCACCGACATCTGGGGCCTGGACGCCCAGTTCACCAACAACGACCCGCGCGCCTGGTCGACCATCTTCGGCGGATCGGGATCGATCGTTGCCGATGACGGCGCCACGGCCCAGTGGCCGGACAACTGGCGCGACGGACTGCAGTTCTTCTACGACGGGATGTGGACCGACCAGTTCATCCCGACCAAGCCCGAGCTGGATGCCATCGAGCCCAACGGCAACAGCTTCCAGACGGGCCGCATCGCGATGGACGTCGTCCACCAGTGGTACACCTGCTGCATCTACCCGCCCGAGGGCGAGCCGCCGGTGAGCGACTGGGACATCGCCGTCCTGCCACAGGGTCCCGACGGCAAGGTGACCTCGAAGCTGCACGCCGACACGGTGGGCATCCTGGACACCACCGAGAACCCCGAGGCGGCGTTCGAGGTGCTGCAGTGGATCCGGCAAAACCCGACCCTGCTTCAGGCCTGGGGCGCGCTGCCGGCCATCACCGACCAGCGCGACGCGTTCTTCACGGCGCTCGACGAGCGGTTTGCGCCCGTCGAGGTCGACTGGAACGTCTCGCTGGAGATGATGCAGTACCCGGATAACCCCAGCCATGAGGCAGCGATGCCGAATCACCTCGAGGCGAATGCCGCCAACGGAGAGTTCGGGTCGCAGCTGTGGACCACGCCTGGCCTTGATCTCCAGTCCGCGATCGACGCCCACGTCGAGCGGATCCAGGGGATCTTCGACGAAGGGGGCTGAGGGCTCCTCCATGACGCCGGGGCGGCCTCCGGGCCGCCTCGGCGCTCTTCCAGAGCCGATACTTCCCACGCATCCGACGAACGCCCTTGACCGGGGCACGAGGTGAGATGGAGGCCACGTCCGGATCCGCGGCCGGCCCGATGACGGCACTGACGCCGGGGCGCCGCCGCCGCTTCGCGGAGCTGCGCTCGCGCGAGAGCCTGGCGGGGCTGATCTTCGTGTCGCCCTGGATCGTGGGCTTCCTGGCCTTCTCGGCCATCCCGATGGCCGCCTCGCTGGTCCTGTCGCTCACCGATTTCGATCCTCGCCAGGCTGACGAGATCCGATTCATCGGCCTGGACAACTACATCCGCATGTTCAGCGACCCCGCGCTGATCAAGGCCTCGCTGGTGACGCTGAGATTCGCGCTGATCGTGGTTCCCGTCACGCTCGCCTTCGCCCTGGGCGTGGCGCTCCTGGTGAACAGCACGCTGCTGGCCGGTCGGAACGTGTTCCGGACGCTGTTCTACATGCCGATGCAGATCCCGATCGTCGCCAGCACCATCATCTGGATCGGCGTCCTCAACGTGTCGAACGGCTGGCTGGACATCGGCCTCCAGGCGATTGGCCTGCCCGCCATCGACTGGCTGAACAGCACCTTCTGGGTGCATCCGGCACTGGTGCTGATGGGCCTGTGGGGGGTCGGCAACCTGATGCTCATCTTCCTCGCCGGCCTGCAGAGCGTGCCGACTGAGCTCTACGACGCGGCCAAGGTGGACGGAGCGGGTCCCTTTGCCACGTTCCGCAACATCACGCTGCCGATGATCTCGCCGGTGCTTTTCTACAACCTGATCATCGTGCTGATCGCCACGTTCCAGTACTTCACCCAGGCGTACGTGATCACCAACGGCCGCGGCGATCCGAACGGCGAGACGCTGTTCTTCAACCTCAACCTGTTCCGCGAGGCGTTCCAGTTCTACAACATGGGCTACGCCTCGGCCCTGGCCTGGGTGCTGTTCGCCGTGGTGCTGGGCCTGACGGTGCTGCTCTTCCGCACGGCTGGCCGCTGGGTCTACGAGGGCGCCGAGCGATGACCGCGACCACCGGCTCCATGGACCGCTCGCTGGCCATCGGCTCGCCACTGCGCGGCCAGATGAGGCGTTTCCTGGCGGTTGCCGGTTTCACGCTGTTCGCCAGCATGGTCGTCTCGATCTTTCTCATGCCGCTGCTGTACATGACCGCGACAGCCTTCAAAAGCGAGACGCAGACCTCCACGCCGGGGGCGCCCGCATGGCCCGCCGCGCCGCAGACGTTCAGCTACCAGGGCGAGGAGTACCCGGTCTTCCAGGTGCCGACGGACAGCGGCCTCCAGTCATGGGCGCTGATCGAGCCACACCGCCAGGACGCGATCTTCATCGACCCGGCGAACCCGGAGGCCGGGCCAATCACCTGGGAGGGCCGATGGCGCACGCTCGAGCAGTCGTGGAGCTTCTCGCTCGACTGGAGCAGCTTCGGGAGGGCGTGGGACATCCTGAACTTCCCGCGGATGTTCTTCAACACGTTCATGATCTCTGCGCTGTCGACCATCGGGGCGGTGCTGTCGGCCATTCTCGTGGCCTACGGATTCAGCCGCTTCCGCTTCCCAGGCCGCAACGGCCTCTTCCTGGTGATGCTGGCGACGATCATCCTGCCCTTCCAGGTCACCCTCATCCCGACCTACGCGGTCTACTTCTCGCTCGGCTGGGTGGGAACCTGGCTGCCGCTCATCATTCCGCACTTCTTCGCGAACGCCTACAACGTCTTCCTGCTGCGGCAGTACTTCCTCACGATCCCGCGCGATCTGGACGAGGCGGCCATGATCGACGGCGCCGGGCCGTTCCGGATCCTGCGCTCGGTGATCGTGCCGCAGGCCATCCCGGCGATCGTGGCGGTGACGCTGTTCCACTTCTTCTGGGCGTGGAACGAGTACTTCCTGCCGCTGGTCTACCTGCAGAGCACGCCCGAGCTCCAGCCGCTGTCGGTCGGGCTGGGCCGCTTCAACTCGCTGTACTCTGGCGAGCCGACGGTGATCCAGGCGGCGGCCATCCTGGCCATGCTGCTGCCGGTCGTGGTCTTCTTCTTCGCCCAGCGCGCCTTCATGCGCGGCGTGGTCTTCGGCGGCGTGGACAAGTGACCGCGCTGTCCGAGGACGACGTCGTCGCCCAGGTCGCTCGGCTGGCCGGCCGCTTCCCGCCGGGCTTCCTGTTCGGCGTGGCCTCGTCGGCCTACCAGATCGAGGGCGCCGCCGCCGAGGACGGACGAGGGCCGTCGATCTGGGACCGCTTCAGCCACGAGCCGGGACGCATCGCGAACGGCGAGACCGGTGACGTGGCCACCGACCACTATCACCGCCTGGCCGAGGACCTGGACCTCATGCGGTCGCTGGGCGTGGAGGCGTACCGATTCAGCGTGAGCTGGCCGCGCGTTCTGCCGGCCGGCACCGGACCGGTCAACGAGCCAGGCATGGCGTTCTACGAGCGGCTGGTGGACGGGCTGCTGGAGCGCGGCATCACCCCGGTGCTGACGCTCTACCACTGGGACCTGCCGGATGCGCTGCAGGCGCAGGGTGGCTGGGCCAGCCCGGCGATGATCGGCTGGTTCGCCGAGTACGCGGCCCTGCTCGCCGGCCGACTGGGCGATCGCGTGAGCCGCTGGGTGACCCTCAACGAGCCCCAGGTCTTCACCTTCACTGGCTACGCGCGCGGCAGGCACGCACCGGGCCATTCGGACTGGCCGATGGCGCTGCAGGCCTCGGCCGTTGCGCTGCAGGCCCATGGCGCGGCCGCCGAACGCGTTCGCGACGCCGTCCCGGGTGCGCAGATCGGTGTCTCGCTGGACATGAACCACGTCGTCCCGGCCACAGGCTCGGATGACGATGAGCGTGCGGCGCGCGTCCATCGCGCCGTCCAGCAGGAGTGGTTCCTGGACCCGCTTTTCGGCCGCGGCTTTCCGGAGCTGGCGCTGCAGACGCACCGTGCGGCAGGGCACCTGTCCGGGGTGGACAAGCTCTCGGCGCCCATGCCGGACGGTCATCGGCTGGACTTCATCGGCCTCAATTACTACACCCGCGAAGTGATTGCCGCCGATGCCGGCGCGCTCCTGGGCTACCGCGTGGTGCAGGTGCCGGTGCCGCGCACCACCATGGGCTGGGAGGTGCATCCCGACGGGCTGCGCCAGGTGGCGCTATGGCTGCAGTCCGCGTATCGCCCGGGGTCGATCATCGTCACCGAGAACGGAGCCGCCTTCCCCGAGCCGGCCAGCCTGGACGGCAAGCAGCTGGACGATGCCGAGCGGGTCGATTACCTGGCCTCGCACATCGCGGCCGCGGCCCGGGCGCTGGAGGAGGGCGTGCCGCTGGAGGGCTACTTCGCCTGGTCGCTGCTCGACAACTTCGAGTGGGAAAAGGGGCTGGGCCAGCGCTTCGGCATCGTGCACGTCGACTACGCGACGCTGGAGCGCCGCCCGAAGGCGAGCGCAGGCTGGTACGCGGCCCTCATGAGGGCGCATCATGCCGCCAACCGGGGGGCCGCCTGACCACACGGCCAGTGGCCCGTTGCTTGCAGGGAAAGCGAGCATGAGTGAGACGCTGATCGGGCTCGTCGCGATCCTGGTGGGCCTACTGGCATGCCTCGCCGGTTACGCGGTCTTCCGCGTCGTGCTGCCGATCCTCGGCTTCTTCGTGGGGCTGGGACTGGGCGCGCAGCTGGCCGCATCGCTGTTCGGCGAGCCGTACCTGTCCAGCGTGCTGTCGTGGGTCATCGCCGTGGGAGTCGGCTTAGTGGTGGCAACCATCGCGTTCGTGTGGTGGTACGTGTCGGTGGCTTTGACCATAGCCGGGCTCGGCTATGCCATTGGCTATGGGGCCGCGGCCGCATTGATCGCGAACCCCACCGTGCTGGTCATCAGCGGCGTGGTGGTGGCGGTCCTGTTCGCGCTGGTCGCGCTGGTGCTGCGCGTGCCGGTCTTCATCGTCATCGTGGTCACCGCGTTCTGGGGCGCGAGCGCGCTGCTCGGCGGCCTCCTGGTGGTCATGGACCGCATCTCGCCGGATGCGCTGCGCAACGGCACGGTGGACGTGGTGATTCGTGCCTCGCCGGTGTGGCTGGCGGTATGGATCGGCATGGGCCTGCTCGGCGTGCTGGTGCAGTGGTTCACCACCGGCCGCGCCGAGCGACCGGGCGAGGTCCCGCCGGGGGAGCCAGTCGTCCCGGCCTAGATCGCCGGTAAACCTGCCAGAACGTGTCATGAATCGGGCGTACAACAGCCTGGATGGGGCACGCTAATTCGAACGGACGTTCGTATCGGTCTGGTATGATCAAGCCGATGCCCTCGGACCGGATCGTCGTGCGCGGCGCGCGCGAGCACAACCTCAAGAACCTGGACGTCGAGATGCCGCGCGACCGGTTGATCGTGATCACCGGGCTGTCCGGCAGCGGCAAGTCCAGCCTTGCCTTCGACACCATCTATGCCGAGGGGCAGCGCCGCTACGTCGAATCGCTGAGCGCCTACGCCCGCCAGTTCCTGGGCCAGATGGAGAAGCCGGACGTCGACCAGATCGACGGGCTGAGCCCGGCCATCTCCATCGACCAGAAGGGTGCGTCGCGGAACCCGCGATCGACGGTCGGCACCGTCACCGAGATCTACGACTACCTGCGCCTGCTGTTCGCGCGCATCGGCCGCATGCACTGCCCCATCTGCGGCCGTGAGATCACCCGCCAGACCGTGGAGCAGATCGTCGACCAGATCTACGACCTGCCGGACGGCACGCGGATCATGCTGCTGGCGCCGCTGGTGCGGGATCGCAAGGGCGAGCACGAGAAGCTGCTGGCCGGTGCTAAGCAGGCCGGCTTCGTCCGCGTCCGGGTCGATGGCGAGCTGCGTGACCTGGACGAGGAGATCGCCCTCGACAAGAAGTACAAGCACAGCATCGAAGTCGTCGTCGACCGCCTGGTGGTCCGCCAGGCCGATGACGACGGCGCGCCCCGGCCCGATGCCTCCCGCATGGCCGACTCCATCGAGACCGCCCTGCGCCTGTCGGACGGCACACTGCTGCTGAACCTGCCCGATGCGCCGAAGAAGGAGCAGGACCGCCTGTTCAGTGAGCGCTACGCCTGCCCTGAGCACGGCGGCTCGTTCGAGGAGCCGGCGCCGCGCAACTTCAGCTTCAACTCGCCGCACGGCGCGTGTCCCGACTGCACCGGGCTGGGCTCGCGGCTGGAGATCGATCCGGAGCTGGTGATTCCCGACGACTCGCGGCCGCTGGCCGACGGCGCGGTGCTGCCCTGGCGGCGGATGGTCATCACCGAGTCGTGGGGCGCCAAGATCCTGGAAGCGGTGGCGGAGCGCTACGGCTTCCGCCTGGACGTGCCGTTCCGCAAGCTGAGCGACGAGGCGAGGCGGATCGTGTTGTTCGGCAACGGCGCGGAGCGCGTCGACGTCCGCTACCAGGCCCGCAACGGGAACATCCACACTTTCAAGACCACGTTCGAAGGAGTGGTGCCCAACCTGCAGCGCCGCTACCGCGAGACCGGATCGGAATCGGTCAAGGCCGAGCTCGAGCGGTACATGACCAACAAGCCGTGCCCCACCTGCGACGGGATGCGCCTGAAGCGCGAGTCGCTGTCGGTGACGGTCGGCAACCGCAACATCATCGAGACCACCCGGCTGTCGGTCACCGATGCGCTGGCCTGGTACGAGGCGCTGCCGCGCAAGCTGAACGAGCGCGAGAACCACATCTCGCGGCAGGTGCTGAAGGAGATCCGCGCGCGCCTCACCTTCCTGGTCGACGTCGGCCTTGACTACCTGACCCTCGACCGTGCCAGCGGCACGCTCTCCGGCGGGGAGGCGCAGCGCATCCGGCTGGCGACGCAGATCGGCTCGAGCCTGATGGGCGTGCTGTACATCCTGGACGAGCCGAGCATCGGACTGCATCAGCGAGACAACGACAGGCTGATCGCCACGCTGGAACGGCTGCGCGACCTGGGCAACACGCTGGTGGTGGTGGAGCACGACGAGGAGACCATCCGCTCGGCGGACTGGGTGATCGATATCGGGCCCGGCGCTGGCGAGCACGGCGGCGAGCTGATCCATTCAGG
>DATBIY010000076.1:0-12590 GCA_036556695.1 Candidatus Limnocylindria bacterium
ACGTCGATGCTCACTGTCTAAGCAGCGAGAGCAACTTGACGATTGCCAGTTGCTGGCTTGCCCGCGGTTTAACGAGGCCATGCGGGCGACCTCGACCTGCAGTTCCCGGTTCCTGAGCCCTGTCGAAACCTGACATCCCCACGAACCGAATTGACCTCGCAATCCTACCACAATGGCTGCCCGTTGTGAACACCCGTTCGATTATGACTACAGGGTCATGGATTTGACCGATCAGGCCGGAAATAGGCCCGATTCATGACCCGGGGTTATGGCCGTGACCCGATTCGGGTCGAATCGGTCAATTGCATTACACCGGGGTAATACGCCGGCGCGTCCGGCGCCAGCGGAGCGCGGCTAGAGCCGCACCCGCGCCTTCGTCTCCCGCTCCAGCTCGCGGCGCATGTCGCGCTCGGCGATGGAGCGCCGCTTGTCGTGCGTCTTCTTGCCGCGACCCAGGCCCAGCTCCAGCTTGGCGCGGCCGTCCCGGATGTAGAGGCGCATCGGGACGAGGGTGTAGCCCTTGGACTGCACGCGACCCACCAGCTCGGCGATCTGGTCGCGATGAAGGAGCAGCTTCCGCGTTCGCGTGGGCTCGTGGTTGTTGCGGTTGCCCTGCTCGTAGGGCGCGATGTGCGCGCCGATCAGCCACGCCTCGCCGTGCTCGATGCGGGCGTAGGCCTCGGCCAGGTTGGCGCGTCCCGCCCGGATGGACTTGATCTCGGTGCCGGTCAGCACCACGCCAGCCTCGAGCGTCTGCTCGATGGTGTAGTCGTGGCGCGCACGGCGGTTGAGGGCGATGGTCTGCTCAGGCATGGTCCAACGGCGAATGCTAGGCGAGGAACGTCAGGGCGGAAACGTCGCGGGCGAGGAACGTCGCAGGCGGGGAAGCCGCGGGAAATGGAGAAGCCGGCCCGTCGGCCGGCTTCTCCGTCGCTACCACGCGAGGATGCTTATCGCACCGCCTCGGTGGTGGCGTGACAGGAACTACTCACTGCACACCACCTCCTTTCGTTGCCAGCATGGTATCAGCCGATGCGCCGGCAGCACAAGGGGCCCGGTCAGAAGGCCGCGACGGTGACCCCGCTGTTGTCATAGCCGATGGGCGCCGTCGCGGGCGTCAGCCGCGACGAGCCACCCACCACGCTGGGCAGCACCGATGGCGCAGGCTGCGCCGCGCCGCCGCCGACCGTGCGCTGGGTCAGGAACTCCACCGCGCGCTCGAGGTACAGGTCGCGCTCCGGCGGTGTGCCGTCGGGGACGGTGACCTCGATATCCGGCTGCACGCCGTCGGGCGCCACGCTGTTGTGGTCCGGCGTGAACCAGCGCGAGATGGTGATCCGCACGCCGCCGCCGTTGGCCAGCGAGCTCCACACCTGGACGGTGTTCTTGCCGTAGCTGTGCTGGCCGATAACCGTCGCCCGCCCGCGCTCCTGCAGGGCGGCCGACACGATCTCCGATGCGGATGCCGAGCCGTTGTTGATCAGGACCACCACCGGGGTGTCGGCATCCGTGGCCACTCCCTCGCCGGTTGCCTCCCAGCGCTTCACGCCATCGGCCTCCGACTCCTGGGTGAAGACAAGTCCATCGGCGATGAACTCGGAGGCGATGTTGTTGGCCGCGTCGATGTAGCCGCCCGGGTTGTCGCGCAGGTCGAAGACGATGGAGGTCGCGCCCTGATCCAGCAGCCCGGACAGCGCCTCGCGGAACTGCGCCGGGCTGGCGCTCGAGAAGCCGTGGAGCGCGATGTAGCCGATGTCGTCCTCCAGGATCCGCGAGCTCACCTCGCGCAGCGTGATCTTGGCGCGGGTGATGGTCATCTCCAGCGTCTCGCCTTCGCGCTCCAGGGTCAGCGTGACGTCGGTACCGGCGTCGCCGCGCACCTTCTGCACCGCGTCCTCGAGGGAGAGGCCGTTGACGCTGTCGCCGTCCACCGCGCGCACGATGTCGCCCGCCTGCAGGCCGGCCGCCTTGGCCGGCGAGTCCTCAAGGGGAGCGACCACCACCAGCGCGCAGATGTCGCTGAAGGTGGTGCACGCCTCGAGGTCCTCGGGATCCTCCAGGTTCTTCACGCCCATCTCGGCGCCGATGCCGGTGAACTCCCCGGACAGGTCGCCCACCGCGCGCTGGTAATCGTCCGGCGCCATGTAGCCGCTGAATGGATCCTTGACGCCGAACTCGAACATGCCCTGGATGGCGCCACCCGCCAGGTCGGCGTCGTTCAGCTGGTCTACGTAGTCGGCCTTCAGCCGGTTGTACGCCTGGCACAGCGGCTCGAACGCGGTCGACGGCACGCACGACGACGTGCCCACCGCGCCGGCGGCCAGGTAGCCGCCCACGAAGAGCAGCGTGCCGACCACCGCGGCCAGGACCAGCGCCAGCACCCAGGCCAGCGGCGAGGAGCCCGAGGCGCGAGCCGCGAGGAGCGGTGTGCCTGAAGGTGAGGGACCCTGGGTTGGATCGAGACCCGGCGGGGTGTCGGTGGAGGTATCGGTCATGCGAGGGCGCGGAGTGTACACCGGGTGATTCGGCACCCGGTTACGCGCGCATTACGTTTCGCTTACCGGCGGCGCCATCGGCTCCAGCCCCACTAGCTGGCCGAGGACAGGTTGGAGCGCACGCTGATCCAGCTGCCGATGGCTCCCACGCCCAGACCCACCGCAAGCACGATCGCCGACAGGGTCGCCAGGAATTGGGCGCTCACCGCGGTGGGCATCTGGAAGACGGTGACCATGATCGGCTTGATGGGATCCCACACCATGGCCACCAGCACGATCGTGATCAGGGCGCCGATGAGCCCGCACAGCACCCCCTCCAGGATGAACGGCCAGCGGATGAACGAGTCGCTGGCGCCCACCAGGCGCATGATCTCGATCTCGTTGGCGCGCGAATAGACCGCGATGCGGATGGTGTTCACGATCATGAACAGCACCACCGCCCCGACCAGGATCAGGCCGATGACTCCGACCATGCGGATGGTGCCGATGATGTCCACCAGCTTCTGGACGTTCTCCTGCTTGGTGGTCACGTGGTCGATCTGCGCGGCGTGCGGGCCGGTGGTCAGCGCGGTGACGATCGACTCCGAGTCGTTTGGATCGGTGGGAGCGATCTCCATGCTGGCGAACAGCTGGATGTCGGCGCCGCCCAGGTCGAGCTTCTGCCCGCGCTCCTCGTACGTCTGCTCCAGGCGCTGCATCGCCATCTCCGGGCTCACGTAGAGCACGTCCCGTACGCCCGGCAGCGACTGGGTGTAGGCCGTCAGCTCATCCAGCTCCTCCTGGGTGAGCTCAGGATCATTCGGCGGGCCGACCAGCACCACGGTCACGGCCACCTTGGACTCGATGTAGGCGATGCCCGAGTTCAGGCCGCTGATGACGATGAACAGCGCAGACAGCAGGACCAGCATCAGGATCACGGTGGCCGTGGCCGCCAGGCTCATCATCGCGTTGCGCCAGAAGCCCTGCCAGGCGCGGACGACGGCGAAGCCGGTGAAGCGAGCGAAGCGCATGCGCTCAGTACTCTCGCTCGTAGGCGGCGCCGGACTCGTCGCGCACGAGCATGCCGTGCTCCAGGGCCAACACCCGGCGGCGCATGGCGTTGACGATCTCCTGGTTGTGGGTGGCCATCAGCACGGTGGTGCCCAGGCCGTTGATCTGGATCAGCAGCTGGATGATTTCCCAGGAGGTGACTGGATCCAGGTTGCCAGTGGGCTCGTCGGCGATGAGCATGGCCGGGTCGTGAACCAGGGCGCGGGCGATGGCCACGCGCTGTTGCTCGCCGCCGGAGAGCTGGGTGGGCAGGTGGTCGTCGTGCTCATGCAGGCCCACCAGGTTCAGCAGCTGCGGCACGCGACGCCGGATCTCGGCGCGCGACGAGCCGGTCACCTCCAGGGCGAAGGCCACGTTCTCGAACACCGTCTTGGCGGGCAGCAGGCGGAAGTCCTGGAACACGATGCCAATGCGCCGGCGCAGCTTCGGCACCTCGCGCCGCCGCATCCGCGCCAGGTCCTTGCCGGCCACCACCACCTTGCCGCTGGTCGGCAGCTGCTCGCGGATGAGCAGCCGGATGAACGTGCTCTTGCCGGCGCCCGACGGCCCGACCAGGAAGACGAAGTCACCCGGCGGGATTGCGACGTTGACATCGGCCAATGCGACCTTGCCGTTGGGGTAGGTCATGCCCACGTCGACCATGCTTATGACCGGCTGGGTGTCGACCGCCACGCCGGCGATGGGTCGTTCCATTGCGCCGATCATGCCGCGTCTCCGTCTGACGAGCCGCCGATTCGCGAGCGCAGGTAGCCGTCGATGAAGGCATCCAGGTCGCCGTCCAGCACGGCCGTTGGGTTCGAGGTCTCGACCCCGGTGCGCAGATCCTTGACCATGGTGTACGGCTGCAGCACGTAGCTGCGGATCTGGTTGCCCCAGCCGGCCTCTACGTGCACGCCGCGTAGGCGCGCCATCTCGGCCTCGCGCTCCTCCTGCTGTCGCTCGACCAGCTTGGCGCGCAGCACCGCCATGGCACGCTCCTTGTTCTGCGCCTGGCTGCGCTCGTTCTGGCAGGTGACCACGATGCCGGTGGGCAGGTGGGTGATGCGCACCGCCGAGTCCGTCTTGTTGACGTGCTGGCCGCCCGCCCCGCTGGCGCGGTAGGTGTCGACCCGCAGGTCGTCATCGCGGATCTCGACCGCCGCGTCCTCTGCCACCTCGGGCATCACCTCCACCAGCGCGAAGCTGGTGTGGCGCCGCTTCTGCGAGTCGAACGGGCTGATCCGCACCAGCCGGTGCACGCCGCGCTCCGACTTCAGGCGGCCGTACGCCCATCGGCCGTCGACCGCGAAGGTCACCGACTTCAGGCCGGCCTCCTCGCCCTCGGTCTGGTCCAGGATCTCGGTCTTCAGCTTGTTGCGGTCCGCCCAGCGCATGTACATGCGCAGCAGCATCTCGGCCCAGTCCTGCGACTCGGTCCCGCCTGCTCCGGCATGGACCGATACGATGGCCGGCCGCTCGTCGTACGGCTCTGACAGGAGGAGGCGCGACTGCAGCCGGTCCCAGTCGGCCGAGAGCGCGTCCAGGTCGCGCTGCAGATCGGCCTGCAGGCCGTTCGCGGAATCGCCGTCCGCCTCGGCCAGCTCGGCGATCTCGACCAGGCCGTTGGCGCGCGTCTCAAGGTCCCGCCAGGTGCCGATCTCGTCGCGCAGCTCCTCGGCGCGTCGCAGCATGCTCTGCGCCGCCTTGGGGTCATCCCACAGGTTCGGGTCGGCGGAACGCTCGGTCAGCTCCGCTAGCTCGCTCTCCTTGGCGAGTAAGTCAAAGGCGCACCGCCGTGTCGGCCACGAGGCGCGCGAGCCGCTGCGCCTCGTCCTTAATTGCGTCCAACGGCAGTCACCATGGGGAGCTCCGACGCGACGTCCTCGCCCAGCCGCAGTGCCTTGCCGCGCACGCGCGCCGGGTTGACGCAGGGGCAGTAGGTCTGGCGCGGGCAGGCGCCGCAGTTGCCGTCGCAGTCGAGAGTGAAGGCGTAGCTGCAACGCATGCAGTCGCGCTCGCACTGAATGAGATCTTCGTAGGGCTCGTCCGGGTCTCTGAAGCGGGTGACCAGGGGCAGCGAGGCGGCCGGGGATCGGTAGGTGGTGGGGGTGGGTGGAGCGGTCTCCTGACCTCGACTGGGGGTGGTCAGCTGCTTCACGAAGCCCTCCAAGTGCCACCGGCACGAGGTCACCGCGCCTCGTCGCCTATGGGAGGTCATCGTAGCGGGTTGGCCTCGAATCGCCAACCCTCGAAATGGTCCTTATGCGCCGTGACAGCGCTTGTACTTCTTGCCGGACCCGCACCAGCAGGGATCGTTGCGGCCGATCTTCTGGCCGGCGCGTACCGGCTCGCGAGGAGCGGCGGGGCCGCCGTCGCCACGTCCGTTGCCGTTTCCGGCGGCCACGACCTCGGCGGCCACCGCGCCGGTGGCCACGTCGATGCGGCCCTCGGTCATGCGCCGCGGCTGACGCTGTACCGGCTGCTGGTCGCGCTGGACGCTCACCCGGAAGACGGTGTGGGTGACGTCGTGGCGGATGGTCGACTTCAGCTCGTCGAACATGCGGTAGGCCTCGACCTTAAACTCGTTCAGCGGGTCGCGCTGCGAGTAGGCGCGCAGCCCGATGCCGCGGCGCATGTCATCGACCGCGGTCAGGTGCTCGACCCATAGCGAGTCGATGACGCGCAGCAGCACCAGCCGCTCCAGCACGGCGATGCCGTCCTCTCCGGTCTCGCGGCGCTTGGCCTCGTAAGCATCTGCCACCGCGTTGACCAGGGTCTCGGTCAGGTCGTTGGCGTCCGTCGCTCGTTCGACTTCGGCCAGTGCATCGGCTCCGAGGGTGGGGACCATGGCTGTCAGGGTCGCGGCCAGTCCGGCGCGGTTCCACTCGGTCGGGCCGTCGCCCAGCGTGTGCTCGGCGACCTGGTTGCGCACCTCCTCCTCGAGCATGGCCAGGATGGTCGGCGACAGGTCCTTCGAGCGCAGGATGCGCTCCCGCTCGTGGTAGATGGTCTCGCGCTGGCGGTTGATGACGTCGTCGTACTGGACCACGTGCTTGCGCGCGTCGAAGTTGTAGCCCTCGACCCGGGTCTGTGCCCCTTCAATGGTGCGGCTCACCATCCCGGACTCCAGCGCGGTCTCGTCGTCGAAGCCCAGCCGGCCCATGATGCTGCTGACCCGATCGCTGGCGAAGCGGCGCATAAGGTCGTCTTCCAGGGACAGGTAGAAACGGCTGCTGCCCGGGTCGCCCTGCCGGCCGGCGCGGCCGCGCAGCTGGTTGTCGATGCGGCGCGCCTCGTGGCGCTCGGTGCCCACGATGTGCAGCCCGCCGGCGGCCAGCACCCGCTCGCGGTCCTCGGCGCAGATGCGGTCCGCCTCGGCCAGCGCGGCGGCGTACTGCTCCGGCGTGGCCTCCAGCACGTTGGTGCCCTGCTTGTGCAGCAGCTCGGCGGCCAGCATCTCCGGGTTGCCGCCCAGCAGGATGTCGGTGCCGCGGCCGGCCATGTTGGTGGCGATGGTCACCGCGCCGGAGCGCCCGGCCTGGGCGACGATCTCCGCCTCCTTCTCGTGGAACTTGGCGTTCAGCACGTTGTGCTTGATGCCGCGCCGCTTGAGCATGTCGCCCAGCATCTCGCTGACCGCCACGCTGATCGTGCCGACGAGCACCGGGCGGCCCCTCTCGTGCTCCTCCACGATCTCGTCGATGACGGCGTTCCACTTGCCGCTCTGGCTGCGGAACACGAGGTCGGCGAAGTCGTCGCGGATCATGTCCCGATTGGTGGGGATGACCACCACCTCCAGGCCGTAGATCTTGCTGAACTCCTCCGCCTCGGTCTCGGCGGTACCGGTCATGCCGGCCAGTTTGTCGTACATGCGGAAGTAGTTCTGGAAGGTAACCGTGGCCAGGGTGCGCGACTCGTTCTGGATCTTGACGCCTTCCTTGGCCTCCACCGCCTGGTGCAGGCCCTCCGACCAGCGGCGGCCGGGCATCAGCCGGCCGGTGAACTCGTCGACGATGATCACCTCGCCGTCCTTGACGACGTAGTCGCGGTCGCGCTTGTAGAGCACCTCGGCCTTCAGCGCCTGCTCCAGGTGGCGGGCCATGCTGAAGTCGTTGCCGAACAGGTTGTCGATGCCCAGCCAGCGCTCCATCTTGTCGGTGCCGGCCTCGGTGATGGCCACCTGCTTGTACTTCTCGTCGACGATGTAATCCTCCTCCGCCTTGAGCCGAGGAGTGAGGCGCGCGAACTGGATGTACTTGTCGGCCGATTCCTCCGCCTGCCCGGAGATGATCAGCGGGGTCCGCGCCTCGTCGATGAGGATGTTGTCCACCTCGTCGACGATCGAGAAGAAGTGGCCGCGCTGCACCCGCTGCGCCAGGTCGATGACCAGGTTGTCGCGCAGGTAGTCGAATCCGAACTCGTTGTTGGTGCCGTAGGTCACATCGGCCGCGTAGGCGCTGGCGCGATCGACCGGGCGCAGGTTGCGCAGCCGCTCGTCGGTCTGCGGAAAGTCCGGGTCGAAGATGTAGGCCGACTCGTGCTGGATGCTGCCCACGCTCATCCCCAGCTTGTGGAAGACGGCGCCGATCCACTGCGCATCGCGCTTGGCCAGGTAGTCGTTGACGGTCACCACGTGCACCCCCCGGCCGGTGAGGCCGTTCAGGTATGCGGCCAGCGGCGCCACGAAGGTCTTGCCCTCGCCGGTCTTCATCTCGGCAATGGCGCCGCGGTGCAGGACCATGCCGCCGATGAGCTGAACGTCGTAGTGCCGCTTGCCCAATGCGCGCTTCATCGCCTCGCGGACGGCGGCGAACGCCTCCGGCAGGATCTCGTCCAGCGCCGCGTCGATCTCCTTGCGCTCGCGCTTGCGCTGCTCGCGGCGCTCCTCGGCGTGGCGGGCAGGATCGCCGCCGGCCAGCTCCGTCTCCTCCTCCTCGCCGGGCAGCACGTCGCGCAGCTCGATGGGGGTCAGCAGCTCGCCCAGCTCGTCGCGCAGGCGGGCACGCAGGCTGTCCGTCGTGCCGCGCAGCTCGGCGTCGGACATCGCCTCGTACTCGGGCTCGAGCGCATTGATGCGCTCGACAAGAGGCTCCAGCCGGCGGACCTCACGATCGTTGGAGTCCACCAGCCGGGACAGGAACTTCATCATGGGAGCATCGAGTATATCCCCGAAGGCGGATACGCCCCGGTGTCGGACCTTCGATCGCGTGACCGACGCGACCTCGTGACGTAGCTGCCGCGCGGTCAGCGCGCGATGGGGATCGCCGGCGTCTCCTGGTCATCCTCTTCGTCGTCGGCGTGGCTGCCCCAGAAGGTCATCTCCTCGACCAGCTGCACCTCGGACGAGAAGAGCGCGCCCACGCTCTCGCCGCGGTGGATGCGCTTGATCGCCTCACCGAACAGTGGGGCGACGCTCAGGACGGTGATGCGGTCGCTGTCCGCGCCCTCGGGGAGTGGGATGGTGTCGGTGACGATCACCTCGCGCAGCGGGCTGCCGGCGATGCGCTCCAGTGCGGCGCCGGAGAAGATGCCGTGCGTCGCGCAGGCATAGATCTCTGTGGCGCCTTCGGAGACCAGCGCCGAGACGGTGTCCATCAGCGACCCGGCGGTATCGATCTCGTCGTCGATGATGACCGCCGTCTTGCCGGACACTTCACCGATGACGTTCATCAGCTCGGTCCGATCCTCGTTGCCCAGCCGGCGCTTCTCGACGACGGCCAGCGGGGCGGACAGCGTCTCGGCGAACTGGCGCGCGCGCTTGGCGAAGCCCAGCTCGGACACCACCACGACATCGGATAGGTTCTTGGCGGTGATGTAGCGGCACAGGATGTTGATGGCCGTCAGCTCGTCGACCGGGATGCTGAAGAAGCCCTGGATCTGGCCCTGGTGCAGGTCCATGGTCAGGACCCGATCCGCGCCAGCCACGGTGAGCATGTCGGCGATCAGGCGTGCGGTGATCGGGACGCGGGGCTGGTCCTTCTTGTCGGAGCGGCTGTAGGAGTAGTACGGGATGACCGCTGTGATCCGGCCGGCGCTGGCGCGCTTGAAGGCGTCGATCATGATCAGCAGCTCCATGATCGACTGGTTGACGGGACGGCAGGTCGGCTGCACCAGGAACACATCCTGCTCGCGCACGTTCTCCATCACGCGCACGAAGATGTTCTCGTTCGCGAACTGGAAAACCTCGACCTCGCCCATGTGGGTACGCAGGTAGCGGCAGATCTGCTCGGCAAGCGGCCGGTTGGCGTTGCCGGCGTAGATGCTGAACTCGTCGGCGTACACGTGATCTCCTCGCCCGATCTCTCGCCCGATCGCGGACACCGATTCTAGCGGCTCCTCGTGCGGAGGCCGAAACGAATCACGTCGAGCGCGCTCGCGGCCGGCCCCTTCAGCCGGCCAATACGTCGGTCGACGGAATGCGTCCGAGCGTCACCGGATGTTCGATGTGTGCTCCAGCTGCAACTTCTCCAGTGCGCGTTTGAGGGACGTCCACCGCAGGCCACGGCGCGCCGCTGCCGGGGCGCGCGGCCGGTCAGAATTGCGGCAGCGGGATGGGTCCATCGTGGATGATGTTCCAAGTGACCGTCGTGACGCTGCCGTCGCCATTGTCGATCGTCATCTGGCCGCGCAGCACGTTGCCCGGATCGGCCGGATCTACGCGGCCTTCCACGAGACTGGTCGCCCCCGAGCCCGTGCTGGCACCCGGATAGGCGGGGCGATCCCGCGATGGATCCTCGAGGTCCTCGCAGCCGGCAGGATGGAGGTTGGACGCCTGGCGCGTGAACTCGCCCGGTACCACGATCTCGTCGTCGGGACCAGAGCCGTAGAAGCTGATGGTGTACCGACCGTCCGGGTACAGCGAGATGCTACCGGACGCCTCGACGTCGTAGTACCAGCCGCCTTGGCTCAGGCCGTGCTCCCTGAGGTCGTAGAAGCACTGGCTGTTGTGGTCGTTGATGCGGGTCTCATCGGTCTCGTCGGTCATCGCGCCGTTGGTGTACTGCTGCCCGCTGAGCGAGACGTAGCCCATGCCCACCTGCTCGTCCGTCCCGCCCAGGAAGAAGCGGTCGGTCACATCGACCGAGAGGCGTTGGGAGTACGTCGTCACGGTGTTGCCCCACGGTTGGCGGTCGTACTTCGTCGTCGTGAACGAGCTGGACTGCTGCAGCTCGGTGTTGGCGGTGACGGTTCCGTGCCAGGCACCGGGGGTCGCCACGTGGTAGCTGACGGTGGCGTGGCCGCAGCCTTCGATGCTGCTCACCGAGCTGACCCAGGAGGTGAGCAGGTTAGCGATCACGGCGATCAGCCCCAGGTAGCCCCCGCTGGCCAGTGACGCGCCGGCAGTCCCGGCGGACAGGATCGTGCTGAATCCGGAGGGCGGGGCTTTGGGGAAGACTTCGGCGCACAGCTCCACGGGAGCCTCGAGCTGCGTGCCCGGGTGGTCCTCGCGCCGCTCCGGCAGGACTTGGTAGCTCAGGATGTCATTGCCTGCATGATCGCTCACGCGGCTGATGGGCTTCTCCTGGCGGCCAGGCACGGCCCCGGGTCCCCAGAACTCTTCGCGAGCGTTGAAACGCACGTGCTCGGATCCCTGCCGAAGCTTCCAGCCGACCCGCCAGCCGTCGATCGCGTCGCCGATGTCCACCAGGTCCTGCCATACCGACAGGCCGAGATGGCGGGCGCAGACCCGCAGCGCGGTGGCGAACGGTGATTGCTGGCGCGCCTGCTGGGCTGCTTCCCAGGACGAATCGGGGATCCCGGCTTTCACGGTCGCCGCCGCCGGCATCATGCTGCCATCCGGCTTGTGGTAGCTGCTCGGGTCCATCTCGACGGTTGCGGTGGCCTCGCTGTACACCATGATCAGGGCCTGGACCTTGAACATCACGCTCAGGACCTTGAAGGCACGTCCAACGTTCTGGGCGAAGGCCGACGCCTGGCCGAACAGGGCATTCACGAAGTTCTGGATGAAGCCCTTTATCTGGTCGCCGACGAATCCGCGGATGACGGTCGAGGCCAGTGGCACGCGCGAATCCAGCATCTGCTTGAGGGTGTCGCACGGCGTGCCAGCGGGCAGTGGCGCCGGGGACGACACTGCTGCACCGGGCTGAAGGGCCAGCAAAATCGGTGCGTCTGGCGCGGCAGCGATGTCCGCAGCCACGGCGCCCGCCAGCATGCTGCGGATTCCGGCGGTGAGGATGCCAATCTCCAGCCAGCCAAGCCGCAGATCGGCGGCCGCGAACGGCTGCGACAGGTCGATGGGGGCAGGGCGGCGGCGCGCCAGCTCGGCAAGCAGCAACGGCGCGTTCGTCAGCTGCACCAGGTCGGGATCGTCAGACCCGTGCGCGGCAATCGCCGTCGAAACCCAGCTCGTGACCAAATCGGACATGCGCCGCGGCAGGGTGGTCAGGCGCAGATCCGCGATGGCCTCCGATCCCACCTCACCGTCAGGGAGAGGTACGTCAACCCAGTCGTCGGGCAGGTCAGCGGCAAGCGCGTCGTTGGGCGGCAGGAAGGCCATGCCGCCGAACGCTTCGGCAAAGTCGGCCAGCGTGGTGCGGTGCACGTCCCGGCGCCGTGCCTCCGCGGCCATGACGTCCACCTCCTCCGGCGAGAGGACCAGCGACGCGAGGTCCGTCGGCTTAGCATCCGCCTCGCCGCTGATGGTCACCCCGGCGCTGGTCAGCATCGCGGTCGCTGCTTGGACGGCTTCCGCATCGCCTGGCGCGTCCAGAAGGCGGCTCACCGCATCGGTCACATCCGCGGGCAGTGCGGTCATGGATCCGCCATTGGGCGGAGGCGATGAAGGCGCGCTCGGAACCGCCGATGCCTGGGACGGCCCTGAATCTGAAGGCGGCGCGCTGGATGGGGCCGGTGGGCCACCACACGCGGTCACGGCGAAGGCTGTGACGAAGATGAAGACGGACGCACGCGACATCGGCCGGTCGCGTCGCTGACGACGCCGCATCACCGGGCTCGGGCTCCGGGCGACGAAGCGCGTCGTCACTCCCGCATGGTATTCGGACACGAGTCCACACGGAAGAGTGACTTTCCGCCTGCTGCCGGCCG
>DATBIY010000077.1:0-81669 GCA_036556695.1 Candidatus Limnocylindria bacterium
ATTCCTGCTCATCGCGATTGCCCAGATCGCTGTCGTGATGGCCGGCTTCACCGCGGTGACATCGGCCCTGACGCCGCCAGGCGGTTCATGGAGCCAGGACCAGCGCATCCGGCAGCGAGCCATCGTCTCGACGAGCTTCAACGTCGTCTTCGAGAGCCTCCTCCCCGTCATCGCCTTCGCATGGTTCGGGGACGCCCGCACGGCCCTCATCCTCGCGAGCGCCGTGGTTGCCGTATATGCCGGCTGGGTGGTTCTCGCGCGGGCGCGCCAATTCCTCAAGACCGATGCCTTCCGCACCCGCAGCGGCCAACTCCTGTTCGTGCTCGGGCCCCTGGCCTGGATCCTGTTCGCCGCGAATGCGATCGCCTTCGCATCCGTCGCGGTATACGCCCTGGCGCTCTGCGTTCAGCTGTCGGTGGCGGTCCTGAGCTTCTACTCCGTGGTGGCTGCCGCCTCGAGCTGACGTCGCCGTCCACGATGGATTGGGCGGACGTTGCTGAGCCGGATACGGAAGGCAGAGCCGGACTACCGCTACCGCCCATGGATGTACGGAGTCCACGCCCAGTCGAAGGGCCTATCCCGACGTGGCCGGCGCCACGTTCGGGTTCACGTGGAAGACGTTGTCCGGGTCCCACGTCCGCTTGAGGACGGTCAGCCGCGCCAGCTTGGCGTCGCCATACAGCCGGCGCGTCTCCTCCGGCCCCGCGTCGCTGTTGCCGTTGGGGTACGCACCAAGCGTGTGATCGGGCTCGACGACTGCCATGGCGCGACGGCACCAGTCGACGTTCGCTGCATCAGCCGCCGCGTCGGTCCATGAGGCGTCCGCGCTCAGGTCGAAGGCGGCCGCGCGGCCGGCATACGCGGTCGCATCCTCGGGCACGCGGCTGATGGCCCCGCCCAGGGCCGTGATCGAGAATGCCCCATCTCCCGGCTCCTCCAGGAGCCCCACCAGCTCGTCAAGGGCCGCGGGCCGGATGCCGTCCGCGTTGTGGCTCTTGATGTACGACCGCGTCCCCCAGGCGAACGCAAGGTCATGCGCCGTCTGCACCTCGAGATATGGCGCGCTGTCGATGGTGGCGGTCAGCGGCGACAGGCCATCGCGGAGGCCCGCCGTATCGCGCTCGACGTCCTGGGCCGCGCCGCTGTGGTTCCAGGCGAAGTACGCGATCGGCTTGCCGATCATGGCATCGGCAAAGCCGGCGTCCGGCCCCGCCCGATCAAGCCCGAAGATGCACGACACAGATTCCGGTGCGGTCAACGCGTACTCGTGGAACCGACCCCAGAGCTCGTGGACATCGGCTGCGGGGAACGTCAGCACACCGCGATGCAGATCCGGCCCGAACGGCAGGAGCCGGAACTCGAAGGCGGTCGCGATCCCGAAGTTCCAGCCGGCGCCACGCAGGCCCCAGAACAGCTCCGGCTCATCGTGCTCGGTCGCGCGGACGAGCCGACCGTCGGCGGTGACGAGCTCGACGGCAGCCAGGTTGTCGATCGTCAGGCCGAAGTGCCGCTGCAGGCGGCCCACGCCGCCGCCGAGTGTCAGCCCGGCAACGCCGGTGTGGCCGACCACGCCGACCGGGCAGACCAGGCCGTGGGCCTGGGCGGCAACGTCCAGCTCACCGAGGAGCGCCCCGCCATTCGCGCGTGCCGTGCGGGCGCGCGGATCGACCTGTACGCCGCGCATCGCCGACATGTCGACCAGCAGCCCGCCGGGCGCTCCGCCGAAGCCAGCTGCGCTGTGGCCGCCGGAGCGGACGGTGATCTCGAGCCCGCGATCGCGGGCAAACAGGACGGCAGCCGCGACCTCGGCCGCCGATGCGGGGCGAGCGATGACCGCCGGCCGCCGATCGTGCATGGCGTTCCAGAGGCGGCGCCCATCGTCATAGCCCGCGTCATCCGGACTGAGGACCTGCGCGCAGCCTCGCCGCAGCTCGTCGAGATCGCGCGGCGCAAATCGAGCGGTTGCCCGGGTGCTCGGCATGGCAGCAGAACGAGAGGGAATTTGGACTGGTCGGGGCGAGAGGATTTGAACCTCCGACTTCATCGTCCCGAACGATGCGCGCTACCAGGCTGCGCCACGCCCCGACCGAGGGAGGCCCGAGTCTACCAGCCGATCCGCCGGCGGGCCACCCGGCGCCGCCGGGCGGCAGGACGCACCGGCTCACCTACACTGCCGCCGATGCCGCGGCTGGACTCGAACGAACGCCTGATCATCGGCCTCACGCTGGGCATCAAGCTCGGCGTGCTGGTCCTGGGCGTCCTGGCCTGGCAGCTGGTGCACGGTACCCCTGTCGACTTTCCGGGCCTCGGCCTCTGGGACCGATGGGATGCGCCGCACTACACCGATCTCATGGTCTACGGCTACCGCGCCGATGACCCCGGCAACCTGACCAACCCGTACGGCTACCAGCAGGTGTACCCCGGGGACCTGGGGCTGTACATCGTCTTCTACCCCCTCTTCCCGTGGCTGGGTGGTGCCCTGAATGCCGTGATGCACGCGCCGGTCCTCAGCGCGTTCATCGTCGCGGGTGTCGCCTCCGTGGTGCTCGGCCCGCTCTTCTACCGGCTGGTGAAGCACGACGAGTCGCCCGCTGTGGCGCTGCGCGCGACGTGGTTCCTGCTGATCTTCCCGACCGCCTATTTCCTGCACATCGGCTACACCGAGGCGCTCTTCCTGGGCCTCGTGGTCGGCTCGTTCCTGGCCGCCCGGACGGACCGCTGGTGGCTGGCCGGGCTGGTGGGCGGGCTGGCGGCGCTGACGCGCATCAACGGGCTGGTGCTGCTGCTGGCGCTCCCCGTGGAGGCGCTCACGCAGTGGTACATGACGCCGCCGGAGGCACGCCGCTTCCGTCCGGAATGGCTGGCCGTAGGGCTGGTGGCGGTTGGCTTCGGGGTCTACCTGGCGCTGAACTGGGCGCTGTACGGCACGCCGTTCCAGTTCCTGATCGTGCAGCACGACCACTGGTTCAAGTCGCTGGCCTCGCCGCTGGACGCCATCAACGGCGCCATCGGCTGGTTCAGCTCGCCGAACCCGGATGACCGCCTGATGTACGGCTTCATGGAGCTGCTGTTCGTGGGAATCGGCGCGGTGGGAACGGTGGTGGCGGCGTTCCGCTTCCGGCCATCCTGGTTCGCCTGGATGCTCGGCAACCTGGTCCTCTTCGTGTCGACCTCGTTCCTGCTGTCGACGCCGCGCTACGCGCTGACCCTGTTCCCACTGTTTGTGACGCTGGCGCTGCCGACGCGCCGGGTGTGGGCCCTGGCCGGCGTGTCGGCCATCTCGCTCGCCGGCTTCATCTACTTCGCGTCACGCTTCGCCACGGGCGCCTGGGCCTTCTGAGCTCCGGCGCTGCCATGCCCGATGGGGTGGCGCTGCCGAACTGTGGCGGGCATGGAAATGTCCCGAAGGAACCGCGGCGACCGTTGATGTGATCTCCAGTCGGCCAGCTGCCCCTTCGGGACGAGAGAAGCATGGCAGGGGTGGTGCGTCCTGGCAAGTGGCTTGTCCACGTCTTCGGTGGAGAATCCAGGACTTATCCACACCGTATCCACCGTGTGGAGTTCTCAGCCGGCGCGGCGCGCCCGCTGCCGAAGGAAGCCCCGCGCGCGTTCCCGCCGCTCGGCCGAGGGCGCGGGCAGGTCGGCGCGCCGCTCCCCGATGGCCATGGCCTGGAGCGCGGGCAAGCCGTCGACCGCGTCCCGCGTCGCCAGCGCCACGCTGCCGGCAAGATGGCCGTCCGGGCGGATCAGCCAGGCCCGCGAACCCGCCGCCCCGTAGATCCGCGTGAGGTCGCCGGCGGCATCGCGCAGGACGGTGACACCCTTGAGGGGCGTGCCGGGCCCGAGCGCCGCGATGCGCGTCGGGGCCGGCCAGCTCAGGCCGACGGCGCGAATGGCCATGGCGGCAGCGAGGTCGGGCACGGTGCGGCAGATCAGCAGCACCACGAACGCCTCGCCCAGCAGGTCGCGCAGTCGGGCGACCGGCGACCCGTCAAATGCACTGCAGCTGGCGTCGGGCGCCACGTCCCCATGCAGCGGAAGCCGTTCGTCGCCGTGCGCCGCGGCGATGACCGGCGAGGCGGCATAGCTGAACGGTTGCGACAGCTTCCCCGAATTCACGCGGCGGCGCAGGAAGCCGAAGCGCACGCTCCCCCGCAGGATCGCGTTGCGCGCCAGCCGTCGGAGCGGGCCGTGCGGGACCATGAACCGCATGCTGGCGTCGGTGATGGCCAGGTTGTCTTGCGCCGCCGCGCGCCGCTCGACCGCGTAGGAATCGAGCAACGACTCGGGCGCGGCCCCGTCCAGCACGAAGGCCAGCTTCCAGGCCAGGTTCTCGGCGTCGGCCGCGCCCGAGTTCAGCCCTCGAGCACCGAACGGCGACATCAGGTGGGCCGCATCTCCGGCCAGCAGCACCCGGCCAACGCGGAAGCGCGGCGCGACGCGCTGGTGGAAGCGGTAGGCGGTGGCCCAGGCCAGCTCGTAGTCGGCCGTCTCCCCCACGACCTGCCGGATGCGCCGATCGAGCGCGCCCGAGGCGCGCTCCGCCTCGACATCGGTCCCGGACGGAACCTGCCAGTCGATGCGCCAGGTGTCGTCCGGCTGGGGATGGACCAGGACCTGGCGGCCGGGATTCCACGGGGGGTCGAAGTGGAAATGGCGCTCGTTCGGGAACGGCAGCCGGGCGCGGATGTCGCAGATCAGGAAGAGGTCCTCGTGGCTGTGTCCCGGAAATCCCATGCCGAGCAGGTGGCGTACCGCCGAGTGGGCGCCATCGGCCCCGACCGCATAGGCCACCCGCAGGGTCCGCGCACCGTCCGGCGTGTCACAGCTGAGCGTGACGGCGTCGTGGTCCTGGCGGAGGTCCGTGAGCCGATGGCTCCACCGCACCTCGACGTTCGGCAGCTCGCGAAGGCGGGTGAGCAGCATGTTTTCGACCTCGGTCTGGTTGATGTTCACGAAGCCGGGGAAGTGCTCGTCGCCGGCGCCTGGCAGCTGGATGCTGAACAGCTCGCGGCCGCGGAAGAAGGTGCGCCCGGTCTGCCACTGCACGCCGCGCTCGGCCACCTTCTGGCCGATGCCCAGGCGTGCCCAGATCTCGAGCGTCTCGCGCTGCATGCACAGCGCCTTGGAGCCCTCGCCGGTGTGGCGCGGGTGCTGCTCCAGCAGGAGCACGCTGACGCCCCGTTGCGCCAGCCGCCCGGCCAGCGTCATGCCGATCGGGCCGGCCCCCACCACCGCGACCTGGGCATCCAGCGCAGGCATGGAGCCGATGATAGGTCTAGGCCGTCAGGTCGTCCCAGACGGCGCGGTCGCGCTCCACGGTCCAGATCCGCGGATGGTCGATGCCATCCAGCTCGTCCCAGGCGCGCTGAACGTTGAACGGCATGGTGTGCTCGAAGATCGGGAAGCTGCCGTAGCGCGGCGCCAGGGCAGCGTGGGTGGTGCGGTAGGCGTCGCGTGGCGTGCCGCCGGCCTCCTTCACCTGGCGCGTGCCGTCCAGCACCGCCGACAGGAAGGCGCGGGTGTCGCTGATCGCCTGGTGCACGGCTGCTCCCCGGACGACCGGGCCGCGGCCGCCGACCAACTGCTCGGCGCCGAGCGCCGCCACGTTGTCCAGCGTGCTGCTGCGCCAGTCGCCGATGTGCGCGTCGCCCATGTACGGCGCGGCCTGGGCCTCCACCAGGTCACCGGCGAAGCAGATGCGCTCCTCCGCCAGCCAGACCACCAGGTCGCCGGATGTGTGGCCGCGCCCCAGGTAGCGCAGCTCGACGCGGCGGTTGCCCAGGTCGATCTCCATGCTGTCGTCGAAGGTGTGCGTGGGCCGGGTCAGGCCGGGGATCGTCTCGGCGCCGGTGAAGAGGCGCGGCATGCGGCCGTGCTCGCTGGCCCAGTCCTGCTCGCCGCGCTCCTCGATCAGCTCAGCGGTGGCTTGCGTGGTGATGATTCGTCTTGCCGTGAACGCGCTGGCCCCCAGCACCCGCACCGCGTGGTAGTGGGTCAGCACCAGGTCGCCGAACGGCAGCTCGCTGATGGTGCGCACCACGTCGATCCAGCGCTGCGCCATGAGGGGCGTGGCGCGGGCCTCGATCGCCAGGATGGTATCCGTCCCGATGACGCAGCCGACGTTCGGATCGCCCTGCGCGGTGTAGGCGTAGACGCCGGTGGCCAGCTCCTCGATGGTGGCCTGCTTCTCCTCGAGGTCGGTGGACGAGGCGAAGGGCTTGCGGGTCACCCGCCGATGATAGGCGCGCTCACCACCGCGCGCCGATGGGTGTGTCGCTGGGTCCGGCGGTGTACTGGTACGACGCGGGGCGGATGCGCAGGAAGTCAGCGGTCCCCGGCGTCATGGACCGGTAGCCTGCGCCGCGGGTGTTGACGTGACTCTTGCCCGGCCGGCCGCTGATGTGGCCGTCAGCATTGGCGCTGATGCCCACGTAGAACAGCGATGCGCGGTGGCCGGGCAGCAGGCGCACGCCGAAGTCGCCGTTGTTGGTGACCAGCGTGCGCTCGATGCTCGCGCCGGCGCGTCGCGTCGAGCAGCCGCAGCCGACTTTGATGCCGTCCGTGTGGTTGTCGAAGACGGTCTCCAGCACGAAGCGCTTGTTGGTCGATCCCTCGGCCACGAAGATGCCGACCCCGTTGTCCCAGTACAGGTTCTTCGTGGACAGCGCAGAGCCGCTGCCGGCCGACGACGAGAAGCTACCGTCGTGGAAGTCGATGCCGAAGCGGGTGTTGCCCCACACCAGGTTGCCGATGATGCGGGTGTTGCGGATCGCCAGCCCGTGGGAGTTGCGCTGGGTCACATGGATGCCGATGCCGTTGCGCGAGATGCGGTTGTCGCGCAGCGTGGTGCTGCCCGCTCCATCGGCGATCGTCACGCCGCTGGCGTTCTCGTACTTGTGGTCGGGTCGCACGAAACGGTTGGCCCAGATCTCGTTGTCGCACACCAGCGTGCCGCTCGTCTTGCGCGGGTCCGAGGCGCCATCGGTCGCGCCCTGGACCTTGATGCCCTGCATCCCGTTGGCCGAGATGAGGTTGTCGCAGACGACGGTGTCCTGCGAGCCGGCGTCGACCTTGATGGCCTGCATGGTGTTGTACTTGCCGACGTTCCGCAGGAAGCTGTTGCCGGTGGCCGGGTCGAAGCCGCTGCTGGTGGCGCGGCCACTGCTGTGCAATCCGAGGTGGCTGTTGGCGAACACCTCGTTGTCCACCGCCGCCGAATGGTCGGTGCCGCCAACGAAGGCGACCGCCATGGCGAAGTGGCGCAGCCGGAAGCCACGCACCTCGATCCAAGATCCGCCGTGCCGGCCGTCGATCAGGAAGCCGTTCTCGGTCGGGACGTCCACCTGCACGTCGCGCAGGTCCGCGCCCTTGGCTGCGGCCACGTAGAGCCGTCGCGCGCCGCCGTCGTACCAATAGCCGCCGCCGCCAGGGTGCGCCTTCAGATGTGCCAGGCTGGGCCTCTGCCACAGCGACGTCGTCACGTTCTGGAACACGGCCGCCGTCCACGCTCCGTTGCGCGTGTCGAAGCCGGCCGGCGCGGAGCTCCACGGCGTCGAGTACACGCCCGGAGTCGAGGTGGCGGTCCAGTGGTTGCCGGCGCTCGGCGCGACCCTGCCGCCGGAGACAATGGGCTTCACGTAGTCGCTGGTTCCCGCCTCCCAGCCTTCAGCCTGGAAGACCAGTGGCGCCCCGCTGGCGCCGCCGCGGTCGAAGCCGCCGGGGATCGGCCGCTCGCGGTAGACATAGTCGTCGTAACCGCGGATGACCACCGTCCAGCCCGCCGCCTTGCCGGCGCCGCGCGGCACCTTGCGCGCAGCCACGTTGATCGACCGGACGGCCTCGCCCCATGAGGTGCCGTCGTTGGCGTCACTGCCGTTCTTGCCGTCGACGTACAGGGTGTGCGACACCGCGGCGCTGGCCGGAGCCGCCGCGCCAAGACCGGTGCCGAGGATCGCCAGGCCGATGGCGAGGCTGAGAAGGGCTCGGAATCTCATGGTTTCGCGGCCGAGTCTCCCACGCTCGGGACTGCGGGTCAGTGGTACGTTCGGCGGCGGCCGGCGGCCGGATCAGGCCAGTGGCGGCAGCTCCACCACGCGCGCCTCGCGGATGCCCGGAGCTGCACGCAACGCGTCCAGCACGTGCTCCGGCACGGCCGAATCCACGCTGACGACCATCATCGCCTCACCCGCCGCGGACAGCCGCGACAGCTCCAGCGAGGATATGTTGACCCCGGCGGCCGCGAGGGCGGTGCCCACTGCGCCCACCACGCCGGGCTGATCCCGGTGGCGGGTGATGAGCATCAGGCCGGCAAGCTCGGCATCCAGCTCGAACCCATCCAGCGAGGCCAGGTGCGGGCGGCCGTGCGCAGTCGACCCGGCCAGGCGCAGGGCGCCGTTCCCCTCGCCCAGCTCGAGGGTCACCAGGGACGACCAGGGCTCGGCGGCGTCGGTGCGCGTCTCGCGGACGGTGAGGCCGCGCTCGCGCGCCACCAGGTCGGCGTTCACCGCGTTGACACGCTGATCAGTGACGGCCTCCAAGATGCCGGCCAGGGCGGCGGTCCGCACCGGGGAGCAATCCCACGCGGCGATCTCGCCGGCGTACGTCAGCGACAGGCAATCGAACGGTTCCGGCAGCAGTTGGCGGCCGAGGATCGCCAGCCGGCGGCCGAGCTCCACGTAGGGCCGCAGGCGCGGGACCACGTCCGGGGCCACGGACGGAGCGTTCACAGCATAGGTGGGGGTCACCCCGGCGAGCGCCTCGAGCAGCTGCTCCGCCATCTCGACCGCCACCCGGTCCTGGGCCTCCGCGGTCGACGCCCCGAGGTGCGGCGTCAGGACCGTGTTCGGGGCGAAGCGCAACGGGTTGTCGGGAGCCATCGGCTCAGCCGAGAAGACGTCCACCGCGGCACCCGCCAGCCGACCTTCGGACAGGGCCGATGCAACGGCGCGCTCGTCCACGATCCCGCCGCGCGCCACGTTGAGCAGCACCGCGCCCGGCTTCATGGCCTCGATCTGCGCGCGGCCGATGAGGCCGCGCGTCTGCGCCGTCAGCGGGGTGTGGACGGTGATGACGTCGGCCCGCAGCAGCAGCTCGGGAAGGCCGGCCAGCTTCGCACCGTGCTCGGCCGCCTGCTCATCGGTCAGGTACGGGTCGTGGGCAATCACCCGCATCTCGAAGCCGGCCGCGCGGCGGGCGACAGCCTTGCCGATCTTTCCCAGACCGATGATGCCCAGCGTCCTGTGCCGCAGCTCGGCACCGGTGAAGCGGCCGCGCTCCCATTCGCCGCTGCGGACTGAGGCATCCGCCGACGGGATGCGGCGCAGGAGGGCCAGCATCAGGGCCATGGTGTGCTCCGCGGCGGCAATGGTGTTGCCGGTGGGGGCGTTGACCACCATCACGCCAGCCCGGGTCGCGGCCTCCAGGTCGATGCGATCGGTGCCCACCGAAGCGACGCCCACCACCGACAGTCGCGGAGCGGCAGCGGCCAGCAGCTCGGCGTCGACGCGCGTCTGCGAGCGGACGACCAGCGCGTCCCAGCCCTCCCCCTCGGAGAGCAGCACCAGCAGTGCCGCGCGATCCAGCCCCGTGCGGACCACGGTGGCATGCGCTGCCGCCAGCACCTCCACGCCGGCGACGGCCACCGGTTCCGCGACCAGGATGCGTGCCATGTAACCGAGTCTAGTCGGGCGGGGGTCTACTCTATGCGCCATGGGAATGACAGCTGTCCACCGGCTCCTGCGGGTTGCCCTGGGAACGGTGCTGGTAACCTCCGGCTTGGTGCATCCGCCCCGGGCGGCCGCAGTGGGCAGCGTGGTGCTGGTGGGTGCCGCCGACATCGCGAGCTGCGGCAGCACCAGCGACCAGAAGACGGCCAGCCTGCTGGACGGCATCCGCGGAACAGTCTTCACGGCCGGCGACAACGCCTATCCCAACGGCACGGCGCGAGAGTTCAGGGCGTGCTATGCGCCCACCTGGGGCCGCCACCGAGGCCGTACGCGGCCGGCTCCCGGCAATCACGACTACCACGTTCGCGGAGCTGCCGGCTACTTCGGGTACTTCGGCGTCCGAGCCGGACCGCCCGGGCGAGGCTGGTATGCCTACAGCCGCGGCGCCTGGCGGATCTACTCGCTCAACTCGAACTGCGACGAGATCGGCGGCTGCGGGATCGGCTCCCGACAGCAGCGCTGGCTGGCGGCGGACCTGGCGGCGCACCCGCGCAAGTGCGTGCTGGCCTACTGGCACCACCCTCGCTTCAGCTCGGGAATGCACGGCAACCAGACGGAGGTCCAGGGCCTGTGGCAGACCCTCTTCAGGGCCGGGGCCGAAATCGTGGTCAACGGGCACGACCACGACTACGAGCGCTTCGCGCCCCAGGACGCGATGGGCCGGCGCGATGTCGCCCGCGGGATTCGCGAGTTCGTGGTGGGCACTGGCGGGGCGGGCCTGCGCGGTTTCTCGAACGTCAAGCCCAACAGCGAGGTGCGCCAGGCTCGCTCGGCGGGCGTGCTGAAGCTGGTGCTGGGCGCCGGGTTCTACCGCTGGCACTTCATCAGTGCGGCCACCTCCAGGTCGACCGACTCGGGAAGGGGAACGTGCCACTGACCCCGCGTACCGAGCCGATGTGCGCATCCGTGCGCTGCCGGGGTGGGTGCGTGTAGAGTCTTGCCGGCATGCCAGTTGCAGAGATCGTCGCCGGACCATGATCCGACGCCACCTGATGGCCCTGCGCATCGGCCTGATGGCCGCCGACGCAGCGGTCGCTGCCGCCGTGTTCCTGGTGGTGGCCGATCTCCGGTATGCGGACGGCACCTCGTCCGCACTGTGGCGTGCCCTGGACGTCGACCCGCCGGTGGCCGCCGTGCTGTTCGCCGGGACGTGGGTCATCGTGCTGTGGACGACCGGCCTCTACCGGCTGGCCCCGCGCTGGAACGCGTGGACCGAGGTGCGCGACACGATTCGCGCCACCCTGATCGTCATTGCGCTCGTGCTGTCGGCCCTGTTCCTCACCAAGCAGACGCAGGTGAGCCGGCTGTTCCTGCTGCTGCTGTTCATCGCGGAGCCGACGGTCACGCTGGCCGGTCGGCTCGCGGTTCGCGCCACCTTCGACGCACTCCGCCGGCGCGGGCAAAACGTGCGCTACATGGTCATCGCCGGCACCGGACAGCTGGCCCAGGACTTTGCCGACGAGCTGGAGCGGCACCCGGGGCTGGGCATCCGGGTCATCGGCCACCTGTCGGCGCCGGCCGAGCCCGAGCCGGTGGTGACGCGCCCCATCCTGGGCAGCATCGACTCCATCGACGAGATCCTGCACACCCAGGTGGTCGACGAGCTGGGCGTCTGCCTGCCGCAGGTCGCCTACCGCTACCTGGAGCCGATCACCGGCATCGCCGCCGGCGAGGGCAAGACGGTCCGGGTGGCGGTCGATCCCAGCGAGGATCTGCCCGGGGCCACCGAGGAAACTTTCGACCGCTTCCTGGTGCGCTCGATCGTCAACGACGGCCACCGCGAGGTCGGCCTGGTGTTCAAGCGGCTCATCGACATCGCCGGCGCGAGCATCGGCCTGATCGTGCTCAGCCCGCTGTTCATGCTTGTCGCGCTGGCCATGAAGCTGTTCGACGGTGGGCCGGTGTTCTACAGCCAGACCCGCATCGGCCTGCACGGGCGGCCGTTCCGGATGTTCAAGTTCCGCTCGATGGTGCCCGACGCCGATCAGCGCCTGCGCGAGGTCAGGCACCTCAACGAGCGCAGCCACATCGCCTTCAAGGCCACGAATGACCCGCGGATCACCCGCCTTGGCGCCTGGCTGCGGCGCACCTCGATCGACGAGCTGCCGCAGCTGTGGAACGTGCTGACCGGCTCGATGAGCCTCGTCGGGCCGCGTCCCCCGCTGCCCAACGAGGTCAAGCAATACGACATCTGGCACCGCCGCCGGCTCTCCATGAAGCCGGGCATGACCGGGCTGTGGCAGGTCGAGGCGCGCCACGAACCGGACTTCGACACCTGGGTCGAGCACGACCTGGTGTACATCGACGACTGGTCGATCTGGCTTGACCTCAAGATCCTGGCGCGCACCCTGCCGGCCATGCTGGCCCACGGCGGCCGCTGACCTTCCGCCGGCTCGCCGCGGCGCGGCTCAGAACGGGAAGACGATCGGGATCAGGATTAGGCTCAGCGTGATGGTCACCACGTTGAGCGGCACGCCGACGCGCGAGAAGTCGCTGAACCGATAGCCCCCCAGCCCGTACACCATCAGGTTGGTCTGGTATCCCAGCGGTGTCAGGAACGAGAGGCTGGCGCCCATCATCACGGCGACCACGAACGGTCGCGGATCCGCGCCGATGGTCGCCGCGGCGGCTACCGCGATGGGAAACATCAGTGCGGCGGCGGCGTTGTGCGACACCAGCTCGGTCAGGATGATCGTGGCGACCATGACCGCTGCCAGCGAGCCGATGTCGCCCAGCGGCGACATGGCGCTGACCAGGCCACCGGCCACCGCCTCGGCCAAGCCGCTGGACGAGACCGCCGCTCCCAGGCCGAATGCCGCGGCGATGAGCACCACGATCTGCAGGTCGACCGCATCGCGCGCCTGGCGCAGGGTCAGGACGCGGGTAGCCACCACGACCATCGCTGCCGCCACCGAGGCGTGGAGGATCGGCACCTGGCCGGATCCGGTGGCCAGGACGAAGCCAAGGCCCACGGCGGCGACCAGCCAGGCGCGTCGTGGCTGGCGCGGCGAGATGCCGGAGAGCGGCGCGATGACGGCGAAGTCCGGTCGGTCGCGCCAGCGGGCGCGGAATTCCGCATCGGACAGGATCAGCAGCGTGTCGCCGACCCGCAGCGTCACGTCGCCCAACTTGGCATTGACCCGGTGGCCGGCGCGGTGGATGGCGATGACCGCGGCGTCGTAGCGCGCGCGGAAATCGACCTCCTTCAGCGTCTGGCCCACCATGTCGCCACCGGCGCCCACCACCACCTCGTAGAAGGCGTGGACCGTCCCCGCCAGGTGACGGATCTGCCGCGCCTCGGCTGACGTCAGCCCGCGGACGCGCTGCAGGTCGACCACGTTGTCGACGCGACCCACGAAGGTCAGCAGGTCTCCGCCCTCCAGCCGCTCGTCCGGCGCCACCGGAGCGATGGAGCGGCCATCGCGCTGGATCTCCACCAGGAAGACGCCCTGCAGCTGGCGCAGCCCCGCTTCCGACACCGTGGCGCCGTCGGCCTCGCCGTTGCGCTTGACGCGCATGGTGACGGTGAAGTCGCGCCCTGCCTCCGACAGCTCGCCACTGACCGGGCTGCGGTCAGGCAGCAGGCGCGGGCTGAGGAAGACCACAGCAGCCACGCCGGCGATGGCAATCGGCAGGCCCACCAGCGTCGGCTCGAAGAGGCCGAGCGGCCGCATGCCGGCGTCGACCAGCAGGCCCGAAACGGTCAGGTTGGTCGAGGTGCCGATGGCCGTCACCACGCCGCCGAGGATGGCGGCATAGCTGACGCCCATCAGAAACCGAGACGCGGGGAGGTTCCGCCGCGCCGAGATATCGACCACCGCCGGGATGGTCATCGCCACCAGCGTCGTGTTGTTGACGAAAGCGCTGATGCCGGCCAGTGGGTAGAGGAGGCGGGCCAGGATGCCGGTTGACGATGCGGTGCCCCTGAAGAGGAGCGCCACGATGGGCTGCATGATGCCCGCCACGTCGATCGCACGTGCCACGATCAACAGGCTGGCGATGATGATCGGCGCCTCGTTGCTGAACCCGGCGAACGCCTGGTCGGGGGTGATGATGCCGATGAGCATCAGCACCAACGTCGCAGCCAGCACGGCCGGCGCCGGTGGCGCCTTCTCGGTGAAGAGCACGGTCACCAGGACCGCCAGCACGGCCAGCGTGATCCAGGCGCCCAGCTCCATCAACGGGTCACGAGGGCTGGCTCAAGCGGAGGGAGGGCTGTAGCCGAGCTCCTCCAGCTTGGCGAGCACCTTGGCGGCCGACTCCTCGGGCGTCTCGCTGCCGTCCGTCTTGCACACGACCTCCGGGTTCAGCGGCTCCTCGTACGGGTCGTCGACGCCGGTGAAGCCTTTGATCTCGCCGGCCATGGCCTTGCGGTACAGGCCCTTCACGTCGCGATCGGCCAGCACGTCCAGCGGCGCCTCGACGTAGACCTCGACGAAGCGGCCGATATTGGCGCGGACCTGGTCGCGGATGTCGCGGTACGGGCTGATGGCGGCGCCGATGGCCACCACGTCGTTCCGCGAGAGGACCTCGCACACCCAGCCGATGCGCAGGATGTTGGTGTCGCGGTCTTCCTTGCTGAAGCCGAGGCCCTTCGACAGGTGTGTGCGCACCACGTCGCCGTCGAGCACCTCGACCTTGTGGCCGCGGTCGCGCAGCTCTGTCTCCAGGATGTGGGCGATGGTGCTCTTGCCCGAGCCCGAGAGCCCGGTGAACCAGATGGTGAATCCGGTCGTCTCACGGCCGTCGATCGTCCCGGCGCCACCACCCAGGTGGATGGTCTGGCCGTGGCGGTCGGTGGTGGTGATCGTCTGGACCGGCGGATCGGTCTGCGTCATGGGTGATATCGGCCTTTCGAAGTGCGTGGTCAGCGCGCGGCCGCCGGCTGGCGGTACGCGTCGATCAGGATCTGAGCGACTTCCGGGCGGCTGAACTCCGGCGGCGGCATCTCTCCGCTGGACAGGAGCTCGCGAACCTTGGTGCCCGAGAGGATCAGGTGCTGGTCGTCGCCGTGCGGGCAGGTCTTGTAGGAGGCCATGCCCTCGCAGGCGTGGCACCAGAAGGTGTGCTCGAAGAACAGCGGCGTAATGCCCAGCTCATCCGCGTCGAACTCGTCGAAGATCAGGTGGGCGTCGTAGGTGCCGTAGTAGCTGCCCACGCCGGCATGGTCGCGGCCGACGATGAAGTGGGTGCAGCCGTAGTTCTTGCGGGCGATGGCGTGGAAGATCGCCTCGCGCGGGCCGCCGTAGCGCATGGCGGCGGGATACACGCTCAGCAGCGTGCGGTCGGCGGGGTAGTAGTCGGCCAGCAGGGTCTGGTAGGCACGCATCCGGACGTCGGCGGGGATGTCGTCCGACTTCGTGTCGCCGACCAGCGGGTGGATCATCAGTCCATCGGTCACCTCCAGGGCGACCTTGGTCAGGTACTCGTGGGCCCGATGGATGGGGTTCCTTGTCTGGAAGCCCACCACCCGGCGCCAGCCCTTCTCGGCGAAGATGGCGCGCGTCTCTGCCGGCGTGCGGCGGAACTCGGCGAAGGGCGGGTTGACCGGCCCGTTGAGGACCTGCACCTCGCCGCCCAGGTAGACGTCGCCGAAGCTGTAGATGCGGGCCACCCCGGGGTGCGCTTCCTCGGTGGTGCGGAAGACCTGCTGCGCCTCGTGCTGTGCGTCGCGGGTGTACTTCTCGGTCAGGTCCAGGATGGCCAGGACGCGCCCGTCCTCGTCGCTGAGGGCGACCTGCGAGCCGATCTGCAGGCCATCCGCCTGCTCGGGGCTGACAGCCAGCGTCACCGGGATGGACCACGGCAGGCCGCTGGCCAGCCGCATGGAGTCGACCACGCTCCGGTAGTCGGCCTCGCCCATGAACCCGGTCAGCGGGCTGAAGGCGCCGTTGCCGATGAGCTCCAGGTCAGATGCCGTGACGCTGTTGACGGTGATCGAGGGCAGCCCGGCTGCCTGCTCCAGGGCGGCTGAGCGGGCATCACCGGTGAGGGTGCGGTCGATGAGCGTGCCGCCGTGGGGCAGCGAGGTGCGATCGGTGGTCAAGCGGGAACTCTCCTCGTGAGCGGCGCCGGCCGGGGAAGTGGGCAGGCAGGTGCCGCGGGCATGAAACCGTATCTCGGGCGACGCGTATCGTACAACGCCGCGGCCAGCCGGGGTAGGCTGCCGGCATGCGCACCCCGCCACGGCGCCGCAACACCGCCCTGGGCCGGATCCCCGCGGCGCTGGCCATGGTCGCGGTGCTGGTGATCGGCGTCCCGCTGGCGAGCAGCGAGCGGAACGTCGGCGCCCGCTCGGCCGGCCGCCCACCGAACATCATCGTCATTCTCACCGACGACCTTGACGTGGCGCTGTGGCGCAGCCTCCCCCTGTCCGGCGAGATCGGTGGCCACGACTTCGTCAACGCCTTCGTCACCTCTCCACTGTGCTGCCCGTCGAAGGCATCCACCCTGACCGGGCTGTATGCCCACAACCACCGCGTCTGGGCCACCGAGCCGCCGCAGGGCGGTCTGTACGCCGCGCTGCGCAGCGGCATGCAGGACTCCACGCTGCCCGTCTGGCTGCAGGACGCCGGCTACCGGACAGGCTTCATGGGCCGCTACCTGGTCGGCTACGGCTGGCGCGACTCGCCGCCCAGCTATGTGCCTCCCGGCTGGGACACCTGGATCGGCCGCGTTTCGAACACGGCGCACGGCTACCGCAACATCGAGTTCAGCTTCGACGGCCAGGTCCGCCGGCTGCGTGGCAACGAGTCAACGCATTTTCTGCCGCAGGCGCGCGACTTCATCCGCCGGGCTGGCGACCAGCCGTACTTCCTGCTGCTGGCGCCGATGGCGCCGCATGCCCCCTGGGGAGGGGCGCGCTATCCGGGCGATCCGGCCAGGAGGCCGGGCATCATGCGTCCGATCGAGCACCTCGTCCGCCAGCTGCTGGCCGACATGGACGGCAGCACCTACCTGTTCTTCACCTCGGACAACGGCTACCACCTGGGGCCGCATCCTGGCAAGGCGACCCCGGCGGACACCGACACGCGCGTGCCGTTGTCGGTCGTGGGTCCCGACGTGGTGGAGGGCATGGATGAGCACTTCGCGTTGAACATCGACCTGGCGCCGACGATCGCCGAGCTGGCCGGCGTCGCGCCGCCGACACCGGTGGACGGCGTCTCGCTGGTGCCGCTGCTGCGTGGCCTGGACCCGCCGTGGCGCGACCGCTTCACGGTGGAGCTGCTGCCGTTCACCGCCGTGCGCAGCGCCGACCAGATCGAGATCCACTGGGCCGACGGTCGAACGGAGCGCCGCGCCCCCTGAGCCACCGGCGCGGGGCTGGTGGCTACAATCTGCGCCCGGAACCTGAGCCGGCTGCACCCGCCGCAGGCCCGCTGCCCACTGACCACGTCACCATTGGAGGATCATTTGGCCATCGCCACCGAGCACCACAGCCAGCTCGCCGATGTCGCAGCCGCCGTGCGCGGCGCGCGGCGCATCACCGCCCTCTGCCACGAGAACCCCGACGCCGACACCATCGGTGCGGCGATCGCCATGGGCCTCATTGCCGAGCGGCTGGGCATCGAGCACGAGATCGTGAGCGTCGACGGCATCCCGCCGATGTTCGACTACCTGCCCCTGGTGGCCTCCGTGCGGGAGCGCCCGCGGCTGGAACCCGACCTGGCGGTCGTCTGCGACGCCGCAACCCTCGAGCGCGTGGGGCGCATCGCCACCGAGGAGGCGGCCTGGTTCGAGGGCGCGCGCCTGCTCAACGTGGATCACCACGTGAGCAGCACCTACTACGGCGACCTGAATCTGGTGGATCCAACGGCCGCCGCCACCTGCCAGGTTTTGCTCGAGCTGGTCGATGCCCTGGAGATCCCCCTCGACGCCCCGCTGGCCACCGCGCTGCTCACCGGCATCGTGCGCGACAGCCTGGGATTCTCGGATCGGGCCACCAACGGCACGACGCTGCGTGCCGCCGCGCGGCTGGTCGATGCCGGCGCGCCGCTGGCCCTCATCCACCGCACCATCCTGGCGGAGCTGCCCTTCCCCACCATGGCGCTGTGGGGCAAGATGCTTGCGGAGGTGGGAACCATCGCCGACGGTCGCGTGGTGCACACCACCCTGACGCTGGAGATGCTGAGCGAGACCGGAACGCAGCAGCACGACGCCGACGGCGTGGCGGAGTTCCTGGCGCGCGCCAAGGGGGCGGACGTGACGCTGCTGCTGCGTGAGTTGGGCGACGCCGAGACACGGGTCAGCGTACGGACCTCGGAGCGGGTCGACGCCACGCGGGTGACCGCGCCATTCGGCGGCGGCGGCCACCGCTCGCGAGCGGGCGCCACGGTCCGCCGCCACTGGCCCGAGGCGCGCGACGAGGTCCTGGCCGCCGCCGCCGCCGCGCTGGAGGATCTCCAGCGCTGAGCACGACCGTGGGGGAGGCCACGGCGCGGAACGGCCTGCAGGAGCTGGGCTCGACGCTTCGCGCCTTCGGCTGGAAAGAGGGCCTGGCGCTCGCCGCTCCGGCCATCCTGCTGGCGGGACTTGCGATCGGCGGGCTGGACCTCTTCAGCTTCTGGCGCGACGAGATCGCCAGCGTCGTCTTCTCGAAGCACTCGGTCCGCGAGCTGCTGATGGTCATCGATCGCGAACGCAGCAAGGTCGGACTGGCCAACATGGCGACCTACTACCTGTTCCTCCACTTCTGGCTGAAGCTCGGCGAGGCCGAGGCGCAGGTGCGCCTGCTGTCCGTGGTATTCGGCGCGCTGACCGTCATCCCGGTGTACTTCCTGGCGCGGCGGCTGGCCAATTGGCCGGCTGGCCTGGCGGCCGCGCTGGTGTTCGCCCTGCACCCGGTGGTCATCCACTACGCCTACGAGGCGCGGGGCTACTCACTGGCCATGCTCATCACCGCCAGCCTGACGCTCCTGGTGCTGATCGCCACCGAGCGGCGATCGGCGTGGCCCTGGCTGGCGTACGGCGTCATCGGGGCGCTGGGCCTGTACGTCCACTTCTTCATCGCACTGGTCATTGCCGCGCATGCCGGATGGGTGCTGGCCGCGCGCCGCTTCCCCGGCTGGCTGTCGGCGGCCGCGGTCACGCTGCCGCTGGTCGTCGCCGCCGCGCCGGTCCCGCTGATCATCAGGCAGTACGGCGGCGGGCACGGCTGGATCGCCGACCTGAGCCTGCATCAGCTGTGGGTCACCATGATCTCGCTCAGCGGCGGGGTGCTGCTGCTGGCGGCCCTGGGCCTGGCGGCCGTGGGGGCGGTGGCGCTGCGGCGCCGCGATCCCGGCACCTGGCTGTCGGTCGCCACCTTCGCCGTGCCGATCGTTGCCGACGTGATCATGTCGATGTGGAAGCCGCTGCTGGTGGCTCGCTACCTGGTCATCTGCCTGCCACCATTCGCGGTCCTGGCCGGCGTCGGCATCGTTTCGCTGCCGCGCTGGCCGCTGCGCGCCCCGGCAGCCCTGCGCGCCGCCGCAGCCGTGGCGGTTGCCGCGCCGCTGCTGCTGGCCCTGCCATCGGCCTACGCCGACCAGCACGGGCAGGACTGGCGAAGCCTGGCCGCCTGGATCGCCGAGGACGCGGCGCCGGGCGATCGCCTGCTGATCCGCAGGTGGGGTGCGCGCATGCTGGACTTCTACCTCGATCGCAGCGACGCTGATCCGCGACCGAAGGCCATATCGCGGGCCTTCGCTGATCGCCCACAGCCGGACGCCAGGGTGTGGCTGGTGCTTCGCGTCGAGGCCGATGTGCCCGACACGGTGCTGCTGGACCTGCGGGAGCACTACGACATCGTGGAGCAGCGCGAGTTCGGCCAAGCACTTCAGGCCTTCCTGCTCGGTCCGCGCTGACCCCTGTTACGATCCGCCGGTCCCAGCCAAGCCAGCCGAGGGAGACGGTGACCGTACCCGCGGGCCGACCATCCCGACCACGCACCTTCCGCGAGACGAGCACCCGGAGCCTGCTGCGCGCGTTGCTGCGGCCGTCGCGCTTCGCGGTGGTGGGCCTTATCGGCATCGGGGTCAACGCCCTGGCGCTGCTGGCCTTCACCGAGTGGCTGCACATCCACTACGCCGTGTCGGCGATCCTGGCATCGCAGGTCTCAACCCTCCACAACTTCGTGCTGACCGAGCTGTGGGTCTTCGGCGAGCGCGATTCGCGCGGGCACATTCTGGTCCGCTACCTGGCCTTCAACGCCCTGAACGTGAGCACCCTCCTCATCCGCGTCCCGGTGCTCGTCCTCTTCACCGAAGCTGCCGGGCTGCACTACCTGGTCTCGAACCTGATCGCCATCGGCGTGACGTTCGGTGTCCGCTACTTCATCGCCGACAACTGGATCTGGGCGGGGCGCGATGCGCGCGACCAGACCGCGGTGGACGGTTGGTTCAACTATTCGATCCACGACCTGGTGCGCCTCCGCTCGCGCATCGCCCTGCCGGAGCTGGCCTCGTTCAACGTCGAGGAGGCGCTGCGGCCGGACATCGAGGTGGAGCGGCGCTCCCTGCTTGGCGGCTTCTTCCGTCTGAAGGTGCGCGTGACGTCGGACGCATCGGTCATTTGCTATCGCGAACAGCTGGGCTTCCTTGGCGTCTCCTTCGACGTAAGGCTGGAGGAGCCGCTGCGGGTGGACGCCAACTGGCTGCTGGCGTGGTCGCACCACGTGCTCTACACCAACGTGGTCGAGCCCCTGTTGCGCTTCCACCTGGTGTCGCGCGGCGCCGTGCTGCTGCATGCCGCCTCGGTGGCCACCGAGCGCGGGGCGTTGCTCATGTCCGCGAAAACGGACACCGGCAAGACCAGCACCCTGCTGCGCCTGCTGATGCAGCACCCCTGGGCGTTCATGGGCGACGACATGGCCATCCTGCAGCCCGACGGCCGGGTGCTCTCCTACCCGAAGCCGATGACCCTCTCGTCGCACACCATGAATGCCGTCAACGAGCGCAGCCTGCCGTTCGCCGACCGCGTGATGCTCGCCATCCGAAGCCGCCTCCATTCGCGCCAGGGCCGATCGATTGGCCAGGCCATCGGCCGGCTGCCGGTGCCGATCGTGACCATCAACGCCGCCGTGCAGCTGCTGGTGCCGCCGCCGAAGTACCACGTCACCTCGCTGGTGGACTGTGAGCTGGCGTCGGAGGCGCCGATGGATGCAATCATCCTGATGGAGCGCGGGACGCCGGAGCTGCAGAGCGTGGAGCTGGAAGGAACGCTGGACCAGCTACTGGCGAACACCGAGGACGCGTACACCTTCCCACCCTTCGCCTGGTTCGCCCCGCACCTGCGCTTCGGGACGCTGGACGCCGCCGCGTTGCGCGCGCGGGAGCGCGAGATCCTGGCGGCGGCGGTCGCGCGGGCGCGGCGCTTCCGGCTGCGGGTGGAGGGACATGCCTGGGCGGAGGCTATCCCGGGGGTCGTGTCGGGATCCGGCGCGCCGACACCGGTGCCGGTCGCCGGGAAGGCGGTGGCGGCCGAGACCACGCCAACCTAGTCGCGGTCGCCGTCGTCCCGCGTGGCGTCCAGCCCGGCGAAGAGCTCGCGATGCGCCTCGTAGAAGGGCGCGAGCACGGCGCGGGCGCGGTACGGGTCGACGGCGCGCACCGCCTCCTGCCGCCGCTGCTCCGCCGGGGCGGCCAGCAGCCGGTCGATCGAGGCTGCCAGTGCGCTGGCGTCATGTTGCGCGGCCAGCTCCCCGCCGCCCTCGGCGAGCAGGCGTGGCACGCGGCCGACCGGCGTGCTGGCCAGCGGCAGGCCTGAGGCCAGCGCCTCGAGCGCGATTGTCGGTCCGGTCTCGTGCGCCGAGCTGAGGAGGAACAGGTCGGCCGCCTGCATCAGGCTGGCCAGCTGGTCCTGCCGCTGCGTCCCTGCGAACCGGACGCGGTCGGCAATGCCCGCCTCGGCGACGGCGCGCTCGGCCTGCACGCGCAGCTCGCCGTCCCCGGCCATCACCAGGCCGGCGCCCGGCTGACCGAGGCGCCGGAAGGCCTCGATCGCCAGCAGCGGCTGCTTCTGCGTGTCGAAGCGCGCCGCCCAGAGGAGCAGCGGGCCGTCGGTGCCGAGCCCCAGCTCGTCGGCCATCCGCTCGCGCAGCGCGGCGCGCTCGTCCGGGCTCGCCGGCCCGAAGACCTCGTCGTCGAACCAGTTGGCCAGGAACTCGATCCGGTCCGCCAGCGCCGGGAAGCGGCGGCGGTACTCCTCGGCCGCCTCCTCGTTGACGGCGACGATGCGATCGACCCGTGGCAGGGTGAAGCGCTCGAGCGCGCCGAGCGCCGGCCCAAGGCGTCGCCAGCGGCTCTCGCTGCGGCCCGAGGTCAGCTGTCCGCTGGTCAGGTGGATGACCTGCACCGTCGCCCAGCGCGACCCCAGGAAGGGCAGGGTTGTGCCCGGGCGATGGAACTGCAGCACGCGCGGTGTGCGGCTCAGGGATCGGCGTCGACGCGCCAGCTCGCGGGTGAACGCCAGCGCGACGGGAACGCGCGACCGGCGCTGCCCCGCCTGCGCGGCGACCAGCGGCAGCAGGCGCAGCCGGCGCTCGCCGAGCTGCGCATCGGTCCATTGGCCGACCGGGGCCCCCACGGCATCGGTGGTGATGCCGATGTGCTCCAGCACGAAGTCCTCCGGCGCGTACTTCACGAAGCCGCGGGCAAAGGTCTGGATGCCACCGATCTTCGAGCTGGCGAGGTCCGACGGCAGGACGATGGTGACGCGCGGCGCCATCAGCCGGCGTCCGCGGTGGGCTGCCCCTGCTCGCGACGCATCCGCCAGGCGACTGCCGTGGCGGTGCCCAGGATGAGGAAGGTGAGGTAGGCCCGAGGCGGCGAGTGGTACATCGGGCTGGCCAGCGACTCGATGCCGGCCTGAACCCAGATCATGGTCGCGCCGAGCAGGAAGATCCTGAGCGCGCCGCCCATCTGGCGCCGCAGCGACCGGAGCAGCACCAGCCCAATGGCCGCCAGCCACCCGGCATACGCCACCAGCCCCACCGCCCCGGTCTCCCCCAGGATCTGAGGCCAGAACGTGTCGGTCACGTTTCGCGGATCGTGCGGACGCAGGCCGCGGATCCTCGCGACGTCGTATTCGAAGTAGAGTGGACTGTAGTACTCCCGGCTCATCCAGCTGCCCCAGCGACCCAGCCCGGCGCCCAGCGGGAAGTTGTCGCGGGCGATCTCGGCGGCGCCCACGTACAGCGCGATGCGCACCTGGGGCGGCGCCTCCCCGTCGCCTTCGCCGAAGCCGTCGCCGGAGGCAGTGGGGTTGGGGGAGGGAGTGATGTAATTGACCACCGTCGAGTCCCACAGGGCCGACAGGGCGGGAATGAACACCACCAGGATGATGGCCATGGTGGCCCCCACCGGCGCCCAGCGGCGCGCGACGGCGGCCAGGGCTCGAGTTCGCCACCAGGAGGCGCCGAACGCGACGCCCAGCGCGGCCAGCAGCGCCAGGATCGCCCGGCGCCGGGCACCGAGGAAGGGCCCCAGGCTCAGGAATCCGCCAATGAGCAGGAAGCGCCGCTTGTGGGTGACGGAATAGGCGGCGTAGGCCAGCAGCGCGACCAGCGCCGTGAACCAGGCGAACAGCACCGGGTGCACGAACACCGACTTGACGACGTACAGCGGTCCCCGAATGCGGAGGTACTCGTTCAGCCCGATGGCGTGCTGGAACGAGATCGGGTCGACCAGCTCGATGAACGAGGTGGCGACCAGCACCACGCCCATGCCCAGGAGGACCTTCAATCCGCCCCGCAGCTGGGCCGGTCGCGGCTCGACCGAGAGCGCCACGTAGAAGAAGGCCAGGCCCTTGAACACCAGCAGCAGCGTGGTGCCCCAGATCCGGATCGGCACCCCGCCCAGCAGACTCGACGCCACGCCGGCCAGCAGCAGCAGCACGATGGCCAGCTCGCGCGGCCACCAGAACCAATCGCGCCAGCGGGGCAGCAGCCGGAATGCCGCCACCAGCCCCAGGCCGGCAATGGCGACCTCGTCCACGCGCCGGATGGGCTCGCCCAAGTGCCGCGCCAGGGTGTCGTAGAAGAGCACGAACAGGGCGAAGGCGAAGAGCCCGGCGGCCGGGAAGCGGATCGAGGACGCCACCAACAGCGCGGCCGCCAGGCCCACCGGCACGTAGCGCAGCAGGCCGTCATGCGGCAGCACGCTCCAGGCGATCCACGGCAGCAGGACGGCCAGCCCCAGGATGACGGCGAGCTGCACCAGGAAGGCGCGCTCCTCCTGCCGCTCGTCGGGTGCAGCGATCACGCGGCGGCGCTCCAGGCGGAGAGGTCGCGTTCCAGCAGTCGGCCGAGCCGCTCGACCTCCGGCGCGAACTCGGCCCGCAGGCGTCGTCGCAGCTGCGGATCCATGGGCGGCCGTCGCTCGGGGCGGGCGTTCATGTTGAGGACGGTGCGGAACACGCGCTTGCGCAGGTGCGGCGGCATGACGGCGCGCGCCACGGCACGCAGGAAGCCGGGCGGGTTGGCGGCCACGTCTCGCACCAGCCGGCTGCGGCTGCGCTTGCTGGGATTGACCACCCGAATCGCGGGCTCGAAGGTGTCATCCACCTCCAGGAAGCGCAGCACGTCGCGAACGGCCGCCAGGGTATCGGCCTTGAAGTCGTCGTAGAGGATGACGTGCACGCGTTCCCTGCCCAGGGCGTCGAAGAAGCGCTCGACCTGCTCTGTATAGCGCGCTGAATCTCGGTACAGGAGCGCGACCGGTCGGTTGGCGCCGGGAGGGATGCGCCTCCCGCGACGCCGGTCGTCCTCGGCGGCCAGTGCATCGGCGAAGTCCTCGATGTCCTCGGCGCCGATGAAGACCAGCTCGCTGTGCATCGCGTACATCATCTCAACTGGGTCGCGCAGCATGATGATCGCTCGTGCACCCGGGCTGAACTCGGCGATCTCTCGGGCCGCCAGGCGCGAATGCAGGTAGCGGACCGATGCCTCCCCCACCCGCAACTCGTCCCGCGCGTCGGCGAAGTAGCGCAGGTACTCCCCGAGGGTCGGGCGCGGCGTGCGGCGGCGCTCCAGGTCGCTGCCGAAGTAGTGCAGCTCCTTGGCGGCCGGCAGGAAGATCTGCGGGTGCTGGCGCAGGTAGTCGTAGAGGGCGGTGGTGCCTGCCTTGGGAGCCCCGGGAATGAAGAAGTCCGGACGGCGGGGGTTGGGCCGCGCGCTCAAGCCTGCCTCACCGCCGTCCAGGCGGAGAGGTCCCGCCCGATGACTCCAGCCAGGCGATCCACGTCGGGCGCGAACTCGGCGGTGAGCCTGGCCCGCAGCTCGGCCGACATGCGCGGCCGCTCGGCGTAGCGGATGTTGGCCCGCTTCACCGCTCGGGAGACGGCGTGCGAGATCGGCCCGGGGAGGCGGTTGGTGACGGCCACGTAAGCCGGGTGGTAGGTGATGCGTCGCAGCAGCTCGGAGCGCACCCCCTTGTTCTGGTTCACCACCGAGAAGTCCGGCGCGAAGCTGGAATCCACCTCCAGAAACTCGAGCGTATCGCGGTAGGTGGCCGCGGCATCCGCGCTGAGGTCGTCGTACAGGATCACCTTGAGCTGCTCGGTGCCCCACACCTCGAGCCAGCGCTCGACGTGCTCGGCGTAGCGCCCGCAGGCCCGGTACAGCAGCCCCTCCGGCCTGCGCACGCCCGGCGGCAGTCGCCGGCCCTCGGCGCGGTCCGGCTCGGCGGCCAGCGCCTCCTCGAACTCGGCGATGTCCTCGTTGGCGGTGAAGAGCTGGTGGCTGTGCAGCGAGTGAACCATGTCGACCGGGTTGCGCAGCATGATGATGATCCGCGCGTCCGGCACGAAGTCACGTATCTCGCGAGCGGCCGTCTGTGAGTAGAGGTACCAGACCGTGGCCTCACCGCGCCGCGCACGGCCGGCTCCCGGCTCGAACAGCTCCCGATAGCCTGCCTCGTCCAGGTAGGGCTTCCGCTTCTGGAGGTCCGCGCCGAAATAGACCGGCTCCTTGCGCAGCGGCATGAACACGTCGGGATGCTGGCGCAGGTAGTCGTACATGGCCGTCGTACCGCAGCGGGGCGCGCCGGCGATGAAAAAGTTGGGGCCGGTTGTCACTCGCCGGAGTTTAGGGTGAGCGTCGGACCGCTGCGCTCGGCGGCCGGTTCGAGCTCGAGGCCGATGCGCTCGGCCACGGCGCGCACGATGCGCTCCGAGCTTCCTGGCTCGTCGCGGTCCCGCTGCCGCTGGCGGATACGCCGCGCTGCGTCGCGCGCCTGGCGGTCGTCGCCGCGGGCGGATGCCGCCAGCGCTGGCAGCAGCGACTGCCACGTCTCGTGGTACGTCCCGCCGGTGAAGGCCTCGTAGGGCTCGTACAGCCCCAGCCCGCCGCGGTAGGCGGCCAGGTCTGGCGCGAAGAAATGGATGGGCCGATCGAGCAGCGCGTAATCCGACGCGGCGCTGGAGTAGTCGGTCAGCAGCGCATCGCCGACGCGCAGCAGGGCGTTGGGGTCGACGTCCCGCTGGTCGAGCAGCCGGATCCTGGGGTGCTCGGGCAGGCGCCCGCGAAACACGGCCTGATCGGCGTAGGGATGCGGCTTGATGGCCAGCAGCGCCGGCGTGCCGGCGAGGTGGCGGTCGAGGGCGTCGGCGTCGAGGGCCGGCAGCCAGCCGGCGTCGCCCTCGTCGCGCCAAGTGGGCAGCCACAGCACCACGTACGCGTCGGCGGGGAGTCCGAGACGCTGCCGCAGGTCCCTGCCACCCACCCGGTCCAGCGCCTCGGCACCAAGGATCACGTCGAAGCGCGGCGTTCCCAGCGCCACGACTTTGCGCTCCGGCGCAGCGAACGCCGTCTTGAACCGTTCCTTGCCCAGCTCGCCCTGGGCGATCACCAGGTCGACCTGGCCCAGGCGCCGCGCGACCAGCCAGCGGCGCAGGCGGGCAACCATGCGCCGCCGCCAGGACGATGCCCGCAGTTCCGGATCGTCCATGTCCAGCAGGATCTTCTTGTTCGGCATGCCGTGCCGCATGTCGACCACGAAGGCGCCGCCCAGGTACGCGGCTTCCACGTCCTGGAAGCCGCTGGACAGGAAGGCGACCCGCGCCCGCGACTGGACATCGTGAGCCTCGGGGCTGCCGCGTCGGGCGACGCGCAGGCCGGCAGCCCGGGCGGCACCGGCCTCCGCGTCGCTGCGTGCGATCCACCAGGCCTCGATCTGCGGATGTGCGTGGGCCACGTGCTCCGCCAGGTAGCGCGAGTTGTCAGCGAAGCCCTTGACGCTGCCAAAAACCCAGGTGCGCGGGTCGCGATGACGGAGGTGCCCGAGGACGTAGCGCGCGGCGACTCGTCCGCGCCGCAGGGCATCAGCCACCGGCGGCCACGCCTTCGGCCGCGGGCCTGTGTGGCACGCGCTGCTCTCGCCAGGCGGGCAGCGGGTGGAGCAACTCCTCCACGTAGCGGATGTCCGGCTCGAACAGCTCGGTCATGCGGCGCCAGACGTCCGGGGCCAGCTCCGGGTAGGCCGTGCGCCGCAGGTTCAGCAGATCCAGCCGTCCACGAACGTCGCGCGCCCTGTGGCGCAGGCCGGCTGGCAGGAAGGTCCAGCGCATGCGCTTCGTCCGGCGCAGCAGCCCGTGCACCAGCGACGAGGCCGGCTTGCCATGCGGGTTGTACTCGCGGTGGTACTCGGCGTGGAAGCTGTCATCCACGCCAATGAAGCGGCAGACCTCGCGATAGGTGCGCGCCGGATCCGCCCGGAAGTCGTCGAAGGTGGCGACGTACACCCGCTCCGGCCCGAAGGCCTCGCGGTAGCGCTGCAGGTGCTCGGCATAGCGGCTGACATAGTCCAGGTAGCGCAGCTGCGGGTCGTCGTCCAGGATCGCCTCGAACGGCGGCAGGCGGTGGCCGTTCTTGCGGTAGTGCCAGTAGTGCGAGTACGCGCGATCCACCGGCTGGCGCAGCACGAAGATGATGCGCAGCCCCGGAACGTGGCGCTCCATCAGCTCCGGCGCATCGCGGGCGCAGAGGTAGTGCGTGCTGGCCTCGCCGCGCGCCGCACGGCCCTCGCCGCCCTCGAACAGGCTTTCGTACCAGTCCATGCCGCGGGCATAGCTATCCGGGCGCGGCCGGCCCACGATCCGCACCCCGGGCGCGGGCTCGCTCACCTCGCGGGTGAAGAAGTGCGGCTCCTTGAAGGCGGTCATGAACACGTCCGGGTGCTCGCGCAGCATGCCCCACAGGGCGGTGGTCCCCGATTTCGGCGCGCCACCGATGACGAAGGTCGGAAGGGTCACCCGGCCATCTTAGGGCGAGCGCTGAGATGGCCTCAGATGTCCTCGTCCAGGCCGGCCGACAGGCCCGGGTCCGGCTCCGGGCCGGCGTCTGGCGCCCCACCGCGCTTGCGACGGCCGCCACGCCGAAAGACCTCGGAGAGCAGGGCCAGCACGTCGTGGACCAGGCGCCGTTCGACCAGCCAGATGACTAGCACATAGGTAGCCCCGCCGGCGATCACCTCCGCCGCCAGCAGCAGGCTCAGCGAGCCGTGACCGGCGAGCAGGAGCTTGACCAGCAGGACGACCGCGGCCATCGCAGCGGTGGCGATGGCCACGCCCTGCAGCCGGCCCAGGTACTCACCGATCGGGATCTGGCCGTATCGGCTCATCCAGGACAGGTTGAGCGGCAGGAGCAGGTAGCCGCGCAGCACGAAGGCAGCCGCCACGGCCAGGATGCCGAACCACACCGCGATCAGGAAGCCGGCCACGTTGGTCACGGTGGTGATGAAGCGGAAGCGCAGCACCACACCCGGCTGGCCGATGGCGTTCAGGTAGGCGCCGCTGAAGGCCTGCAGCGTCAGCACCGGGCCGATCAGGAACAGCACCGCCGCCACCGGGCCGCTATCGGTCCAGGTCCGCCCGAAGACGAGGATGGTCATCTCGGGAGCAACCAACGCCAGACCGATGTAGCCCGGCAGGATGAACGCGCCGGCCACGCGCGTGACCTGGAAGTAGCTGCGCCGCATGCGCGGAACGTCGCCCTGCAGGCGCGAGAAGGCCGGGAAAGCCACGCGCCGCGCCACGTTGATGAGCAGGTTCTGGGTGACTGTCAGCACCCGGTAGCCGACGGAGTACAGCCCCAGCGGCGTGAAGCCCAGCACGACCCCGATGAGCAGGTTGTCGACGTTGCGCGACAGGAAGTTGAGGACGTCGGAGCCGACCACCTTGAGACCGAACGCGGATAGCTCGCGAAAATCGGCGAACGAGGCCTGGATGCTCGGGCGCCAGGGACTGGCTCGCCACAGGACCAGCAGCGAGACCACCGCGGTGACCAGCTGCTGCGCCACCAGCGCCCAGGCGCCGGCCCCGTACAGGGCCAGCCCCACGCCGGCGATGCCGCCCGCCGCGGTGGAGATGAGGGCACGCATCGCCAGCTCGCGGAACCGGAACTCGCGCCGCAGGATGGCGATCTGGATGCTGCTGCCGGCTGCCGGCAGGAAGCTGAAGCTCAGTGCCTGCAGGACGGCGGTCAGCGCCGCCTGCTGCTTCGGCTCGGCAACCACCAGTGCGACCGGGGCCGCGAGCAGGATGCCGGCGAGGGTGAGCACCACGCCCGTGGCCACGGCCGCCCAGAAGGCGGTGTTCAGCTGGCTGGGGGAGATCGTCTGCTTCTGGATGAGCGCGTCGCCCAGCCCCTGGTCGACGATGAGCTGAAAGAGGAGGATGAAGGTCGCGGCCAGCGCCACCAGCCCGAAGTCATCCGGCGTCAGCAGCCGCGCCAGCAGCACGAAGACGAGCAGGTTGAGCAGCTGGCGTCCCCAGGTGTCGACGATGGTCCAGGTCAGGCCTCGGGCGACATGCCCGCGCAGGCCCCTCGTCTCCTCGCCGTGCACCGACGGCAGCCACGGGTCGCCCAAGCGCTCTCCTCGTCGGATGAAGTCGGGTTGGAGTGTAGCCGCGAGGGAGCGACGCTAGGCTTGCCGCTGCATGACCAGCGACCGCTTTCCGGACTTCTTCATCGTCGGCGCCTTCAAGAGCGGCACCACCGCGCTGTACGAGTACCTGCGCCCGCACCCGCAGGTGTTCATGCCGTTCCACAAGGAGCCGCTCTATTTCGGCGACGACCTGACTCGGCGTTACGGGCGCATGACGCGGGAGCAGTACCTCGACCTCTTCCGGGCTGCGCGGCCCGACCAGCGGGTGGGCGAGGCATCGGCCTGGTACCTGTACTCGCGCTCGGCGGCGCGGGAGATCGCCGCCGCCTCGCCGGGCGCACAGATCGTGGTGATGCTGCGCAACCCGGTGGACGTCATGTACGCCGAGCACAGCCAGCTGATCTTCAACGTGGAGGAGGACATCCACGCCTTCGCCGAGGCGCTGGAGGCGGAGCCGGCGCGCCGCCGGGGCGAGCGCATGCCACCCGGGCCGCTGCGACCGGAGACGCTGTACTACCGCGAGAGCGTGCGCTTCGCCGAGCAGCTGGAGCGCTACTTCGACACCTTCGGCCACGAACGGGTCCATGTCATCGTCTACGAGGACTTCCGCGATGACACGCCGGGCACGTATCGGGCACTGCTCGAGTTCTTGGGCGTGGATCCCGGCTTCGTGCCCGACTTCGCGATCCGCAACCCGAACAAGAGCGTGCGCTCGTCGCTGCTCCAGCGCCTGACCTACCAGCCTCCCGGACCCCTGCTGCGGCTGGTCCCGGTGCTGCGGCGCTTCCCGCTGGTCCACCGGCTGCGGGACATGGTGCTGCGGCTGAACAGCTCACCGGCCCCGCGCCGGGCGATGGACCCGGACCTGCGCAGGCGCCTGACCCATGAGCTGCGGCCGGAGGTCGAGCGGCTGGGCACGCTCATCGGCCGCGACCTGTCGGCATGGACCGCGGTCGGGGACCCGGCCGGAGACCCGCCTGCGGCGTGACCTGTGGCGATTCGTGTACGGTGTGCGGCGCGCTCGAACAGCGCGTGATCAACAGCAGGGAGACGGCGTGCAGGTAGCCATCATCGGACTCGGATATGTCGGGGCGACCACTGCGGCCTGCCTGGCCGACCTGGGCCGCCAGGTGGTCGGCGTCGACACTGACGCCACCAAGGCCCAGGCGATTGCCGCCGGCCGCTCACCAATCGCCGAGCCGGGGCTGGACGACCTGCTGGCCAAGGGGGTGGCGGCCGGGCGCATCCGGGTCGCGGGCCTTGCCGAGGCGGTGGCCGACGCGGACCTGATCATGATCGCGGTGGGCACGCCCTCCGCCCCGTCCGGGGCGCTCGACCTGACGGCCGTGCAGCGCGTGGCCGAGCAGATCGGTGCGGCGCTGCCGCGCGACGACCGCTTCCGGACGGTGGTCGTGCGCAGCACAGTCCTGCCCGGCACCACCGAGGAGATGGTCCAGCGCGCCCTCGAAGACGGGTCGTCTATGCGCGCCGGCACCGACTTCGGGCTGGCCATGAACCCCGAGTTCCTGCGCGAGGGGACCAGCATCCGCGACTTCCACGAGGCCTCGCGCACCGTCATCGGCGCCAACGACGATCGCTCCGCCAGCCGGGTGCGCGACGCCTACGAAGGCCTCGCCTCGCCGTTCGAGGTGGTGCCAATCCGCACGGCCGAGATGGTGAAGTACACCGACAACGCATTCCACGCCACGAAGATCGCCTTCGCCAACGAGATCGCCTCCTTCGCGCGGGCCAACGGCGTGGACGGTCGCGACGTCATGCGGCTGATGATGGCCGACGATCGGCTCAACATCTCGACCGCCTACCTGCGCCCCGGCTACTCCTTCGGCGGCTCGTGCCTGCCCAAGGATCTGCGGGCCATCACGGACCGCGCGCGGAAGTCGGATATCGACCTGCCGCTGCTCAACGCCGCGATCACCAGCAACGCGGCGCACTTCGAGCGCGGGGTGCGGCTGGTCGAGGCGGCAGGCAGCCGCGACGTGGCAATCCTGGGGCTGTCGTTCAAGTCGTCGACCGACGACCTGCGCGAGTCGCCGGCGGTGGCGCTGGCCGAGCGCCTCATCGGCAAGGGTTGCCGCGTCACCATCTACGACCCGGACGTCGACCCGGCGCTGCTGCGCGGCGCGAACCGCGCCTTCATGGAGCAGCACCTGCCGCACCTGGTGCAGCTGCTGTGCTCGTCGCTGGCTGAGGCCGTGACACCGGCGGGCACGGTGGTCGTCACTAAGCACTGGCCGGCGCTGGAGGAACTGGCAGGCCTGCTGCGTGACGAGCAGCGCATCGTGGACCTCGTCGGCGTGCCGGCGCTGCAGTCGCTCGGCGCGCATCGCTACGCCGGCATCGGCTGGTGAGGGTCGCGCCGGCACGTTGAGCGCTCCCCATTCTGCTCCTCCGGTCGAGGAGTCGGCCTGGGACACGGCGGTCTCGACGGTCGGTCGCGACCACTTTCGCCCTGACATCGAGGGGCTGCGCGCGGTCGCCATCCTGGCAGTGCTGGCGTACCACGCCCGCATCCCGATCCTTGGTGGCGGCTTCGTGGGGGTCGATGTCTTCTTCGTCATCTCCGGCTTCCTGATCACCGGACTGCTGCTGCGCGAGCTGCGCAGCAGTGGCACCATCGACCTGGGCCAGTTCTACGGGCGACGCGCCCGGCGGCTGCTGCCCGCCGCGCTGGTGGTCATCGCCGTCACCTTGCTGGTGTCGCGCTTCCTGCTCACCCCGGTGCAGTTCTCCGAGGTGGCGGCCGACGGGGCGGCGGCCTCGCTCTACGTCTCGAACTACCGCTACGCGATCATCGCCACCGACTACTTCGCGGTCGACGTTGCGCCGTCGCCGCTGCTGCACTACTGGTCGCTTGGCGTCGAGGAGCAGTTCTACCTGTTCTGGCCGGTGCTCATCCTGCTCATCGGGCGGGCCTGGTCGCCGCGTCGCCTGTGGCCGGTGATCGCCGTGATCTCGATCGCCTCGCTGGCCCTGTCGGTCGCCATCACCGGCTTCCAGGCGCCATGGGCCTTCTACTCGCTGCCGACGCGAGCCTGGCAGCTGGGCCTGGGTGCGCTGATCGCGCTCGGGGTGCTGGCCGTGCCTGCCCGCTGGCCGACCGTCGCGGCCACGGGCATCGGCGCGCTGGGCGGGCTGCTCATCGGCGCCGCGGTGGTGCTGATCGACGACTCGACGCCCTATCCGGGCGTCGCGGCCGTGCTGCCGGCCGCCGGCGCGGCCCTGCTGATCATGGCCGGCGAGCGCCCCGCGACGCTCGGCGCGCGGCTGCTGGCCACCAGCGTTCCGCGCTGGTTCGGCCGCATCTCGTACTCGCTCTATCTTTGGCACTGGCCGATCCTGATCCTCGGCCCGCTGCTCATCGGTCGAGACGGGATCCGCACGCGAATCGCCCTGGCGATCCTGTCGGTCGGCGTGGCGGCGCTGAGCACCCACTTCATCGAGTCTCCCTTCCGGTCGCAGCTCGCAGCGCGCTTCGGCAACCTGCGGACGCTGGGCGTGTCGGGCGCGCTGTCGCTGTCGATCGCCGTCGTGGCACTGGCGGTATCGGGCCTGTTCGGCCCGTCCACCATCGGCCGGCCGCTGCCGACCATGCCCCCGTCCGGGCCGAACCGTCCGCCACTGCCGCAACCCGTGCTGACGGGGCCGGTGCCGGCGGACCTTCAGCCGTCGCTGCTCGAGGCGCACGACGACCGCGGGCCGCTGGGGCCGGACGACTGTCAGACCACCATCACCGAATCAGCGCTCCGCGACTGCGTGTACGGCAACGAGGCGTCCGACACCACGGTCGTCGTCTTCGGCGATTCGCACGGCGCCATGTGGATGCCGGCGGTCCAGGCCATCGGCGAGGAGCGGGACTGGCGCATCGTCCCGCTTGTCAAGTTCGGCTGCCCGCCGGTGATGGTCACGGTCTGGCATCGCAGCCTGGAGCGGGCGCTGCCCGAATGCGACGCATGGCGCCAGCTGGCGCTGGACCGCATCGCCGAGCTCAAGCCGGAGATCGTCTTCGTCGTCACCTCGCGAAACCATGCGCTGGCCGATGAGAGCGGCAACCTGCTGACGGGAGGCAAGGCGGCCCGCTGGCGGGCCGGGATGGTGGACATTCTGCGTGCGGTGCGGGAGCGCAGCGAGCGCACGATCCTCATCGGCGACAATCCGCACCTGCTGCACGGCCAGCTGCCCTGCCTGGAGACCACCAGCCGCATCGAGGATTGCCTTGCCACCCGGGACGAGCTGTTCAACGAGCGGAATGCCGCGGTCGAGCGGGCGGCCGCGCAGGAGGCGGGGGCCGAGCTGGTGCCTACCGTGGACTGGATCTGTCCCGACGGCACGCCGGAAGGCACCTGCGCCCTGGTGATGGACCACTACCTGGTCTTCCGCGACCGCGGACACCTCACCGCCACGATCACGACCGTGCTCGCCCCGCAGCTGCGCTGGGCGATCGATCACCCGCAATGAGGCGCGCGCTGATCCTGGTCGAGGACCTGCCGGTGCCGTTCGACCGGCGGGTCTGGTCTGAGGCACGCACCCTGCGTGACGCTGGCTGGCGCGTGACCGTCGTCTGCCCGCGCGGCGAGGGGTCGCGGCGCTGGCACGAGCGCCTGGAGGGCATGGAGATCTTCCGCTATCCGCTGCCGACCACCGCCGCCGGGCTGCTCAACCACATCATCGAGTACGCGGTGGCCATTCCGGCGACGCTGCTGCTGTCGCTGCTCGCCTGGCGCGGGCGCCGCTTCGACGTGGTCCACGCCTGCAACCCGCCGGACTTCCTGTTCCCCATCGGCTGGCTGTTCCAGCGGCTGGGGTCGGCCTTCGTCTTCGACCAGCACGACCTGGCGCCGGAGGTGTACGTCGCCCAGGGAGGCAGACCGGGAGGTCTGGTGCATCGGTTCCTGCTGTGGTGCGAGCGTCGCACCTACCGCGCCGCGGACGTCGTCATCGCCACCAACGAGACGTATCGGCGCTTCGCGATCGAGCGTGGGGGCGTGGATCCGCAGCGGGCGTTCATCGTGCGCTCCTCACCAGATCCGGCGCGCATCCACCAGGTGACGCCCGATCCCGGCCTCAAGGGCGGCCGGCCGCACCTGGTGGTCTACCTCGGCACCATGGGGCCGCAGGACGGCGTGGACAACTTCGTTCGCTCCGCTGCCGCGCTCCTGCGGGAGCGGCCCGGAAGCGCCCGGTTCGTGGCGGTTGGCGGCGGCAACCAGCTCGAAGCGCTGCGCGCGCTCGCCGCCGATGTCGGCCTTGGAACCGATGACCTGGCCTTCACCGGTCGCATCCCCGATGCCGAGGTGCGCACCATCCTCTCCACCGCGGACGTGGCGGTCAGCCCGGATCCGGCCAATGGCTTCAACGAGTTCTGCACCATGAACAAGACGCTCGAGTACATGGCCTGCGGCGTGCCGGTGGTCGCCTTCGACCTCCAGGAGACGCGGGTCAGCGCCGCCGACGCCGCCATCTACGCCACGCCGAACGACACCGATGACCTGGCGCGGCGAATCATCGAGCTGCTCGACGATCCGGTGCGGCGCGAGCAGATGGGTCGCGCCGGCCGGGAGCGGATGGCCGGCCCGCTGTCATGGGAGGTATCGGCCGCAAACCTGCGCGACGCCTACGCAGCCGCGGTCGCGTTCCGCAGAGCCTGATGCCGGGCTAGGGCCAGAAGCCGTCAGGCAGGCGGGCCACCAGCTCACGCGCGAAGAGCCGCGCCCCGTCCTCGGTGAAGTGCACCGGGTCCGAGCGCAGCGTCACGCCGGCGACGCTGTCCGGGCAGGGGTTCGAGGGGCAGAGGATCGGGTCCGGATCCACCACCACGACGTCCTCCGGATGTTCCGCCGCCCACTTGCGGTACTCGGCGCGCAGCGAGTTGATCGAGAGGATCGGCCTGGTGCACTCCTCGCTCCACGCCTCGTCGCCGGAGCACGCGGTTGGGTCGTCGCCGGCTCGGTGGAAGGGCAGGATCAGGACCACCTTCGCTCCCTTCGCGGTGAGGCGATCGAGAACCCCGTCCCAGTCGCCGAAGGCCGCGGCCTCCCACTCCGGGCTGGCTGGCGCGAGCACCACGCCGTCCTGACGGATCGGAAAGCGGTCGCGGTTGCTGATCCAGAAGATGACGCTCGGCTGGAACCTGTCCACCATGCCGGTCTGGCCGCGCTGGACAGCCTGCGGGCAGTCGTCGGCGTACGGGAACGGGACGCCGTTGCCGGCGACATGCTCCGCCACGCCGATCGGGCACCCGGGGAACGCCGCGGCTGCCAGCGTCTGCGAGTCGCGTGCGCCCCGCTCGGCCAGGCCCGGATAGAAGCTCATGGCGACGGAATCGCCAATGAGGCCGATGGCACCGCGGGCGTCGGGCACCACGTGCGTGATCAGCTGGCGGTTGCCCTCGACGAACTGCGGCGCGCGCAGGGCGCCGCGCGTTGCAAACACCGTCATGCCGGAGAGCACGAGCGCCACGCCGAGGGCGCCGGCCGCCACCTGCGGCACGCCCAGCCGCAGCGATCCCAGCCGGCCGTGGCGGATGGGGCGCTCCACCAGGAAGAAGCTCAGAGCCGAGATCCCCAGCGTCGCCGCGACGCGCACGACGGCCAACAGCGGCTCGGTGAGCGAGGTGTTCGCCGGCGTGACCCACAGGATCACCGGCCAGTGCCACAGGTACAGGCCGTACGAGATCATGCCGATCCACGGCAGCGGCTGGATCGACAGGCCGCGCCCCACCAGGTTTCGGCGATCGCCGGCGCTGGCTGCCAGGCTGGCGATCAGCGTGGCGGCGGCCACTGAGAAGGCGAGCGAGCCGCCGAAGTAGTACACCGCCGACGAGTCAGCCAGCAGCACGCCGAACAGGGCCAGCACCGCGATCGCCAGGCCCGCCGCCAGCGGAGCCACGCGTCGAACCAGCGCGGCGAATCCCGGAGAGCGATCCAGCATCCAGGCGGCCAGCGCCCCTACCAGCAGCTCGTGTGCGCGGGTGTGGGTCGCGTAGTATGCGGCCGATGGATCGGCCTCGCGCCAGGTGAGCGCCAGCGCGATGACCGACAGGCCGATCCCCAGCGCGAGGATGACCGGGATAACTTGTGCTCCCCACCGGCGCCAGGCGACGAGCCCCAGCCCCGAGGCGGTCAGCAGCGGCCACAACCCGTAGAACTGCTCCTCGATGGCCAGCGACCACAGGTGCAGCACAGGCGACGGCGAAGCGAACTCCTGGAAGTAGCTCTGCCCCTCGACGATGAAGCGCCAGTTGGCGACGTAGAAGAGCGACGACAGGATGTCGCCACGCAACCGGTCACGGTCGAACGGGGAGGACCACAGCGCCGCCACGGCGACCGCGGCGATCACCAGGAACAGGGCGGGCAGCAGCCGGCGGGCGCGCCGCAGCCAGAACTCGGACAGGGCGATCCGGCCGGTGGCCGCGTGCTCGCGCATGAGCAGCGTGCTGATCAGGAAGCCGGACAGGACGAAGAACAGGTCCACCCCCAGGAAGCCGCCCGGCAGGAAGCCCAAGCCAAGGTGGTAGGCCATCACCCCGCCCACCGCCAGCGCGCGAACGCCATCCAGCGCGGGAAGATATGCCAGCTTCGGGGCCACCGTCCGGTCGCCGCCGGCCGGCCCTGCCAGGCCGCTCACGCAGGTCGGGAGAAGATCTCGGCGCGAACCTCGGTGGTCGAGATGTTCGGCGTTCGGGGCAGGTACAGCACCTCGCACAGCTCGTTGAGGTGGTCGAACTTCCCCTCCCAGTCCTGTCCCATGACCAGCACGTCGGCGTGGAAGCGCTTGATGTAGTCGGCCTTCGCCTCGAGCGACTCCTCGGGGAACGTGAAGTCGACCACGCGCAGGCTGGACACGATCCTGATCCGCTCCGCCTCGGGGTAGACCGGCGGCACTCCCTTCTTGGCGATGGTGAGCGCATCGGTCGACACGCCGACCACCAGGTAGTCGCACACCGCCTTGGCGCGCTCGAGGATGTTGATATGGCCGATGTGCAGCAGGTCGAACGTGCCGAAGGTGATGCCTACCCGCATCGTCTCAGCTTCCCTCTCCGTGGTGAAACGCCCGCGCGATCTCGCGAGGCTCGTGCAGCGCCGCAAGGATAGTCTCGAAATAGCCGGACGAAATTCGGTGCCGTCGGAGGATTGACACGAACCCCTCCGCCGACCCCACGCCTTCGGCCAGCGCGCCGTCGGGATCCTCTTCCCGCGCCAGCCGCAGGCCGTGCTGGTAGTTGCGTGACTTCGGCGAGGAGCAGCTCAGGAAGAAGTCGGCCAGCGCTCCGGCCGATATGACGGTGCGCGGGTCGCCGCCCAGCTGCTGCGCCACCCCGCTCAGCTCCACGACGCCCTGCGCGATAAACGAGGCGCGGAAGTTCTCGCCCATGCCCAGCCCGTCCGCCAGCCCGGCGCCCAGCGCGATGATGTTCTTGCCCACGCCGGCTACCTCGAGGCCGCGCACGTCGGTCGTCAGCTCGAAGCGCAGCCGCTCGTTCTCGAGCTGGCCCGCGACGCGCCGACCGAGCTCCGGGTTGGCGCAGGCGAAGGTCAGGAAGACCGGGTGCCCGGCCAGCATCTCGTCGGCGAAGCTGGCGCCCGACATGACGGCGATGAACGACGACCCGGTGGAGGCGTAGATCACCTCGCTCGGAAAGCGGGCCGAGGTGGCGTCGATGCCCTTCACGCACGACACGAAGGCGGTCGACTCGCTCGCGGCGCTCGCCCTGCCGCCGAGCACCTCGCCGATGGCGTGGCTGGGCAGGGTGACGACCACAACGTCGTAAGCGTCCAGCGCAATCCCATCCGCCCGGGCGATGACGTGCTGCACCGGATGGTCGAACGTGCGCTGGCTGCGGTTGTAGACGCTGACGTCCACGTCGCCGCGTGTGGAGATGGCCGCGTGGAACGCCCTTCCGAAGGCGCCGTAGCCCAGGATCAGGAGTCGCGTCACGTCGCCGGTGTTCGATCGCTGCGCCGGCTCGGCCGCAGGCTCGGCGGCCGGCGATGCCTGCACTGCCATGGCATGCGAAGCCTACTACCCGTGCGCTGGGGGCCGGCGCATACTGCTCGGATGGAGCGTCGGGGCCCGATCGAGGTGATCATCGAAATCCCGAGCGGATCGCGCAACAAGTACGAGTACGACCACGCCCGCCGTCGCTTCGTGCTCGACCGGATCCTCTACTCGAGCGTCCACTACCCGTGCGACTACGGCTTCGTGGAGGGCAGCCTGGCCGATGACGGCGACCCGCTCGACGTCCTGGTGGTGATCAGCGAGCCCACGTTCTCCGGCTGCATCGTTCGCGCCCGCCCGGTCGGTGTGCTCGACATGACCGACGACAAGGGCCACGACTACAAGGTGCTGGCTGTCGCCCACGACGACCCGCGCTGGGACGCGACCGCCAGCCTGGAGGACCTGTCGCCGCATCGGCTGCGCGAGATCGAGAACTTCTTCGACATCTACAAGGAGCTGGAGGGGCGGCCCGTCGAGGTGGCGGGCTGGCTGGGTGTCGACGATGCGTGGCGCATCATCGACGCGGCCATGGAGAACGGTCGCCGCGGCGTCGACAGCGAGGGCGAGGCGGCGAACCCAGGGACCTGGCGCTAGCCGGCGTCGTTGCTCGCGCCGCGCTGCCGGAGGAGCGTGCTCCACGCCTCGGCCATGGCCGCATGCCACGCCGACAGCCGGTATCGGTCCACGGTCCGCGCAATGGTGAACGGGTCGTAGTCAGGCACCGTGGCAAGGGCGCCGGCCCAATCCTCGTCGCCGACGAGCGTGCCGTTCAGCCCGCTGGTGATGATGTTCCGCAGCCCGCCCACGTCTCGCGCCACCACCCAGCGCCCGGAGGCGATCGCCTCGAGCGCCACGATGCCGAATCCCTCGTGGTGCGACGGCACCATCACGATGTCGTGAGCGGCCATCTGGCGTGCCACCTCGGCGGGCGCCATGTCCCGAATGCCGGGACCGGCGAGGGTGGTGGCGTGGCGCTCGGCGACCTCGTGGCCCTTGCCGGGAGTCGTACCCCCGAGATATAGCACACGCCCCCGCGCGGCCTGCGGGCGCGGCGACGGCCTGAACAGCGTGTCGTCGTAGCCGGGTGGGATGACGAGCGGCTCGCGCCCGATGCGGCGCAGGTAGCCCGCCGTGTCCTCCGAGTTGGTCACCAGCAGGTCGGCCCCGCGCACGACCTGGCGGACGAAGAACCGATAGCCGCGTCCCCAGCTGAAGTAGCTGCGCGCATCGGTGCCGTGGGCGTACACCACCAGCGGCAGACCTCGCAGGCGCGCCACCACCAGGCCCACCCACCCAGCGGCGTACAGGATGTGCGCCTCGACCCCATCGAACGGGCCAGGCGCTCGGAGGCCACGCCAGACGAAGTGGACCAGGCGCCACGGCCACCAGCGGTCCCGGGGGTCGGTGACGAGAGTGACGTTCGGCACGCCGCGGAAGCGGTTAGCGACGAAGATGCCGAAGTTCGGTCGATCCGGAGTCGGCCAGACGGAGGTCACAATCAGGAGGCGCGGCATCGGCAGCAGTCTAGGCGGGGACCCTAGAATTCCGGCACTGTGAGCGACCGCGCGGCCACGCCGCTCCGTGGAGGCCTGCGTCGCCTGGTCACCGAGACAGCCGTCTACGGCCTCGGCGGCATCGCGAACCAGGCGCTCACCATCGTTCTCGTCCCGGTCTACGCCCGGCAGCTGGGCGTCGAGAACTATGGCGTGCTCGCCGTGCTCAACACCGTGCTGGCGTTGACGACCATGGTCGTGGGCCTGGCGATGCCCCAGGGCTTCTTCCGCTGGTACCTCAAGGAGTCCGAGAACGAGCAGCAGCGGGCGCACGTCCTGGCGACGACGCTCTCGTTGCGGCTGGCTGCTTCGCTTGCCGGCCTAATCGCCTTCAGCCTGCTCGCGCCGCTGCTCGGCCTGGCGCTGTTCGGTGGGACCGGGGAGCTTCCCATCATCCTCCTGATCGGGCCCATCACCTTCTTCGACACGCTCAACCTGATCCCGCTCTCGTTCCTGCGCGGCGAGCGCCGGCCAGTGCCGTACTCGGTCCTTGCGTTCACGCGGGCCGCGCTCGGCAGCGTGCTGATCATCGTCTTCGTCGTCGTGCTGGACATGGGCGTGATGGGCGTGCTGCTCGGCTCGGCCATCTCGGCACTCGTATCGGTCGTTTTCGGGCTGGGCATCATGGCCCGCGCGGACAGGCTGCGGCTGGGCTGGGATCGGTCGCATGCCGTCGCGCTGCTGCGCTTCACCCTGCCACTGGTGCCGGCCGCGCTCGCGGGGTGGACGCTCAGCCTGTCGGACCGCTTCGTGATCGGTGCGGTGGATGGCTACCGCGCCGTGGGCGTGTACGCCATCGGCTACACCGTTGGGCTGGCGATGAACGCGCTGGTGGTCCAGCCGTTCACGCTGGCCTGGGGCGCCGCGTACTGGGAGTACGCGCGCGACGAGGCCCAGGCGCCGCGGACCATCGCGCGCACCATGACCCTGTTCGCCATTGTCGCCGGGATTCCGGCGCTCGGCCTGTCGCTGTTCGGGACGGATGCCATCCGCCTGCTGCTGACGCCGGAGTTCGAGCCGGGGCGCTTCGTCGTTCCCTTCAGCGCCTTCGGCTACCTGGCCTATGGTCTCTACATGATCAGCGGGACCGGGCTGAACCTCGTCTCGCGGACGCGCTGGATTCCGTTAACCGTCGGTGCAGCCGCGCTCGCCAACCTGGTGATCAACCTGGTGACCATCCCGTTGTTCGGCTTCATGGCCGCAGCGTGGTCGACGCTCATCAGCTACGCGCTGCTGGCGATCCTCACCGGAGCCGCCTCGCAGCGCTACTACCCGGTGCCATGGGACTACCCGCGCGTGCTCGGCGCGGTCGGCCTGGGCCTGGCCCTGTCTGCCGCCGGCCTGCTGGGTCCCGATGCCCTGGCCTGGCGGATCCTGTGCTTCCTCGTATTCCCGGTGGTGCTGCTGGCGACCGGGATCGTCAGCCGGGTCGACGCCGTGCGCCTGGCCACGTGGGCGGGCAACCTGCCGGCGCGCCTGTCGGGCAGCTCCGAGCGCGTCCCCTAACCGGCCTCCCCGTAAGCCTCGCCGCGCTCGATCCGCTGGTAGAGGGCGAGCAGGGTCTCGGCCGAGCGCTGCCAGTTGAACCGGGTCAACGCCGCACGCCGGCCGTTCGCACCCATCTCCGATGTCGCGGCCGGATCACGCAGTACCGATCCGATCGCCGCGGCGATGGCGCGGGGGTCGCGCATGTCGGCCAGGAGCCCGGCGCGTGGCTGGAGGACGATCTCCCGCAGGTGCGGAAAGTCGCTGGCGACGATCGGGATGCCGGCGGCCATGTACTGGAAGAGCTTGTTGGGCAGCGAGTAGGCATCGTTCAGCGACGACGGGATGGCCGGCGAGACACCAACCTGCGCCGACGTCGCGTAGTCGACGACCTGCGCCTCGGGCACGGGGGCCATAACGTGGACCCGGTCGCCCACACCGCGATCATCGGCACGCCTCCGCAGGTCGTGCGCGATCGAGCCCTGGCCAAGCAGCACGAGGTGCGCTCCCTCGACCAGCGCCATGGCATCCACCAGCTGCTCCACACCGCGCCCCGGCGTGAGCCCGCCCAGCCGCAGGACGATGGGTGCCTCAGCCGGAATCCGCTCGGCGCCGGGCAGGGAGCGGATCTCGCGCCGCGTCGGCGATGCGTCGACCTCCGGGTAGTTCGGCACGAGCTCGAAGTGCCGTCCGTACCGACGGCCGAGATAGTCGGCGATCGGGCGGCTGACCGTGATGCGCCCGGCTGAATCGCGCACGTAGCGGCGCTCCACCCATGCGTACAGCGCGAGGAATCCGGCCCAGTACGCGCGGCCCCGACCGCGCCGCTTCTGCTTCAGGAACAGCTCGTGTGAGTCGTAGACATAGGGGACTCCCAGCCGTTGCGCGGCGACCCCGACGGGCTCCAGCGCGTCGGCGTCATGTGCATGGAATACGTCCGGCGCCGTCGCCAGCAGCTCTCGCAGCACGCCGCGACGATGAGCCAGGTACCGCAGGCCGATGATCTTCGTGTCCGGGCGGCGAACGCGCAGGACCACGTAGCCGTCGGCCTCCTCGCGAAGCGGCAGCCCGCCGCCTGCCTCGGCGAGCACCGTCACCTGGTGCCCGGCGACGGCGAGCGTGCGCGCCTCCTTTGCGACCCGGGCATCGTGCTGCATGTCGTTGCGGACGAGCATGGTGACGCGCATGCCCGAAGGATAATCGGGCCGATGGCCCCGCCTTCCCCACGCGGCAATGCCCATTCCTGGCTGTATGCCGGCGTACCGCCGGGTGGCAGCAGCGGAGGCAGCCTGCGGGCCGCCCATCTGCCGCGCGAGCTGATCGCGCGCACGGGAGGCGCCGTCATTGCCGCGTACGGTCGCCGCGGAATCCCCGTCCTGGCGGCGGCCACCGCCCTGCGGTCACGATTGTGGTCGGGCGGGCTGAACGTGTACAGCGCCCGCCTGCTTCCGAGCCCCGCCCTGCGGTTGCTGTCGCGCGGCGTGCGTGGGTGGGTGCTGGACCTGCACGATCACCCCCGCCTGCAGTCCGAGGCGCTCGGCGTTCCGCTGTCCGCGCGTCTCCGCGCCGAGCTCGATGACCTCGTGCAGCGCAACGTCGAGGCATTCGGCCGGCTCGCGGTCCCCTCGGCGTCATTCGCGGAGCTGTGCGCGCTGCCTGCGGAGCGCGTCGTCGTGGCCAGCAACGGGACCGACACGGATCACATCCGGCCAGGCCCATGGGGAACGGAGCCGACGGTCGGCATGGTGTCCGGGGCGGTGCCCGGGCGCGGGATCGAGCTGCTGGTGGATGCCGTTCAGCGGCTGCGGTCCGAGTATCCGGGCGTCGTCCTGCGCCTGGCGCTGGCTGCCACCGGCCCGGCATCGCGCCGCTACCTCGACGAGCTGGCCGCGTCGCTGGAGCCGACGGGTTGGGTGCGCGTCCAGCGCCTGCCGTACGAGCAGCTCCCCGCGTTTCTCGCCCGCTGCCAGGTGATGGTCATCCCGCACCCACCCGGTGCCTACATGGACGTGGCGACCCCGGTCAAGCTGTTCGACGGGATGGCAGCCGGACGCCCGACCGTGGTGACGCCTCGCCACGAGACGGCCGCCATCGTGCGGCGAAACGACGCCGGAATCGTGACTGCCGGCGACGGGGCGGACGACCTGGCGCAGGCGATCGGGAGCCTCCTGCGGAGCGATGCCGAACGGCGGCGGCTGGGGGCGAATGCCAGGCGTGCCGCCGAGTCGGGGTACGACTGGCGAGTGATCTCAGGCGCGCTGGCAGACGCCGTGCTCGGGCCGCGAGCCTCCGAAGCTCAGAACGCCTCCAGGTAGCGCTCCACCTCCCACGAGGTGACCTGCATCCGGTACTCGTCCCACTCCTCGGATTTGGCCTCGACGAACCGCTCGAAGACATGCTCGCCCAGCGCCTCGGCGATGACGGAGTCGGCCTGCAGCTCGTCCAGCGCCTCGCGAAGCGTGCCGGGCAACTGCTTGATCTTGCGGCTCGCCAGCTTGGCGGCGTCGAAGTGGTAGAGGTTCTCCTCGACCGGCTCCGGCGGCGTGAGCTTGCGCTCGATGCCGTCCAGCCCCGCGGCCAGCATGCAGGCGAAGGCCAGGTACGGGTTCGATGACGGGTCCGGGCAGCGGAGCTCGATCCTGGTCGAGTTCATCTGGCCCTTGCTGATCTGCGGGATGCGGACCAAGGCGGAGCGGTTGATGCGGGCCCAGCCGATGTACACCGGCGCCTCGTAGCCGGGCACCAGCCGCTTGTAGCTGTTCACCAGCGGAGCCAGCACGCCGATCATGCCGCGCGCGTGCTCCAGGATGCCGGCGATGTAGCTGCGGGCGGTGGTCGACAGGCCATAGTCGTCCTTGGCATCGGCAAAGGCGTTCAGGTTGCGCTTGACGTCCCACAGGCTCTGGTGGGTGTGCATCCCGTTGCCGTTCATCCCGAAGAACGGCTTTGGCATGAAGGTCGCGTACAGGCCCTGCCGCGCGGCGACCGCCTTGAGGGTGGTTTTGAAGGTGACCGCGTTGTCGGCGGTGCGCAGCGCGTCGGCGTACTCGAAGTCGATCTCGTGCTGGCCGGTGGCCACCTCGTGGTGGGCCGTCTCGACCTTGATCCCAAACGCCTCGAGGTCGTTCATCATCTCCTTGCGGACCTCGGTGCCCAGGTCCTCGGAAAGGTCGAAGTAGCCGGCCGCGTCGTGCGGCAGTGTCTCGACGTCCGCCTCGTTGCGCCGGAGGAGGAAGAACTCGAGCTCCGGCCCGGTGTTCAGGATGTAGCCGGCCTTCTTTGCCCGATCGAGCTGCCGCCGCAGGACCCAGCGCGGGTCGCCCGGGAACGGGTCGCCGTTCGGCGTGAAGACGTCGCAGATCACCCGGGCGGCGCCGGTGGCGCGCTCCCTGCCGTCGGCGTCGTGGCCCGGCTCCCAGGGGATGGCGGCGAAGGTCGACAGGTCGGGCACCAGGAACATGTCCGACTCTGCGATGCGGGCGAAGCCCTCGATGCTCGAGCCATCGAACCACTTGCCGTGCTCGACCGCCTCCTCGAGCTGGTGCATCGGCACCTGCACCGATTTGACCTGACCCACGATGTCGGTGAACTGCAGGCTGACGAATCGCAGGTTGCGCTCCTCGGCCAGCTTCAGGGCGGCGGACAGCTGCTTGGACGGCATCGCTCGATCGGCTCCTCATGCACACAGGGATGTCCCGGATGGGACTCCGAGAGCCTACGAGCCGATGACGCTCAGCGGGCCGTCGGATGCCTGCCCGCTCCGGGCGAAGTGTTGTGCAGTCTGCACAACACTTCCCTCACTGCTGGGGCTCGGCATCACCCTCGGCAAGGAGGCGCAGCGCGTCCTGCGGCTGCCGCGGATCAACGCCGCGCTCGGCCCGAGCTCGCCGCAGCCGGTACAGGACAGTGTTGCGATGCACGCCCAAGGCACGTGCCGCCGGCGCGACGCGGCCATTGGCCCGCGCCACGGCCAGAAGCGTGGCCTGCAGCGGGTCGGCCGTGCCGCGTGCAGGCCGGGCCTGGCGAGCCGCCCGTGCTGCCTGCTCGGGTTCGGGCTGCGGACGGCGCAGCAGGGCCCGGACAGTGGCGGTCAGTGCGTCGGCGGCCACCTCGTCGACCGCCGCCAGGGGAAGGTCGTCGAATAGCCAGGCCGACGCTCCCGGCCGGAGCCGCCGCTCAACCACCCACAGCCCCTCGCGGTGCTGGCGCGCCGCGTCACGTCGCCCGCCGGCCGCGAACAGGCGGGCGTGCAGCGCGGCGAAGCGCGCCGCCAGCGCGCGCCCCGCGGAGCGTGGGTGCAGCGCCCGCAGCTCGCCATCCACCGAGATGGCCACCCCGCGGTCGATGCGTGCGGCGATCAGCCCGGCCGGCGTGGCCAGCTGCGGGTCGCCGAGCGCCGCCTCGGCGCATGCCAGGCGCAGCTCCGTGCTCAGCGCGGCGAGCGCCCCGGCCTCGTCGGCCAGGTACGACGTGGCCGCGGCGAGCAGCTGCGCCACAGAGCGCTGGCTGGCGATCAGCGGCCGGCGGTCATCACCGCCTTCCGGGACAGCGCTGCCGCCGGCGATCACCACCGCCACCGGATCAATGCGCGCCTCGCGCAGCGCTGCGAACAGGTTGTCCAGCGGGCCGTCGCCAAGCAGCACACCGTCCACCACCAGCAGCGCGCCCTCAGCCGGGTCGGGCAGATGCGGAGCCAGCGCCCGCGTCCGGATGACGGCCCGGACCGCGTGGCCGAGGCCGGCGGGCGTGCCCGCCAGTAGCCGCGCCTCGGGATCGATGGCCCGCCACAGGTCGACGACGCTGGTCATGGGGCGATGGTGGCATCCGCCAGCCGGCGGCGCAGCCGTTCAAGCTCGCCAGACGCGTCGTCGAAACGCTCGCCGCGCAGCCGCAGCAGCAGGTCGCCGCCGACCGGCGTGACCAGCACGCGCCGCCGCGGGAGCCACAGGGCCACGGCCAGGCCAAGGCACAGCAGCGCCGCGCCGGCGAACAAGACGCCCATCCCCGGATCCTGGCGCGACAGGAAGGTGACGTACGCGTCCAGGCCACGGTGCGCGATGCGCAGGCCGCCGATCCTGGCCTCGTCCCCCGCGTCCAGCGCGGCCGCATCCAGCACGCCCGATGCATCCGCCAGCGTGATCTGCAGCTGGTTCTGGCCGCCGCCCGCCAGCGCGACGCCCATCGTCAGCCTCACTGGTGGGAGGTCGACGAGCTGCCCCTGCGCGCCGCCGATCCGCCCGTCCAGCGCCACCGGCCCGTCGAGCAGCGGCCGGCCATCCAGGGTCGTCACCCGCAGCCGGGCCGCCGGGCCGTACGTCTGGGCGTGCACCAGATAGCCGCCGAAGCTGCCCGGCTGGTTGACCTGCACCAGCTGCTGCTCCACCGGCGCCCCGTCGCGGAGGAAGGTGACCGTGGTGTCGAGCCGCTCCGGACGGTCATCGGCGCCGAAGGCGGCATCCAGCCGGTCGAGCCGCACCGAGTCGGTGAAGCCCGGCCGAGCGGCGTCGAGCAGCGCCTGGTCGCCGGGCAGGAGGCTCAACGTCGTCTCGGTCGCGAACGCGGCGCCCAGCGCCGCCCCCAGCACCATCAGCACCAGCGCGATGTGCGTGGCCAAGCCGGCGAAGCGCGTCCAGCCGCGGCGCACCCCGCTCACCGCCCAGCGGGATCGGCCCTCGCGAGCCGTCACGCGATAGCCCGCTGCGTGCAGCACGCTGGCCACGTGCTCGGAAGGCGGCATGGCACCACCGTCGGCGGCCACGATCCGGCTTTCCAGCGATCCGGGGCCGCCGACTACCGCCGCCGGGTTACGCCACTCCGCCCAGGTGGCGGGCAGCCGCACGGCGACCGCCGCCATGCCGGTGAGCAGCACCGCGCCGAGCAGCACGGCGTACGGCCAGGCGTCGAGGAGCGCCTGCCCGCCGGGGGCCGCAGCCGCCACCGCGTTCCAGATCGCCGCGAGCAGCAGCAGGCCGAAGGCCAGTCGCTGGTCGCCGAGCCGTCGCAGCGCCACGCCGGCCAGCGAGGCTATAGAGCGCCGGGCGGCAACCCCACGTGACGGGGACGCTGCGGGTGATGCCATGGCGGCTCCTCAGGCTGCTGCGGCGGCAGCCAGGTCGGCGACCAGGTCCTCCGGGTCCTCGAGGCCGATCGAGATGCGAACCATCCCCGGCGTCAGGCCGGCACGTGCCAGGTCCTCCTCGCCGAGCTGGCGATGCGAGGAGGACGCCGGATGGCTGCACAGGGTTTCGGCGCTGCCCAGGCTGGTGGCGTGGACTGCCACCTGCAGCGCGTCGAGGAAGCGCTCCCCCGCCGCTCGCCCGCCGGCAAGGTCGATGCTCAGCATCCCGCCCGCCATGCTGCCACGCAGCGTCCGCCGCGCCAGGTCGTGCTGCGCGTGCGATTCGAGCCCCGGGTAGAGGACGGCGGCCACCCCATCGGCGCCCTCCAGGGCCTGCGCGACCGCCAGCGCATTCGAGGAGTGCCGCTCCATGCGCAGCGCCAGCGTCTTCAGGCCTCGCAGCGCCAGAAACGCGTCCAGCGGAGAGGCGTTGCCACCCACGTTGATCACGATCTTGCGCGCGGTCGCCATACGCTCCGCGCTGCCCAGGACCGCACCGCCGACCAGGTCGGAATGACCGCCTATGTACTTGGTCATGGAGTGAATCACCAGGTCGGCGCCCATCGACAGCGGATTGGCCAGGTACGGCGAGGCGAAGGTGTTGTCCACCGCCACGACAATCCCCCGCGCGTGGGCCAGCTCCGACAGGAGGCCGATATCGCTCATGGCCGTCGTCGGGTTGCTGATGGTCTCCAGCCACAGCAGCCGCGTGTCGCGCTGGAAGGCGGCGGCCACGGCATCGGGGTCGGTGGTGTCGACCGCGGTGACGCCGATGCCGGAGCGCTCCAGGACCGACTGCGCCAGGCCGACCATGCCGCCGTACACGGCGCGCGGGATGACCATGTGCTCGCCGTTGCGCAGGGAAGAGAGCACGGCGGCGTGCATGGCGGCCATGCCCGATGCGGTGACGAGGCACGCCTCAGCGCCCTCCAGGTCGGCCAGCGCATCCTCCAGGGCGGCGTGGGTTGGGTTGGAGTAGCGGCTGTACGAGTGGCCGGGGCGCGCGAACTCGAGCAGCTCGGCCAGCTCCTCGGCGCTCGACACGCGGAAGGTGGACGCCTGGTAGATCGGCACGCTGACCGGCGGCTGGGGAGCATCCGGGACGCGGCTGGAGGCTCGGATGGCGCGGGTGGAGAAGCCGGGCATGATCGCGCGAGTCTACGCCGACCCGGGTAGCATGGGGCCAATGGACCTGCTGCGGTCGCGGGCCGCCATGGTGGTCGCCGCAGCCGTCCTCGTGATCGCCATCGCGGGGGGAGGCTGGCTGGTGCTGTGGGGCAGTCCGCAGGCCACTCCCACTCCCCTGCCCAGCCCGTCGGCCTCGCCGGCGGCCACGCTCAGCCCGTCGCCGACGGCCACGCCAACGGCCAATCCCACGCCCGAGCCGGAGGCCGCAACCTGCCCGCTCAACGCCCTGCCGCTGGCCGATCGCAAGCGGCTGCGCAACCCGGCGCTGGCGGTGCAGATCGAGAACCACCCGCAGGCACGCCCGGTGACCAACCTGGGCCTGGCCGACATGGTCGTCGAGGCCACCGTCGAGGGCGATGTCACGCGCTACACCGGCATCTACCTGTGCGGGAAGACCCGCGTGGTGGGGCCGGTCAGGTCCGGCCGCTACTACGTCGTCGACCTATGGCAGGACATGCACGTCCTGCCGGTCATGTTTGGGGCCGGGCGGGACTCCATCGTCCGCTACCAGGCCGCGAGCGTCCCGTTCGTGAACGGCATCAGCGGCGGCTGGCCGTACTTCATCAGGACCAGCGACCGGCCGGCGCCACACAACCTGTACGCCAACCTGCGGCTCGTGCGGCGTGACTTCCGCCGCAACGACCGGCTGGCCGCGCTGGTGCGGCGCGTCGGCGACCTGCGGGCTCCGTTCCGCTTCGACCGGCAGGTCGCCCTGCCGCGCGGCCGGCCGGTCCGCGCCGTTCAGCTGCGTACCAACGGCTTCTGGAGCTTCGGCTGGGAATGGGACCCTCAGCACCGCGTGTGGCGTCGCAACGAGGGTGGCGTGGAGCATGTCGACGCCGGGACCGGCCGGGTGCTGTCGGCGACCAGCGTGGTCGTGCAGTACGTTCGCGAGGACGTGGTCTACGGCCCGGACGACCCGGGCGGCTACCCGCGGCGGTATCACCACCTCGTGGGCGAGGGCAATGCCACGCTCTACGTGCGCGGCCGCGCCATCCCGCTGCGCTGGTCACGCCCGACGGCCGGGAGCCGCACGCGCTGGACGTACCTGCACGGCGGCGAGCGGATGATCCTGCCGCCTGGCGTGGTGTGGCGCGAGATCCTGCCCGTCTACACCGGCGTCAGCGAGCGCTAGCGCCTCAGTTCGGCGGGTCGTTCGGCCGGGTCGGCGAGAGGAAGGCGTCCATCGCTCGCCGGATCTGGTGGTCCGGGTCCATGTTGCGCCGCGCGGCCGCGATCTGCCGCCGCACCTCGGAGGGATCGGCCTCCTCCTCTTCGGTGGTGTCCGGGGCGCCGCCGTTGGTGGCCGCCACCGCGGCCGGCTTTTTCGCAGCAGGCGTCGCCGCGGTGGAGCCGGGCTCGGGCTCGACGCTGAACACCGCCCGATCAGCCGGCGGCGGAGTGGGCGGTTCCTCCGCCACCGACGTGGGGCTCGGTGGCATCGCTGGGGGTGGATGGAGCGGCGGCGGCTGGGCCCCCGGAAGCTCGATGGGCTCGGTGCCAACGGTCGCCGTGGGGGACGGCAGGGTGGCGGCGGATGCCGCCGGCGCGGCCTGCTCGACGGCTGGCTGGGCACCCATCGGCACCGGCTCCAGCGGCGAGGGCTCGGGCTCGCGGCTGTAGACCAGGCGCCGCGGCCGCGGATTGCCGCTCACCTGGTTCTTGCCCAGCGACTTGGCCTGGTACATCGCCCGGTCTGCGGCGATCATCAGCTCCTCGGCGCTGGTTCCGTCCTCCGGGCACGACACCAGGCCGATGCTCACGCTGGTCAGCAGCTCGCCGCCGCCCACCGCCAGGCCGATCTCCTCGGCGCCGGCGCGGATCTTCTCGGCGACCACGAAGGCGCCGGCGAAGTCGGTTTCGGGCAGCAATACCAGGAACTCGTCGCCGCCGTAGCGGTAGGCCGTGTCGACCAGGCGGATCGAGTGGCGGAAGACGTTGCCCAGCAGGCGAAGCACCTCGTCGCCGCGGTGATGGCCGTACAAGTCGTTCACCGCCTTGAGACCGTCCAGGTCGACCATCAGCAGGCAGAAGCCGCGCTCGCTGCGACGCGTGCGCTGCACCTCCTCCTCGAGCGTCGGGAAGAGCTGGCTGCGGTTGTAGAGCCCGGTCAACGCGTCGGTGCGCGACATCTGGAGCACGGTGGCTCGCATCCGGCGCTCTCCCGAGGCGAAGACGCCGGCGACGTAGGCCAGCAGCCAGATCGAGCCGAGCTGCAGGCCGACGCGCAGCAGGTCCGTGGTGGAGTAGCTGGCCAGGTTGGGATCGATGGCCAGCACGCCCACGAAGGCCAGGCTGGCGACGGTGGCCACCACCAGCGCCATCGGCCCACCGAGTGCCAGGGCCACCGCCACGGCGACCAGGTTGTAGCCGAACACGAACGGCGAGGTGCCATAGCCGGTCAGCACCAGCAGCGCGGTGGTGAGGCCGATGGCCAGCAGCACCTCCAGCGCGATGACCGGCGTGACGCGGAAGCGCTTGGGCAGCAGGTCATGCAGCAGGACCACGGCGCCGACTGCGATGGCTCCCACGATGTAGATGGCCGACTGGGCCTCGTCGTACGCGTTCGACAGGCCCACGCCGATGAGCACGGCGGCGATGGAGACCCACCACAGCACCCGCACGGCGGTGGCGTATGTGCTGCCGCTGCGACCGTCCAGCTCGCCGGTGATCGGCTCGTACTTGTCGGCAGGCGAGGCGGGCTGCAGCTGGCGCGTTGGCTCGGCGCCGGCGGGCTCGTCGCGCCGGGCTCGGAGCGCAGCCACTGCCGCCCCGCTCCCCAGGAGGACGGCGACTGCGGCGGTGACGATGAGGAAGATGAGCTCTGGAGGCACGGCGTCCTGTCTTATGGGCACATCGGCGGGCAGGTGCCGGGCGCCGAGCTGGGTCGTAGTCTAAGGGTCCCATCGGACGCACCGCAAAGGTACCAACGCACCGAACCCACCCGTAGTACCCACGGCGTCGCGTGCGGTCACCACAATCGTGCCGAAACCCCTGCTCGCAGGCCGAGCGAGCGCCGGTGCTACACTGCGAGACCCGCCCAGCAGCAGATGCCGCGCTGCAGCCAAGGTGGCGGTGATGCCAGGTGCAGATGATCGACAACCCTCCTTCGCGCCATCCGGCGTTGGCCGCGATCCTCTCGTTCGTGTTCCCCGGATTGGGGCAGGCCTATGCCGGCAACCGCCGGCTGGCCGCCGTGTTCGCGTTGCCGGTGTTGCTCCTCATCCTCGCCGTGCTGGTCGCCGTGCTCACCGGCGGCCGGCAGCTGATGAACGCCTTCCTGTCCGCCTCGTTCCTCACCGCGCTGATCGCGCTCGACCTGGGGCTCATGGCCTGGCGGCTGTTCTCGATCGCGCAGGTCGGCCTGGTGCTGCCAGCCGCGCCACCCACCCTGGGTCCGGCACCGTCAGCCACGCGACGGCGCGGGGGCACCACGCTGCTGGTGGCCGTTCTGCTGCTGGCGACCGTGGGCATGCACGCGTGGGCGGGCGTGGTCATCGGGCAGCTGAACGAGACCCTTGGCGACGTATTCGGCGACAGCAGCGGCGCGGCCGGCGGTGCCGGGCAGCACGGCGGAAGCGGCGGAGGCCCGCTCAACCGGCCGGACTACGGCTGGGATGGCACGCAGCGCATCAACTTCCTGCTGCTGGGCATCGACAAGTCGACGACCCGCCTGCACGAGCACCTGACCGACACCATCCTGGCAGTCAGCGTGGACCCGGTTGCCAGGACGGCGGTGATGGTCTCCGTGCCGCGCGACACCGGATACCTGCCGCTGCCGGACCGCAGCGTCTACCCCGACGGCATCTACCCCAACAAGATCAACGCCCTGTCCACCGAGGCATCTGCCGATCCGGCGCGCTGGTGCCCCGACCTGCCGGTCGATGCCGGCGAGATCTGCGGGCTGCGCACGCTGGAACGGAGCATCGGGCTCTACCTGGGCATCCCGATCCACTACTACGCGACGGTCGACCTCAACGGGTTCATCGAGCTGATCGACTCGGTCGGTCCGCTGCGCCTGTGCCTTGACGGCACGCTGGACGATCCGACGTACCACCACCCGGGTGAGACGTGGCGCGAGACGCCGCGCGGCGTGCTGCTGCCGGCGGGATGCTCGGATACCTACGACGGCCGTATGACGCTGGCCTACGCGCGCGCTCGCAAGGGGACGCTGACCTTGCCAGATGGCACGGTGCAGCAGCTCAACGACTTCATGCGCGCAGAGCGGCAGCAGGAGGTCCTGCTGGAGCTGCGCCGTCAGTTCGCGTCGCTGGACCTGATCTTCCAGCTGCCGTCGGCGCTTCGCGCGGTGAGCGCCACGGTGGCCACCGACTTCCCGCGCGACAAGGCCGGCGACCTGGCCTCCCTGCTGCCACTGATCACCGGGCCGAACATCGAGCGCGTGGTGCTGGGACTGCCGCGCTTCGTGGACCCGCCGCTCGATCCGCTGAACAACTACACCCTGATTCCGCGCCGCGATGACATCCGCCGCACCATGGCGCGCCTGTTCGGCGCTGATCAGCTCGAGGGCTGGTACGTGGCCAGCGACGCGCCCGGTCCCGACGCCTGAGGCATCAGCGCAGCGCCATCGCCGCCAGCACGACTCCCACGCCGGCCAGCAGGGCCGATACGGCCCACAGCAGCAGCGTGGCGCCTTGGTGCGAGATGCCGAGCCGCAGCAGGCGGTGATGCAGGTGCCGGCGATCGGGCCGGAAGATGGGGTACCCGGCCAGCAGGCGGGTGACGGCCACCCGCACGGTATCGGCCAGGGGCAGCGCCAGGATCAGGAGCGGCACCCAGGGTGGCACTCCGGGCCGGCCGATCTGGGTCAACATGATGGCTGCCGCCGCCAGGATGAAGCCGAGCACCATCGAGCCTGAGTCCCCCATGTGGATGCTCGACGGCGGAAGGTTGAAGCGCAGGAAGCCGAACACACCACCCGCGGCAGCGGCCAGGACCGGCTGGATGGGGCTGGAGCTTCCCTGTAGCAGGGCAACCGCCATGAATGCGGCGAAGCCGATGAGCGCCACGCCGGCCGCCAGCCCATCGAGGCCGTCAATGAGGTTGACGGCGTTGATCACCGCCACCATCCACAGCATGGTGACCGGCAGCGCCCAGGCCTCCAGGCGGAGGCTGCCCCACGGTCCGTCGAGCCGATCGATTGATAGCCCCAGGCCGAACGTCGCCATCACGATGAAGATCTGCGCCGTCAGCTTCACCCGCGCCCGCAGGTTTTGGAGGTCGTCGAGCATTCCCAGGCCGGCGATCAGCGCCACGCCGGCCAGGATGGCTGGTAGGGGGCCTACCTCGATGCCGTAGCGCCGCCCGAAGACCGCGCGTGCCAGGACCAGGGCCACGGCCATGCCGAGGTAAAAGGAGGCGGCGATCGCCAGGCCGCCCAGTCGCGGAACGGCCACCTGGTGCACCTTGCGTCGACCCGGCGGGTCCAGCAGCCCGACGTTGTGCGCCACCTGGCGCACGAACGGCGTGAGGACGATGGCCGCCACGAACGCGACAAGGAAGGCAGTGCCCGAGATCATGCGCCGTTCCGATGGCGGGAGCGGGCCATCGGCCAGGACGAAGACATGTGGCTCCTCAGTCGGCGCGGTGCGATCCAAGGTTGGTCGGGGCGGCCCGATTCGAACGGGCGACCTCCTGCTCCCAAAGCAGGTGCGCTACCAGGCTGCGCTACGCCCCGCCAGCTCCGGGAGGCCCGCGGCATCCCGCTGCGGCGAATGATACCGGGCAGGTCGGAGATGCGAAGCCGCCGGCGTCGGCCCAAGGGAACGTTGCAGCGCGTCAACAACTTCCTCCCGGCATGCTATGCAATGCAAACGCCTGCCAGTACCCTCCACCAGGACTTTTTTCACATATGCCGAATCTGGTGGCACCGCCATTTGACAGGGATCGTCCACCTGGACGGCCTCCTGTTGTGTCCTGTGCACCGCCAACTCGACAGCCGGACCGATAACCAGCATGATGCTCGTCATTCATTCAGCTATGCCTTCGCATGAAGGGGGACACCGGATGCGTCTTCGCCGCGTCGCCATATTTGCCCTGAGCCTGCTCCTGGTCCTGGCGCTCGCGCCGCCAGCAGCGGCGACCTCGACGGCTGTCCGCCGCGTGATCCGGACCTCGCAGTGGGGCACTCCCAGCCCTGATCCCACCGGCCTGGCCATGGTCAACGGTCAGCTGCTGGTCGTCGACTCCGAGGTGGATGAGACCCCGCTGGACCGCGGCCGCGACCTGTGGCGCATCACTCGCCGGGGCAGCGTGGTCAGCTCCATGACCACGCGCTTCAGCCGCGAGCTGACGGACGTCGCCACCGACGCGGCGAACAACTGGTACTTCTCCGACGACACACCCTTCGGCGGCGTACGCGGCCGCATCTTCGTCCAGAACATCGGCGCCGACGGCCGGTATGGCACTGCCGATGACAAGCGGCGATCGTTCGCCGCCGGCAGCTTCGGCTCAACCGATCCGGAGGGCCTGGCCTTCGGCGATGGCAGCCTGTGGATCAGCGACGGCACCAGCGGCAAGGTGTACCGCATCCAGCCCGGACCCAACGGCAAGATCGAGGGCGCGGGTGCCGATGACGTCATCACCGAGCTCGACCTCACCGGCCTGGGCGTGCGCGACCTGGAGGGCCTCGAGTACTGGAGCGGCCGGCTGCTGGTGCTGGCCAACCAGCCGAACGCCGACATCCTGTCGGTCGATGCGACCAGCGGCGCGCTGCTGAAGGTTTACGACCTGTCCACCGCCAACCTGCGGCATCCATCGGCCATCGCCTTCGGCCCGTCCAGTGACAACCCTGCCCGGCGCAGCTTCTACGTCGCCGATCGCGGATTCGACAACAACACCCATCCCAACGAGAACGACGGTCGGATCGTCGAGGTGCAGGCCATTGCCCGCCCGCCCAACCTCATCAAGAACGGCGGCTTCGAGCGCGACCGCAACCGTGACGGTCGGCCCGACTCGTGGACGTTCAACACCCACTTCACCAGGAATGGGCTGACGCACCACGACGGCAGCTTTTCGGGCCGCCACCGCGCGCCGGACGACGCCACCTACACCGTGCGCCAGGACCTGAACGACGTGGTGGCCGGTGAGACGTACCACTTCGAGGGCTGGACCAAGATCCCGGCACCGGGTGACGCCTTTACCTTCCGCATCAGGATCGTGTGGTTCGGCGCGAATGGCGCGAGGATTCTGACGTCCAACCTCGACACGTTCACGACACAGCGCGCGCAATGGACCCAGTCGGTGCGCAACGTGCAGGCACCTGCCGGCACGGTGCGAGCCAAGCTGGTGATGTCCGTCAGCCAGCTGTCGAAGACGATCTACGTGGACGGCTTCTCGCTCACCGTCGTGTCGTGAGGCGGTTGACCACCGCCAGGTAGCGCTCGGCCTGGACCGGCCAGGCGTAGGCAGCCGCCTGTCGCCTGGCCTCCTGGCCCATTGCCGCGGTTCGCTGTGGGTCTGACGCCAGCTCGCTGATGGCCGATGCCAGCGCGTCCGCCTGGCCACCGGGCACGTAGCGCACCGCGCCCGCCGTGAAGTGGGCACGGAACGTCTCCAGGTCCGACGCCACGCTGGGCACGCCCATGGCGGCGAACTCCAGCAGCTTCTGCGACAGCGAGTAGCGCAGGTACGGCTCGTCGCGGCTCGGGACCAGGCCGATATCCGCGGCGGCCAGCAGGCCGGGTATCTCCTCCAGCTGCGCCCAGCCATGGAGCGTGACGCGGTCGGCGGTGCCGGTGCGCTGGATGGTGCGCTCCACCTCCTCGCGAAACGGACCCTCGCCGTAGACCTCCAGCCGCAGCGGAAGGTCTGCGCCGATGCGGGCCACCGCCTCGACGGCGATGTCGAGCCCGTACAGCCGCTGCAGATTGGAATGGTGGATCAGCCGCAGGGTGCCGTCCTCCATGAAGCGTCGGCGCGGGTGGTGCCCAGGATCGAAGAGCCGCGCATCGGCCGAGTTCATGACCACCGCGATCTTCTCGTCGGGAACGCCGCGCTCCAGCGACAGCTGGCGCAGCGGCTCGTGGACGGTGATCAGCGCATCGGCCACCGCCGCCGAGCCGCGGGCCACCGCGCCAACCAGCGGCAGCAGTGGACGCAGCAGCGGGTGGGTGAATCGGTCGCGGAAAAACTCCGGCATGTCCTCGTGCAGGTCCAGCAGCAGCGGCACGCCGGCCAGCCGCAGCGGCATGGCGGCAAAGGCCAGGAAGTCTGGCGGGCCAGCCACCTGGACCAGCTCGTAGCGCCGGCGTCGATGGTGCATCGCCAGCTGGACCGCGGCCATCCCGGCGAAGGCCAGGTACTCGGCCATGTGGCCGGCGAAGCCGGTGAAGGTGCGATCCAGCGGCAGGCGGATCGTCCGTTCTCCGGGTCGCTCGGACCTCGCGGGCTCGCCAGGGCGGCGCAGGCAGAAGACGTCCACCTCGTGGCCTGCGCCGATGAGCGCATCCGCCTGGCGCCGCACCCGCGTGTCGCCCGGGTAGACGGCATGCACCACGACCGCGATGCGGCTCAACCAGCCTTCACCTCGTTCCAGAGTGCGTCCTTGCCCTCGGGCGACAGGTCGGCGAGCACTTGCCCGCGCGAGGCGGCCAGCTGCTCGGCGCGCTCGTAGCGGAGGATCCAGCGCCGGTTCGCTGCGCGCAGCGCCTCCTCGGGGTCGAGCTTCAGCCAGCGCGCCAGGTTGACGGTGGCGAACAGGACGTCGCCCAGCTCGTGCAGCCGCTGGTCACGACCCTCGTCGCCCGCGGCCCCGGCCTCGTGCAGCTCGGCCAGCTCCTCGTGGACCTTGTCCCACACGCCTTCGATGGCCGGCCAGTCCCAGCCCAGCGAGCTGGCGCGCTCCTGGATCTCGCGGCTGGCAGGCAGCGCCGGCAGGGCGCGAGCGATGCCGGCAAACGGCGACGGGGCAGACCCGGCATCGGCCCGCTCACGTGCCTTGATGGACTCCCAGTTGCGGAGCACCTCCGCGGCGTCGGCCACCTCAACGTCGCCGAACACGTGCGGATGACGGCGCACGATCTTGGCGCCCAACGTGCGGTACACGTCGGTCAGGTCGAAGGCGCCCTCCTCGGCTGCCAGCTGGGCGTGCAGAATCACCTGCAGGAAGAGGTCGCCCAGCTCCTCCGCCAGGTCGGCCGGCTCGCCGCGCTCGATGGCGTCCACCGTCTCGTACGCCTCCTCCAGCACGAAGGGACGCAGCGTGGCGTGCGTCTGGCGGCGGTCCCACGGGCAACCGTCCGGGGCGCGAAGCCGGGCCGAGATGGCTGCCATGCCGTGTGGGCTGGCCAGGTTGTCGAGCGGCGGCAGCGCCCTAAGCAGCCAGTCGCCGCCGGCCAGCTCGGCGTCGGTGAGCTCTTCGAGGGCTCGCGGCGCACCGGAAGGCAGCGGGTGGACCGGGTGCCGCGGCGGGTAGAGCGCCAGCAGCACGTCGCGCGCCGAACGCCGGGCATGGCGTCCCGGCAGCGCTCCCGGCGCGCCGTCCCCGGTGGCGCGCAGCACGACGAGTGGCAGGGACGGGTCGAAGGCAATCGCTGCCAGCCGGGCAGCGGAGGCGACCTGCAGCCCGTCGCCGGGGTCGAGGCCTGCAGCGGCCATCAGCGCGTCGAGCGACCGACCGGCCACCTGGCGCTCAGATGCCGGTGGCCGCGGCCGCGAACTCGGTGTCGAGCCAGATTCCGACGTCGCCCTTCAGCTCCTCCAGCCAGCGGGTGAAGCCTGAGCTCGACACCTGGCTGCGCTGCCGGGTGGTAACGATGCGATGGTCGGAGAGGTCGTTCAGCTTGAAGATGTAGATCGCCGTGTCGGTGACCAGCGGCTCCGAGATCTGCCCCTTCTCGGTCATGGCGAAGATCGCCTCGTCACGCTCGGCGTCGAGCTGGTAATGGACGATCCAGCCAAGCTCGCCACCGTCCCCGGCACTGGTCGCGTCGTCGCTCTTCTCCCTGGCGACGGCGGCGAAGGAGTCGGGATCCTCTCGGAGCTCGGCCGCCAGCTGCTCGGCGTAGTCCATCGCCGTGGCACGCTGCTCGACAACCTGGATGATGTGATACCCGAAGTCCGATCTCACCGGGCGGCTGATCTCGCCGACATCCAGCTGGCCGGCCGCGGTCGCGAACTCGGGAACGAACGTCTGGCCCAGCTCGCCCAACGAGTACCAGCCCAGCATCCCGCCGCGCGAGCGGCTGCCGGGGTCGTCCGACTCCTTTGCGAGCACCGACCAGTCAGCATCGGGCTTGACCGCGTCGCGTCGCAGTCGGCGCGCCTTTTCCAGCGCATCGGCCCATTGCTCGTCGGTCGCCACCGTCTGGTCCTCGGCGCCGGGGATGGGTGCGACCAGCAGGTGCCGCACCCGCACCTTCGGACCGGGCACGCCGCGGTCGTTGTCGATCCGGATCTGCGAGACGTTGCGCTGCGGCTGGAAGGGAGTCAGCACCCTCGTTTCGAAGTAGGTGCGGAAGCGGTCGCGCAGCAGCTCTTGGCGCACGTACTCACGATAGGCCGCCTCGCTCACGCCGTTCTCGGAAAGCAGCTGCTCCAGCGGGACATTGTCGGTCGACGCACGGATGTCCTCGACCTCCAGGATGTACCAGCCCCGGTTGTTGCGGATGGGGCCGACCAGGTCGCCCACCTCTGCATCGGCCGCGGCGGTGAAGTACTCGCCGAACTCCGGATCATCCGCCTGGATCCAGCCCAGCAGCCCGTCCCTGGTCTTGCTGTTGTCGTCGCTCTGGTCGCGCGCCAGCGTCCCAAAGTCGGCGCCGTCCTCGATCTGCGCCTTGAGGTCCTCGATGCGTTGGCGGGCAGCTGCCCAGTTCGCCTCGGTGGGCCTGTCTTCGGCCTTCGCGTCGTCGTCCTTCTTCGGGAAGGCCATGATCATCGACAGCTGCCGCCGCTCCGGAATGGTCATGCGGCTGGCCAGCTCGGCGTCGACGTCCCCGTCAGGCAGGCGGATGCCCAGGCCCTCCGCCTTCAGGTCGAGTGCCATGCCGGTGACCAGCGACTCGGCACCGGACTGGTTGACCTGCTGGATCGCGTTCTGCAACGAGCTCAGCTGCTGCTGGATCAGGTCGCCGCGCGCACCGCCGGAGCTGTTCTGGAGATCGACCGCCCGCGCCTGGATCTCCGAGGCCAGGATGTCGACCCGGGTCAGGATCTGGCCACGATCGACCGCCGTGCCGCCGACCAGTGCGGCCTGCTTCAGGTTCGCCTGGAAGAACGAGCTCCAGGCCGTGGCCGCGAAGATGCCGACCGCCACCGCGATGGCCAGCGCGAACCCGGCAACCAGCAACTGCTGGGTGCGGAGCTCGTCCTGCCAGCGGGGGCGATGCTTGCGGTCGAGGACGGGTCGGTTGCGGAATGCCATTGCTCGGTATCGCCTCGGAAGCGCGCTGAACTGGGGTCGAATCGACTGGGCGAGGCTGCATGCTAGCCGATGACCCTGCCCTTCGCCACACAGCGGCCGGCCTCGCGGTCGCACCGCGGCTCAGTGGCGCCGAAACACCTCGACCATGGCGCTCAGCCGCAGCCGCAGCACCATGAGCAGGGCCTCGGCCACGATGCTGGTGGTCATCTTCGAGTGCCCCGCCACGCGCTCGCGAAAGATGATCGGGATCTGCGTGATCTTCGAGCCGCGGCGATGGGCCCACCATGTCATCTCGACCTGGAATCCGTACCCGCTGGCGTTCGCGTCACGCAGGCGAATGGCCTCCAGCAGCTCGCGCCGCCACGCCTTGAAGCCACCGGTCAGGTCGCGGTACGGCAGCAGCAGAACGGTGCGTGCGAACATCGTGCCGGCCCGGCTGATCAGCCTGCGCCGCAGTGGCCAGCCGACCGTGTCGCCGCCGCGGATGTAGCGCGTTCCGAGGACCAGGTCCGAATCGCGCATGAGCGGCGCCAGCAGGCGCGGCAGGTCCTTCGGGTCGTGGCTGAAGTCGGCGTCCATCTGAACGATGGCCTTCACCCCGGGCTGGCCGAGCGCCCAGCGGAAGCCGTGCCGGTACGCGGCGCCCAGCCCTTCCTTGGCAGCGCGGTGCAGGACCTGCACCCGCGGCTCCTGGGCGGCGATGGTGTCGGCCAGGATGCCGGTCCCGTCGGGTGAGCTGTCGTCAACGACCAGCAGCTCCGCCTCGGGCAGCGCCTCCAGGATGGCGGCGCTGATGCCCTCCAGGTTCTCGCGCTCGTTGTAGGTGGGCAGCACCACCCACACGCCGCGGCCCGCTGCCAGGCCGACCCGGGCCGGTGGCTCCTCGGTCATCGCCCGACACCCAGGTAGCCCTTTCCGGCTGCCCGGATGACGGCCGGATCCAGCACGTTGCGCCCGTCGACCACCAGCTCCAGGCCGGGCAGCCGCGCGAAGTCGAGATCGCGAAACTGCGGGTGATCGGCCTGCAGGATCAGCGCGCGGACCGGCGCCGGGTCGTTTGGCGTCCACGGCGCGAAGCCATGGGCCGCCAGCTCATCGGCCGAGAAAAGCGGATCGTAACCGTGCACCTGCGCTCCGGCAGCCTGCAGGGCATCGCGCAGCGCAAACGCCGAGCTGAAGGCATCCTCGCGCACGCCGCCACGGTACGCGATGCCCAGCACCAGCACGGGCTGCTCGCGCAGGCTGCCGATCTGGTGCTCCATGGCGCTGACCGTCCAGGCTGCCATGCCGTCGTTGATCTGCCGCGCGGCGCGGGGCAGCTGCAGGTCGGGAGCATCGGCGAAGAGGAAGTGCGGGTAGACCGGGATGCAATGCCCGCCGACGCCGACCCCCGGCAGGTGGACGTGGCTGTAGGGCTGCGAGTTGGCCGCGTCGATGACCTCCATCACGTCGATCCCGCGCTCGGCGGCATAGCGCGCGTACTCGTTGGCCAGCGCGATATTCACGTCACGGTAGGTCGTCTCGGCCAGCTTCGTCATCTCGGCTGCCTCGGCGCTCGACAGAACGCGGATCTCGGTTCCCGGATCGAGCGCCTGCTCGTAGAAGGCGCGGGCTCGCGCGGTCGACTCTGGGCCGATGCCGCCCACCACCTTCGGATAGCGGCGCAGGTCGAGCAGCACGCGACCGACCAGCACCCGCTCCGGCGAGAAGGCCACGAACAGGTCGCGCTCTGCCGACAGGCCGCTGCCCTGCTCCAGGATGGGCGTCAGCCGGTCACGGGTGGTCCCCACCGGCACTGTGGTCTCGAACACGACCAGCACGCCTGCGCCGATACCGTGGCTGATGTCGCGCGTCGCGGCGTCGATGGCGCGGAAGTCGATCCTGCGCGCCTCGTCGACCAGCACCGGCACGATGATGACCACCCCCTCCGCGTCTCGGACGCCGTCCGTGCCGTCGGTAGTGGCTCGCAGACGTCCGCTGGCGACCAGCTCCGGCACGAGCTCGTCCACCTCGCGCTCTCCGGGGTGCGGCGGGATGCCGGCGTTGACCGCCGCCACGATGCGCTCGTCGATGTCGCAGCCCACCACCTGATGGCCGCGCGAGGCGTACTGCACGGCCAGCGGCAGGCCGATCTGGCCCAGGCCGACGATGGCGACCCTCATCCCAGCACCGCCCGCAGCGCGGCGCCGGACAGGGCGGTGCCGGTGTTGGCGGCCTCGACCATGGCGCGTGCCAGCTGCAGCGCCACCAGGGCCTCCCGCGGGTCGACTGGCGGCGGTCCGCCGCTGCGAACTGCCTCCGCGAAGGCCTCCAGCTCGACGACCAGCGGCTCGCGCCGCTCGACGTGCCGCGGCTCGGCCTCCCCGGCGGTGACCGAGCCTTCCGACGGGTTGGGGTAGAAGACCAGCTCCTGGCTGAGGTAGTCGGCCACGTACATGCCGCCCTCGCCCGTCACCGTCAGCCGCCGCTGCTTGGTGGGCGTCAGCCAGTTGATGTCCAGGTGACCCACCGCCCCGTTGGCGAACTTCAGCACCCCGACCAGCAGATCCTCGTGATCGGTGTGGATTCGTTGCTCGGTCTCGGCGTAGACGCGCACCGGGTCGGCACCCAGCAGGAAGCGCATCACGTCCAGGTCGTGCGGTGCGAGGTCGACCACCACGCCGACGTCGCGGATCCGCTCCGGGAAGGGCCCCAGCCGCTCGACGCTGACCTGGAAGATGCGGCCCAGCTCTCCTTCGCCGAGGCGACGCCGCAGCTCGAGGATCGCCGGGTTGAAGCGCTCGATGTGGCCAACGCTGAGCAGGCGATCGCAGCTCTGGGCCAGGCTGATCATCTCCTCGGCCTCGGCACGCTCGGCGGCGATCGGCTTCTCCACCAGCACGTGCGCGCCGCCGCGCAGCGCGGCCAGCGTCAGCCGGTGGTGAAGGGACGTCGGCGCGGCCACGCTGACCACGTCGGGCTTCTCCTCGGCGAGCAGGCGCCTCGCCTCCGCGTAGCCGCGCGCCCGCCTGCCGTTCTTCGCCGCTTCAACGGCATACTGGCGCGGATCGGCCACACCCACCAGCTCGACGCCAGGGAGCTCGTCCCAGACCCGCACGTGGTGCCGGCCCATGGTGCCCAGGCCGATGACCGCCGCGCGCAGCGGTTGGTCGTGCGTCATCCCTGCGCGACCTCCAACGCGGCCACGATCCGCTCGGCCGCATGGCCGTCGCCGTACAGCTCGGGACGAGGTCGCGTGCGATCCATGAACGTGGCATCCGCCAGCGCGGCGCGCAGCGCCTCAGGATCATCGCCCGCCACCCGGTTCCAGCCAGCCTCCACCGTCTCGACCCACTCGGTCTCGCCGCGCAGCGTGACGCACGGCGTCCCGGCCAGGTAGGCCTCCTTCTGCACGCCACCCGAGTCGGTGGCCACCACCACGGCGGCGCGTTCCAGCGCCAGCATGGCCAGGTAGCCCGCCGGCTCGAGCGTCACCACGTTGGGCGGCAGGGTCATGCGGTGCGAATGCAGCACGGCGGCCGTGCGCGGATGCACGGGCCACACCACCGGGCGGTCGTCGGGCAGCATGGCAAGGCGCGCAGCCAGGCGTGCCGGATCATCCACGTTGTCGGGACGGTGCAGCGTCAGCAGCACGAAGCCGGGCCGCACGGCAGCCTCGTGCGGCAGGTGGGTCTCGGCGTGCGGCGCGGCCCAGCAGACCGCATCGGCCATCACGTCGCCCACCAGGACCGCCCGATCACCCAGCCCTTCGCCTTGCAGGTGCGCCATGGCGGCCGGCGTCGGAGCCAGCAGCAGGTCGGCCAGGTGGTCGGCCACCACCCGGTTGCGCTCTTCCGGCATGGCGCGGTTGAACGAACGCAGGCCTGCCTCCACGTGCGCCAGCCATGGACGCCGACCACCGAATTCGACCTTGGCGGCCGCCAGGGCGCCGGCCAGCGTGGAGTTGGTGTCGCCGTACAGCAGCACGCCATCCGGCTCGTGCGCCCGCAGGACGGGCTCGAGAGCGCGCAGCATCTCGGCGGTCTGTGCGCCGTGCGCTCCGCTACCGATGCCCAGGTTCACGTCCGGGTCGGGCAGCTCCAGCTCGCGGAAGAAGGCAGCGCTCAGCGCGTCGTCGTAGTGCTGGCCGGTGTGCACCAGCACTTCATGATGCTTCTCGCGGAGGACGCGGCTGACCGGGGCCGCCTTGACGAACTGCGGCCGCGCGCCGACCACGGTCAGGACCTTCACGCATCTGCCTCCGGCGGAAACGATCGGCCGCAGCCCGGACAGGCCCCGCGGAACGGGACGCCGTCCGGCGCATCCCGCAGCGGCTGGCCGCAGACGCATGCGCTGCCCATCCGGCGAGCCGGATTGCCGGCCACCAGCTCGTGGTCGGCAACGTCGCGCGTGACCACCGCTCCGGCGCCCACCATCGCCCAGCGACCGACGGAGACCCCGGGCAGCACCACACTGCCGGCGCCGATGCTCGCCCCGGCACGCACCAGGATGGGCGAGACGCTCCAGTCATCATCGGTCTTCAGGCTGCCGTCAGGGTTCACCGCGCGTGGCTGCCGGTCGTTGGTGAGGCAGGCATGCGGGCCGATGAAGACGCCGTCCTCGATGGTCACGCCACGGAACAGGCTGGCGTTGTTCTGCACCTTGACGCGGTCGCCGATGCGCACGCCGGCGTCGATGTACACGTTCTTGCCGATGATGCAGCCGCTCCCCAGCCGTGCTCCCTCGCGGACCTGGGCCTGGTTCCAGACCTTCGTGCCCGGACCGATCTCGGCCGTCGCCGCCACGTCGGCCGTGGGGTGGATGAAGGTCGCCGGATCGGCCGCGGACGGCTCGGCCATCAGTCGCCGGCCAGCAGCTCGCGCAGGCGCGGCATGGCCGCCGATACGGCGCGGCCGCGGTGCGAGATGCGGTCCTTCTCCCCCTCCGGCAGCTGGGCGGTGGTCATGCCGTCGGGCAGCAGGAACACCGGGTCGTACCCGAATCCGCCGGTGCCGCGACGTTCGCGCGCGAGCTCCCCCTCCATCACGCCGGAGAAGGTCTCGATGCGCGGTGGCTGTCCGACTGAGGTCGAAATGGCCAGCGCCAGCACACAGACCATGCGCGCCGCCCGGCGGGAGTCGTCGCCAACGCTCTCCAGCAGCAGGCCGACGCGGTCGTCGACGGCGTCGCCACCGTAGCGCGCGGTGTGCACGCCCGGTCCCCAGTCGAGCGCTTCGACCTCGATGCCGGAGTCATCGGCCAGGGTGAGCAGCCCGGAGGCACGAGCGTAGGCCTCGGCCTTGGCCGATGCATTGGCGGCATAGGAGTCGTGAGGCTCGGGCACGTCCAGGTTCAGGCCGATGTCCTGCGGGAAGACCAGGCGGCCGGGGATCCCGGCCAGCAGCCGGCCGAACTCGCGTTGCTTGCCGCGGTTGGCGGTGGCCAGCAGCAGGGCGGTCACTCCGTTGCGGGAGCGGCGATGGCCGTGCGCTGCAGCTCGAACAGCTGCCGGATGCCGGCCGCGGCCAGCTCGATCATCTGGTTCATCTGGGCGCGGTCGAAGGCCCTGTGCTCAGCCGTGCCCTGCACTTCGACGAACCTCTCGTCGTCCGTCATCACCACGTTGAAGTCGACGTCGGCCGACGAATCCTCGACGTAGTTCAGGTCCAGCAGCGGCGTCCCGCCGCTCATGCCCACGCTGACCGCGGCCACCTGCCCGGTCAGCAGGTGCCCCATGCCGTACGTGTTCAGCGCCCGCGCCAGCGCCACGTAGGCGCCGGTGATGCTGGCAGTCCGCGTTCCGCCGTCGGCCTGGATCACGTCGCAGTCGACCGTCACCGTCCGCTCACCGAGCTTGCCCAGGTCGACCACCCCACGCAGCGCACGGCCGATGAGCCGCTGGATCTCGTGGGTGCGGCCGCCGATCCGCCCGGCGTGCGCCTCGCGCTGGCTGCGCTCCGTGCCGGCGCGCGGCAGCATGCTGTACTCCGCCGTCACCCAGCCCTGGCCCTTGCCCCGCAGCCAGCCGGGAACGCGATCCTCGATGGTCACCGCGCAGATCACGCGCGTGTCGCCCACGCGGATCAGGACCGAGCCTTCGGCGAACTTCAGGTAATCGGGAACGATCTTGACGGGACGAAGCTGGGCGGATGCGCGTCCATCCGGACGGCGGGCGGCGGCAATGGACATCGCCGCCGATTCTACGCTCCGAGCGTGCTCGGCTGGCGCAGCGGCGCCTGGCGCGGCGAAGCCTGGCGCCTCAGCGAAGGTCGATGGCGTGCGTGTCGCGCACCCACCAGCCGGCCAGCCTGCCCGACGCCAGCTTGAGGTAGCGAACGCCGTTCACCGTGGCCATGGCGCTGGCCAGCTCGTCGCGCGGATGCCAGGAGCGGTGCACGACGCGATCCCGCACCGCCCCATTGCGGGTGAAGCGCTTGCCGGTGTGGCGACCCACATCAAGCGCGACGGTTCGCGGCTCGGCGAAGACGCGGAGGGCAGTGACGCCACGCACGAAGGCGCGGGCGCTCTCCCGTACCCAGAGGCCCTGCAGCGCGCCGCTGCTGACCTTCAGGTACACGTGCCCGTTGACCCGAACCCGGCCCGCGGCCGTTTTCGTGGAGCGGTGGTCGTAGCTCACCGCCTTCCGCTTCAGGGCATGTCCATCGGCGTCGAATCGATGGGCGGCATGGCGGCCCGGCGCGAGCAGCAGCGCACGGTCCGGGCTGTAGCGGTCGTCGGGCTTCAGCAGCTCGACCTGGCTCTCCAGGGTGACCGATGCGCCGCATTGCTCGACGAACACCATGACCGAGTAGTTCCCGCCGTCATCGGCACGCTTCCAGGCCCCGCCGGCGGTGTTGTAGCCCTCGCCCATCATGATCTCGTGGTGCAGCTGGGAGTTCCACCACATGCCGACCACCGCGTCGAAGTTGTAGTCAGTCCACGGATCCCAGGCGATGATCTCGCCCACCCCGCGCCAGCACACACCGGCCTGGTTGAGCCGATGGATGACGTAGTCGAAATCGTGCTCCAGCTCGTCCGCGGCGACCATCTGCGCGGCGCGCCGCGTGGCGATGTCGTCCAGCAGCGCCGTCCCGAGGACTGCCCGCCGGCCGTGGTCGGTTCGGTACTCGTTCGCCGCCGCGCGGAGGCCGTCGCCACCGTAGGCCAGGGCGGGTGCGACCGAGGCCGCGACCGCCGAGATGGCGACGCTGGCGGCGATGACCGCCGACATGAGCGAGCGCGCCGCCGGATGGCGCAGCGCGGAGGCGGCTCGGCCGGGCAATGAGTTGGGCACGCTTCCCCTCGAGCGGTTCGAACGTCAGTGAGCCAACCTTAGGAACCGCAGGCCGCGGGAGACATGGGCCAAACGGTTTGGTACCGACGGGTCAGGGCTTGCCCTCAGGCGCGACCCGGTCAGACGTCCAGGCGGGTGGCGTCGGACTCGGTCAGCCACAGGCCGTCCCACACTCCCCCGCTGACGCGGTAGTGCGGGACCCCGTTGACCACCGCCCATCCCGAGGCGCGGATCCAGGCGTGCTCCGGCAGGTCGAGGACGACCGCCTCCACCCGGCGTCCCGAGCCGGTGTATCCGTAGGCCGTGTGGCGTCCGGCATCCACGTTCACCCGCGGCAGCGCCGCGAAGGTCCTGGCGTCCACCCGGCCGCGCTGGTGCGCGGTGCGTGACTCGGCGACCCAGAATCCATCCAGCGGCCCGCTGGACAGGCGCCAGTAGGGAACGCCATTGATGATCGCCCGGTCGACCGCGTCGGCCTGGATGCCGGACCGCAGGCGGACGGTGCGACTCTGCCAGGGGTGGCCGTCTGACCTGAACCTGTGGCCCACATGCGTGCCGGCGCGCAGCGCGACGCGCCGGACGATTCCGTAGTGCGTGCGGGCCGCGGTGCCGTCCAGGTGCTGGCTTCGGCTCTCCCTAAGCCAGTGGCCCTCGAATGGCCCGCTGGCGAGCAGGATCCAGCCACCCGGCAGGTTCGGCACAACCGCGCGCTGGACCACGTCGTAGCTGCCCGTCGAGCGCAGCGTGCTGTGCCGGCGACGCAGCAGGTCGCCGTCCTGCGCGATGTCGTAGGCGTTGTGCTTCCCGCCGTTCAGCGTGGCGTCGCGCGCCGGCCGATAGCCGGTTCCCGGCGCGGTCCAGAAGGCCCACTGCGTGCTGGCCGGTGGGTTGCCGGCAGCGTCGCGCACGGAGCCGCCCAGCCGGACCTCCAGCTCGGCGCCGGGGGGCAGCAGCTCACCCGGCCGCAGCGTGAGCGTCGTCCGGGCGGCATCGGCCGACACCGCGGCCGGCAGCCTGGTGGCGCCCTGCCAGAGGCCGACGTTCGCAGCGCTCAGGCCGTTGACCGGTTCGCCGAAGTGGATCGACAGCGTGGCGGGTGTGGCGACCATCTCGGCGCCCTGGGCGGGGCTGGCGTCAACCGACGGAGCCGTGCGGTCGAGCGTAAGGCCCCAGGTAGTGATGGCCGCCTGGTTGAACCCTGGGCCGGGTCCGGTGTGCGTGTCGCCACCGGAGTCGGTGGCGGTGATGCGGGCCAGGTACCGGCCATCGGGCGCAAAGCCGCCGCCGCCGATACGGCCGTCCCAGCCGGCGCTGCTCGCCCCGGCCGGACGCGCGCCCAGCGTCTGGCTGTCGATCACCGTTCCGTTGCGGTCCAGGATGTCGAGGCGCACGGCGCTGGCCGCGCCGTCCAGGTCGAAGTCGATGGTTGCGGTGTCGAGCACGCCGTCGCCGTTGGGGCTGAAGGTGGCCGTCACGTCGTCGACCCGCACGAACGGCTGCAGGACGGTGCGGCTCGGCGCGGCGGACGGCTCGAGGTACTCCTCACCCGATGTGCTGCCGGCCATCCACGCGATGCGCGGGTAGTCAGCGCTCGGGTGCTCGCTGAACCCGTACTCCACGCGGTACCACTGGTATCCGTTGGCCGATACCGGCCCGTCGAGCACATACACGATATCGCCCTGCACCGCCTGGTCGACGATGCCGTACGCCGTTCCCGGGCCGCTCCTGATGTTCAGCGTGGCGGCGATGACCCTACCGAACGCGTTCGGCGACAGGGACGACGGGCGCGCCGGCAGCCTGGTCCAGGCGCTGACGTTGCCCTTCAGGTCAACGGAGCGGAATCGGAACTCATAGGTCGATCCGGCCGAGCCCGCGAACCACGCCGCGCGGGCCTTGGTGTTGGTCTGCCAGGCGCGCCATGGGCCACCGGGCCGCCGCCACTGCACCGAGTACCTCGCCACGCCGGAGGCGTAGTCGATGGCGCGCCAGCGCACCCTGAACACCTGCCCATCGGTCCGCGGCGACAGGTTGCGAATGCCGCCCACCGGTGGTGCGTTGTCGTTGACGAACTTGCGCGCCAGCAGGCGCCACAGCTCGTCGCGGCCCTGGTCCATGAGCAGGGTCCACATGCCGGTGCCGGCCAGGCCGCGCGAGTTCACCAGGTCGTACTTGACGCCCAGCGAGTCGACGTCGTCGTAGTACCCCTGCACCCAGTTGCCGGCCGCGCCGTCCCAGTAGCGGTACCACGGCACCTTGCCGACGTCGTCCCAGCGCCGGCCGTAGCGGCCCGCCTGCGAAAGGTGGCCGGTGTACGTATACGCCTTGGAGCCGTGCCCCAGCGTGCGTGCGTTGAGCACCTTGGTCTCGGTAAGCCAGGTGCGGCCGTAGTAGGGCACGCCCCAGATCAGCTTGGACCCGCTGGTCTGGGTCAGGAAGTCGGCCATGGTGCCGGCCACGTCGATGGTGTACGGGCTGTCGATGGGCGCCACGCCGCCCGCCCGCGACGAGCCGGACCAGTGGTAGTCGTAGCCCATCACGAACAGCGCATCGGCGGCGCCGTCGGCGGTGAGGGCGGGGATGTCGTAGCCGGTCGCCCAGGTCGCCGAGCCGGCCATCACGCACACGGTCAGGTAGTCGCCCACGCCAGCGTTTTCGAGGCCGCGCTTCAGCTGCCGCACGAAGCTGGCGTACTCGTCGCGCAGGCTCGTGGCCAGCGGCTCGAAGTCCAGGTTGACGCCGTCTGCTCCGCGGTTGCGAATCGCACCCACGATCTGGCTCACCAGCTTGCGGCGCGCCTCCGGCGTGGTCAGCAGCTTGGCCTGGCGACCGGCGGATGCGCTGTCCCAGGACATCATCGTCACGGTCAGCACCACGCGGACGCCGTGCTGGTGCGCGCGCTCGATGACCTGGGTCATGGCCGAGCTGTTCCAGCCGGCCCAGCCGCTCGACGGCGAGGTGCTGGTCCCCTTGGCCAGACTGCCGTCCGCCTTAACGTTGACGCTGAAGTAGGCGATCGACGAGACCAGCTGGTAGTTCATCGAGCTCAGCGCCGATTCATTGACCATCCAGTACGGCAGGAAGCCGAAGATCTCCTTGCGCAGGCCATTTGGCAGGCGAGTCGCCTGCACGGAGCCGATGCCGCCTTCGGCGGCCAGCCCATCGGCCATTCCGTCGGCCAGACCGGGCTTGCCGGCGCTGGACAGATTCGCCAGGCCCTCCTCGAGCGACAGCGACGGCTCGTCTCCCGGCTCGAAGGCGACGGGGTCATCCTCGTGGTCGGCCAGCATCTGGGCATGGATCGATGGCTGCTGCAGCTCTTCGGGCAGCGGCGGCAGCTGAGTGCCCGTGGCGGCCACGGGTCCATCGGTCGCACCCGACCCGATTTCGGTGACCATGCCGGGGTTGGTTACGCCCTGGCGCGGAGCGGCGACGGCGGTGGCGGAGCCCGCCGGCAGGGACACCAGCAGGGAGATCAGGAGGGCGACAACGGTCAAGCGGCGCATCGGGTCGGCTACCTCGCGGGATCAGCGGTCGCGCATGACCGCAGCGATCCTCACCCTAGTGATCCAGCCCTCCCCAAACCATGGTACGGATGGGCCAGCCCGGATCGCCCGGCCGGCGGGCATCGCTCAGTCCAGGACGATGACCACGCTCGAGACGCGCAGCCAGTGACCGCTCCAGCCACCGCCGGTCATGTGCAGCCACTGACCGGTCTGGCCGGGGAGGGTGGCCAGCTGGTCGGCGGACGCGTCGCGCGCGGAGATGGTCTTGGTCTTCACGGTCAGCAGCCCGCCGGCTTCGTCGAAGACGTAGCCGGTGTGCGTTCCGGGACGGATCCTGGCGGTCAGCGGGCCTGCGGCGGCCGCCGCGGTGCTGGCGCCCTCGTCCGGCAGGTGCGCGGCGCTCGACTCGCGGACCCAGTAGCCAGCCCAGGCCCCGCTGGTGACGTGGAACCAGCGGCCCTTCTGGCCTGGCAGGCTTCGTCCCACCCCGGTGCCCACCGTGGTGGCCACGCCGAGGGTCGCCGTCTGCTCGGCGCGCAGCTGGCCGGTGAGGGTGAAGCGGTAGCGGGTGTTGGTGCCCGGCTCGAGGACCAGGGCCTGGGCGTCGCCGTAGAGCGTGATCGAGGGGTCGACCGTGCCGGCCACGCTGAACGTCCATGACTGCCGCGCCAGCGGCGCGCTGAGGCCGCGGATCATGCCGGTGAGCGTCGCCTTGTAGGTCATGCCTGCCTCAAGTTGCACGTTGGGCGTGAACGTCGCGCGCCGGGTCGTGGCCGAGTACGACACCGTGCCGGGCACCGTCAGCCCCCAGGCGTCGGTCACGGTGAACGAGCTGCTGCTGACGCGCGTCACCTGCTGGTCGAAGGTGGCGGTCACCTTGCTCGTCGCGGTGGCGTCGACCGCGCCGGCCGACGGGCTGGCGGCGATAACCGTGGGCGGCGGAGGCGCGACGTACTCGCCCAGCACGCCGGATGGCGTCATGTCGGGATCGCCGGCGTAGGCGAACCAGTAATCGGTGCCCCCGAAACTGCTGCCAGTACGCTGGAGCCAGACCTCGGCGCCGGCGGTGTCCGAATGGGCGAAGCGGCGCTGGGCGAACATGTCGAAGCCGTTGGCGGCCTGCGCGATATCCCCGAACGTCACGTCGCGGTTCCGAAGCACCAGGTCGACCAATTGCTCCCCGCCCTGCCACATATCGGTGGCGAAGTAGGCGCCGCCATTGTTGAGGAGGACCGGGGTGCTGTAGTTGGTGACGCGCCTGAGGGCCTGCTTCTCGGTGGCCTTGGCGTCCCAGCCCTCGCCTGCGCCCGGCGCATAGCAGGCCTTGTTGTAGATCATCACCCAGTTGGCCGCGGGATTGATGCCCTGCGTGCCGTTGGCACCGCCGCAGTATTTCCACTGCGCCGCCCCGTCGCTGGCGGTCAGCGTGCCGCGCAGTGCCTTTTCGCCGCAGTAGACCATCGTGCGCGACCAGTCGTCCTTGTCGCCGTTCCTGGTGGTGCGGTTCAGGCCCCAGCCGTTGTGCCGGTCGCCCAGCTCGGTGCTGCCGTAGGGGTTCGGGTAGCCGTTGCCGTGGCCCAGGTAGACGACCACGTTCGCGCCCTCGACCGCGTTCCGCACCCGCGCCCAGGTGGCGCGCGGCGAGTAGACCTTCACCACCTCGGCGCCAGCCTCTTCGGCCACGTCGGCGATGTCGTTACCGGTGCCCCGGTAGTCGCTCGTCTGCGAACCGGTGGGGCCGACGATGATGACGACCTTCAGCGGAGCCGGCGTTTCGGCTGCTGCGACGGGGGTGATGGCGAACGCCGCCCAGGCGGTGGCCAGGGCGACGGAAATGGCGGTGACGGCGCGGAGTCGGTCTCGCAATGCGGTGGTCCCTGCGGTGGCTGGCTGAGGAGGGCTGGGCGCGGCTGCGCGGCACAAGACTCGCCGCCGGCGAGCACAAAACCCATGCCCCGATGGTCGCCAGCGTCCGCTGACATTGGGGCCATGTTGCGGCCGGGCACCGCCCGGATGCGGCCTCAGTCCTGCTGGTGGGCGAGCACCACCATCAGCCGGTCCAGCCGCCGGAAGTCGAGAGCCGGGCGCACGAAACCGGTCTGGGTCAGCGCGTTGGCGTCCTGCTGCACCGCCTGCACCTGGCCGATGAGCAGGCCCCTGGGATACGGGCTGCGCGCCGTGCCCTCGGACAGCTCCAGGCCGGCGGTGACCACCGGATCGCCCTCGGCCAAATCGTCGGTGATGTCGACCTGGACCATGACCAGCTGCCCGCCGAGCTGGCCCTGCACCAGGCCAAGCGCCCGGCTGCGCTGGTCCAGCGCCACCACGCTGGAGCGCGTGTCGATGATGAAGCGCACGGTGGCGGTGTCGCTCCCGGCGGAGACGACCGTCCCCGCCAGAGCGCCGGCGCCCTCGGCAGAGCCGATGACCGGCATGCCGGGCTGCAGCCCATCATCAATGCCGGCGTCGATGCCGATGTCCCAGGTGAAGTTCGACGGGTCGCGGCTGATGACGCGCACCGGCAGGAGGTCCATGTCAAGGCTCTGGGTCAGCCCCAGCAGCTCGCGCAGCTCGGCGTTCTCGGCGGCCGCCTCCTCCAGCTCGGCGATGCGCTGCTGCGCGCCCGCCAGGGCGGCGCGCAGGTCGTCGTTCTCGGTCCGCAGGCGGTCGATCTCGCCGATTGTCCCGAACACCCCGGCGATGCCCGCGCCGATGCCACCGATCGTCTGGCGGATGGGGTCGAGCGCCCTGGCGCTGACGCGCTGCAGCGTCTGCGCGGGATCGGTCTGGGAGGCGAGCAGGAGCAGCAGCGAGATGATGGTGAAGGCCGCGAACCACAGGCCGTTGCGGTTGCGCCGGTGCGGGCCGCCGATCATCGGTTAACGGAGCCGATGGCGCGCCAGCGCTTCGTCAGCGCGGCGCGCGGGTGTACTGCTCGCTGACCAGGACGCGCTCCAGGGCGTCCAGGTCCTCCAGGACGCGCCCGGTGCCGCGCACCACGCAGGTCAGCGGATCGTCGGCGATGTGGACCGGCATCTGGGTGGCCTCGGCCACGCGCTTGTCCAGGCCTACCAGCAGCGCACCGCCGCCGGCCAGCACGATGCCCTGGTCCATGATGTCGGCCACCAGCTCCGGCGGCGTCTCCTCGATGGTCTCCTTGATGGCGTCGATGATCTCGGCCACAGAAGGCTCGAGGGCCTCGCGGATCTGGTCGCCGCCAACCTCCACGCTGCGCGGCAGGCCGGTCAGCAGGTCGCGGCCGCGGAAGGTGACGGTCCGCGGGTTCTCGGACGGGTAGGCCGATCCGACCGCGATCTTGATCTCCTCGGCGGTGCGCTCCCCCATCAGCAGGTTGTACTCGCGGCGGGCGAAGCTGACGATGTCGGTGTCCATCTCGTCGCCGCCGATGCGCACGCTGCGGCTGACCACGATGCCACCGAGGCTGATGACGGCCACCTCGGTGGTCCCGCCACCGATGTCGACGATGAGGGATCCGGAGGGCTCGCTGACCGGAAGGCCGGCGCCGATGGCGGCGGCCATCGGCTCCTCGATGAGCCGCGCCCAGCGCGCTCCGGCGTTCACCGTGGCGTCGCGGACCGCGCGCTTCTCGACCTCGGTCACGCCGGAGGGAATGCCTACCAGCACGCGCGGCCGGCGGATCTGGGCGAAGCGCTCGTGCACCTTGGCGATGAAGTAGCGAATCATCTGCTCGGTAACATCGAAGTCGCTGATCACGCCGTCGCGCAGCGGCCGAATGGCCACGATGTTGGCCGGCGTGCGGCCGACCATGCGCTTCGCCTCGGCGCCGATGGCCAGTACCCGCTTGCTGCGGGTGTCCATGGCGACCACGCTTGGCTCGCTGATCACGATGCCGCGGTGGCGCACCGTGACCAGCGTGTTGGCGGTCCCGAGATCGATGCCGACGTCGTGGCTGAGGATGCCGAGCAGGCCGTCGAAGAGTCCCAAGGATTCCTCTCGTGGTGCGTCGCGGAGCGTGGCACCGACGCGTCCGCTCAGGTTCGATGGGCGTGGCAACCCTAGCACACGGCTTTGGGTTCGACGGCCCGGAGTCGGGTCCTGTAGCGTGTGTTCGTGAGCCGACAGCTGGGCGTCCTCCACGTGCTGGATCACACCTGGGACATGGAGGACCGGGATCTGAGCGAGCCGGCGGCCGCACGTGGCTAGGCCAACGCCTTCCACGGTTCCGCTGCTGCGCCCGGCCGCCGAGGCCGCCGTGCGGCTGGCCGCCGGCGAGCACCACGACCCGCACGCCATCCTGGGGCTGCACGGCGGCGAGCACGGCTCGGTGGTGCGCGCCTTCCATCCGGAGGCGACGGGCGTCGAGCTGCTGACCGGCGGAGCGGCCACACCAATGGATTCGCTGGGCAACGGGCTGTGGGCCGCGGCAAGCGAGCTGACGCCCGGCAGCGCCTATCGGCTCCGCTTCCGTTTCGGCGACGGCAACACCTGGGAGCGCGACGATCCGTACCGGTTCCTGCCGACGCTGGGCGAGCTGGACCTGCATCTCATCGGCGAGGGCCGCCATGAGCGGCTGTGGGAGGTGCTGGGCGCGCATCCGCGGACGGTGGACGGCGTCGCCGGCGTGGCCTTCGCGGTGTGGGCGCCGAACGCGCGCAGCGTCCGCGTCGTCGGCGACTTCGACCGCTGGGACGGCCGGCTGTTCCCCATGCGCTCGCTGGGCGCGTCGGGGGTGTGGGAGCTGTTCGTGCCAGGCATCGGCCCCGGTGAGCTCTACAAGTTCGAGGTGCTGGGCGCCGACGGACGCCTGCGCACCAAGGCCGATCCGCTGTCCTTTGCGCAGCAGGTGCGGCCGGAGACGGCGTCGCGCGTCTGGGACATCGGCTCCGACGATGGCTGGACCGATGCCGACTGGATGGCAAGGAGAGCCGCGTCGGATGCCTACCGCCAGCCGATGGCCATCTACGAGGTGCACCTGGGCTCCTGGATGCGGAACGCCGATGGCTCCTGGCTGGGCTACCGCCAGGCCGGCGAACGGCTGGCGGAGCACTGCCGGCGCTTCGGCTTCACCCACGTCGAGCTGCTGCCGGTGGCGGAGCACCCGTTCGACGGCTCGTGGGGCTACCAGGTCACCGGCTACTACGCGCCAACTGCGCGCTTCGGCAGCCCGGACGACTTCCGCGCCATGGTCGATGCGCTGCATGGCGAGGGCATCGGCGTGATCGTCGACTGGGTGCCGGCGCACTTCCCGAACGACGACTTCGCGCTGCGCGAGTTCGACGGCACGCCGCTGTACGAGCACGCCGACCCGCAGCGTGGCCAGCATCCGGACTGGGGGACGCTGATCTTCGACTACGGCCGCCCCGAGGTGCGCAACTTCCTGGTGGCCAATGCGCTGTTCTGGCTGGATCGCTACCACGTCGACGGCCTGCGGGTGGATGCGGTGGCCTCGATGCTGTACCTGGACTACTCGCGCAAGGCCGGTGATTGGCAGCCCAACCAGTACGGCGGCAACGAGAACCTGGAGGCCATCGCCTTCCTGCGCGAGATGAACGAGAAGGTGTACGGCCGCTACCCAGGCGCCTTCACCGTGGCCGAGGAGTCGACCGCCTTCCCCGGCGTCTCACGGCCCACCTACCTGGGCGGGCTGGGCTTCGGCTTCAAGTGGGACATGGGCTGGATGCACGACACGCTGGCCTACTTCCGCGAGGACCCGGTCCACCGCCGCTTCCACCACAACCGCCTGACCTTCCGCGGGCTGTACCTGCAGACCGAGCACTTCGTGCTGCCCCTGTCGCACGACGAGGTGGTGCATGGCAAGGGCTCGCTGTTGAACAAGATGCCCGGCGACGAATGGCAGCGTTTCGCCAACCTGCGCTGCGTGGTGGCCAACATGTACGCCCAGCCCGGCAAGAAGCTGCTGTTCATGGGCAGCGAGCTGGCGCCGTGGACGGAGTGGAGCCACGACCGGCCGCTGGACTTCGCATTGGCCGATGAGCCGATGCGCGCCGGCTTCGCCCGCTTCCTGGCCGATCTCGGCGCGCTCTACCTGGCCACCCCGGCGTTGTGGGCCGCCGACCCCGACCCGGATACCTTCGCCTGGATCGATGCGGCGGACGTCGAGTCATCGGTCTACTCCTGGATCCGCCGCGCCGGCGACCGGCTGGCGGTCATCGTCCAGAACCTGACACCGGTGCCACGGCAGGCCTATCGGCTGGGCGTGCCGCGCGCCGGCCATTGGGACGAGGTGCTCAACTCCGACTCCGAGCACTACGGCGGCTCGAACCTGGGCAACCTTGGCGGACTGCAGGCCGAGCAGCAGCCGTGGCACGGCCAGCCGGCATCCGTGGAGCTCACCCTGCCGCCGCTGGCGACCCTGGTGCTGGTGCCTGCCTAGCGGCGCATGGCCGCCGCCAGCCGGCGGACGAACGGATCCTCGAGGATCTGCTCCAGGGGCACGGGCAGCGGCACCGACCAGTTCGGATGCCGGTCCACCGTCCCTGGCAGGTTCGGCCGCTCGGTCAGGCGCATCGCGTCCTCCAGCGTGGCAGTGACCAGCAGCGCCGGCGAGCGCGACAGTGTGGAATGCGCGGCCAGCACCACGTCTGCGACGGAGGCGCTTGCGGGCACGCCGGCCACGTCCTGCAGCCGCGCCCGCAGCGCGGTCAGGCCCTCTGCATCCGGCCTGAGGCCGGCACGTGCCTGGGTCTTGAGTTCTGCGCCAGACCAGCAGCCGGCGATGGTCGGCAGGTCATGGGTGGTCACCGCCGCCAGCGTTCCGCGCGGATAGTCAGCAGGCGGGGTGCGCTCGAAGTAGGCGAGGCGATACGAGAGGACCCGTCGGGCGGCGAGCGCGCGACGCGCGGTGCGGTCGATCGTTCCCAGGTCCTCGCCGATCACGAAGGCGCCGGCGCGGTTGGCCTCGATGCTCACCACCGCCAGCAGCTCGCGCCACGGGTAGCGCAGATAGCCACCCTCGGCGGGCGAGGCGCCCAGGGGCAGGCACCACAGGCGGAAGATGCCCATCACGTGGTCGATGCGCAGGCCACCGGCATGGCGCATCGCGGCGCGCAGCGACTCGATGAACGGGCGGTGGCCGGCCGCCCGCAGGCGGTCCGGCGCGAAGGGCGGCATGCCCCAGTCCTGGCCGGCCGGGTTGAAGACATCCGGCGGCGCGCCGATGTTCAGCTGGTTGGCCAGCACGTCGCCGAAGGCCCAGGCATCGGCCCCGTCGCGGTCCACGCCGATCGGCAGGTCGTGCACCAGCGGTGTGGCGGCCGCGGCACTGGCCAGCTGCTGGTCTATCAGCCACTGGATCCACTCGTGAAAGGCCACGCGCCCGGCGTGCTCGCGCCGGAAGCGATTCACCGCCGGGCTGCGGGGCGAGCGCAGCGGCTCCGGCCAGCGCCGCCAGGCCGGGCCGTGCCGCTCGGCGATGGCGGCGTAGCTGGACCACTCCTGCAGGGCCGGACCGATGCTGCGGGAGTATTCGAGCGGAGCCGCCGGGCGCCCGGAGGCGTCCCACACCAGCTCCAGCGCGCGCAGCTTGAGCTCCAGCACCGCGTCGCGATCGATGCGGCTGCCGCCGTTCAGCGCATGGCCGGCGCGGTCCAGCCGCCCCAGCGCGTCGGCGTCCGCCGAGGCCGCGCCGGGCACGTCCGTGACGCGCAGGTACAGCGGGCTGCGGAAGCGGCGGCTGGTCGGGAAGTACGGGCTGGGCTGCACCGGCGGCCGCGGCGCGGTGGCGCTCAGCGGGTTGACCAGCAGCAGCCCGGCGCCCAGCGATCGGGACCGCTCGCCCAGCAGACGCAGGTCCGCCAGGTCGCCGATTCCCCAGCTTTCCGAGGAGCGGGTGGCGTACAGCTGGGCCGACCATCCCCACTGCCGCTCGGCGGGGAGCGGGCAGGCCGGCGGCGCGACGAGCAGCAGCGACTCCCCCTGCGTGGTGGCCAGCCGGTGGTAGCCGATGGGAATGTCACGTGGCAGGCCGTCGACGGCGCCGAGCGCGGTGCCGTCCTCGAGCGTCAGGTCGCCGGCGGACGCCAAGCGCATCCCCGGGCGGCCGAGCAGGACCGGCTCATGGCCATCGGCGGCGCCGGCGGCCTGGGCCAGCAGCGCCCGCGTCCGGGCCGGGACCCGCCGGCGACGGCCCCAGGCATCCCGGTACGAGCCGGGGATCGGCGAGCGGGGGGTCACGCCCGCCGCATGACGAAGACGACCACGCTGCGCGGCGCCACGCTATAGGCCGTCCCGCCGCGGTGCTCGGGGCCGGGCTCCAGCGCCGGAGGGTCGGCGCGGACGGTGTCGAGCGCCAGCTCCCATGGGCGGCCGCCGTTCTCCGGCAGCCGGAAGCGAGCCGGCTCCGCGCCGGCGTTCAGCACCACCAGCAGGTTGTCGTCCTCGATGCGCTCGCCCTGCGGCCCCCGCTCGTCGATGGCGTCGCCGGCCAGCCGCAGGCCGATGGTGTGCACTGCCTCGGCGTGCCACTGCTCGTCAGTCATCTCGCGCCCATCGGGCCCGTACCAGGTCAGGTCCTTCACCGACGAGCCGCGGATACGCCGGCCCTGGAAGAAGCGACGGCGCTGCAGGACGGGGTGGACCCGGAAGAAGGCGAGCAGGCCGCGCGTGAAATCGAGCAGCTCGCGATCCGCCTCGGACAGCTCCCAGTCGAACCAGCTGGTCTCGTTGTCCTGGCAGTATGCGTTGTTGTTGCCGCGCTGGGAGCGGCCCATCTCATCGCCGCCCAGCAGCATGGGCACGCCCTGGCTGAGGATCAGGGTCGCCAGGAAGTTGCGCTTGTGCTGCTGGCGCGCGGCGTTGACCGCGGCGTCATCGGTCTCACCTTCGACCCCGAAGTTCATGCTCTGGTTGTGGTTCTCGCCGTCGCGGTTGTCCTCGCCGTTGGCCTCGTTGTGCTTGTGCTCGTAGCTCATCAGGTCGTGCAGCGTGAAGCCGTCGTGGGCGGTCACGAAGTTGATGGAGGCATGCGGCTGACGCCCGCCCTGGGCGTAGAGGTCTGATGATCCCGAGAGCCGATACGCCAGCTCGGCGGTCTCGCCGCCGATGCCCTTCCAGAACCGACGCACCGAGTCGCGATACTTGCCGTTCCACTCTGCCCAGCCCACCGGGAAGTTGCCGACCTGGTAGCCGCCCGGCCCGACGTCCCACGGCTCGGCAATGAGCTTGGCCTGGCTGATGACCGGGTCCTGGTGGACGATGTCGAAGAAGCTGCCCAGCTTGTCGACGTCGTGCAGCTCGCGCGCCAGGGCCGAGGCCAGGTCGAAGCGGAAGCCGTCGACGTGCATCTCGGTGATCCAATACCGCAGGCTGTCCATGATGAGCTGCAGCGCCCGGGGATGGACCGCGTTCAGGGTGTTGCCGGTACCGGTGTAGTCGACATACAGGCTCGGATCCTCCGTCGAGAGCCGGTAGTAGGCCGCGTTGTCGATACCCCGGAAGCAGAGCGTGGGCCCGAGGTGGTTGCCCTCGCCGGTGTGGTTGTAGACCACGTCCAGGATCACCTCGATCCCCGCATCATGCAGCCGCTTGACGACGCTCTTGAACTCGCCCACCGGGTCATCGGTGGCCGCGTAACGCGATTCGGGGGCAAAGAAGCCGATGGTGTTGTAGCCCCAGTAGTTGGTCAGCCCCAGCTCGACCAGGTGGCGGTCGTTGACGTGGTGGTGCACCGGCAGCAGCTCGAGCGCCGTCACGCCCAGCCCGGTGAGGTGGTCGATGACCGCCGGTGACGACAGGCCGGCGTAGGAGCCGCGCAGGTCCTCGGGGACATCCGGATGGAGCTTGGTGAAGCCCTTGACGTGGGCCTCGTAGATGACCGTCTGCTCCCAGGGGGTCTTCAGCGGCCGGTCGTTGCCCCACACGAACGCCGGGTCGACCACCACGCATTTCGGCACGTTGGGCGCCGAGTCGCGCTCGTCAGGCTGGTCGTCCTCGCTGCCGACGTGGTAGCCGAACAGCCGGTCGCTCCAGTCGATCGGCCCGTCGATGCGCTTGGCGTGCGGGTCCATCAGCAGCTTGCGGGCGTTGAAGCGATGCCCCTGCCCCGGGTCGTAGGGACCGTGCACCCGGTAGCCGTAGCGCTGGCCGGGACGGACATCGGGCAGGTAGGCGTGCCACACCTGGTCGGTCTGCTCGGTGAGCCGGATGCGCGTCTCGCGGTCATCGGCGTCGAACAGGCACAGCTCCACGCCGCGCGCGTTCTCGCTGAAAATGGCGAAATTGACGCCAGCGCCGTCCCATGTGGCCCCCAGCGGGTACGGGTTGCCACGCCAGACCCGCGAGACCGTCATTCGGCCAGGCGCTCGAGCGCTTCGAGCGGCAGCCACACCCAGTCTGGCCGGTTGTTGGCCTCGTAGCGCAGCTCGTAGCACGCTTTCTCGACCTCGAAGGCGGTGAGCAGCTCCGGCTCGGCGCCGTCAAGGCCGTAGGCGTTGAGGAAGGCGCGCCGCGCATCGGCCACCCAGGCGTCGGCATCCAGCGAGGCCTGCGCCTGACGCTGCGCGGTCCGGCCGGCATAGTCGATCGAGCGCAGCATGCCGGCCACGTCGCGCAATGGCGA
>DATBIY010000078.1:0-27051 GCA_036556695.1 Candidatus Limnocylindria bacterium
GGGCATTACTCCCCGGTTATGGAAATGACCGAATCGACCGGATTCATGTCGCTGGCATGACCCCGGGTCTTAGAACCGGCGCATCTCAGCCGATTTCGGTCATTCTCATGACCCCGGAGTGATATTCCATCGGGTAGCAGGCCCCGCCAGGGAGGCCCCCCGCCAGGGCATTACTCCCCGGTTATGGAAATGACCGAATCGCCCGGATTCATGTCGCTAACATGACCCCGGGGATTAGAACCGGCGCATCTCAGCCAATTTCGGTCATTCTCATGACCCCGGAGTGATATTCCATCGAGCGGCGCCTGGCGGGGTCACCGGCCCTCCGCGTCCAGCCGCGCGTCCAGGCGTGCGGTGCGCCGGTCCTCGTGCCGTGCCCAGGCGGCGACCACGCCAGCCATGCCCGCCAGGAAGACCAGGTCACCGAAGACCCACATCACGATGCCGCCCAGGTTCTGATCGGCCAGGGCCGACGGCCCCCAGGTGCGCAGGTTGCTGAGGTAGTGCGGATACAGGACCGCCGGGGCGCTCATCAGCGCAACGCCCAGGAACGAGTTCTGCGGCATCGCCAGGAACAGGTAGAACAGGCGGACGGGGTACGGCAGCCGCCAGCGGCCGGGATCGGCGCCGATGACCGGCCACCAGAACAGCAGCGCGGCAATCAGGAAGGTGGCGTGCTGGAAGTAATGGAGTGCCACGTTCTCCAGCGCCTGGTCGTACAGGGTGCTGAAGTGCCAGCCCCAGTTCACCGCAGCGAACAGCAGCCAGCTGAGCAGGGGGAAGGTCAGGACCGCAATCGCCCGGCTGTGCAGCACGCGCAGCAGCCAGCGCCGGACCGATGGCGACGCGGCGCGCAGCGCCAGCGTCGCCGGCGCCCCGAGGAGCAGCAGCGGGGCAGCCGCCAGCTCGAGGAGCATGTGCTGGATCATGTGGACCGTGAACAGCTGCCCCTCGTAGGCCTCGATCGGTGAGACCAGGGCAAGGGCGACGGCCAGCAGCCCGCCGAAGAACGCCGTGGTTCTCCAGGCGCGCGGCCGGTTGGCCGGGTGGCGGGTTGCTACGCGCTGCACGGCCCACCAGTAGGCGCCGCCGGCGAGCAGCACTCCCGCAATCGCCAGCGGCTCGAAGCGCCATGCCAGCAGAACACTCGGCAGCTCCGGGGCGGGTATCGCCTCCCCATGGGCCAGCGCCACGCCGGGGAGCAGCGCCGTGCCCAGGGCGAGCATCGCGGCGCTCACGAATCGAGTCAGCACGAATTGATTGTGTGGCCGCGGAACCAAAACCGCATCCGGCACGTCAGGAGCGCCATGCGACGAAGCGCAGATTCGCCACGCCGGTCGACGGTGCTCGCCGGAATGGCCGTCACCATGGTCTTGCTGAGCGCCTGCACGTCCAGCGGGGCCAGCCCATCGGCCAGTGATGGCATCCGCCATCCCACCGGCGCCGAGCCGGTGTTCACCATCACCTATGCCGGCGGCATGATCGCCAATGGGCATCTGACCACCCCGCCGGCCTTCTGGATGAGCGGCGACGGCCTGGTGGTCATCCCGGGTGCGGTTGCCGCCATCTTCCCCGGCCCGCTGATGCCGCCGCTCAACGCCCGGCGCCTGACGGAGGAAGGGGTGCAGACCGTGCTGCAGGCCATCGCCGCCAGCAAGCAGTTTGCGAACGACGCCGAGTGGCGCGGCGCGCAGAACTTCGTGGCCGATGCCGGCGACACGATCCTCAGCCTGGACGCCGAGGATCGAGACGTGACGATCACCGTCTACGCGCTCGGCTTCCTGACGCCCGACCAGGCCCCGCCCAATGTTGCTCCTGCCGAGGTCCAGGCCCACGCGGCGCTGAACACGCTGGTCAATCGGCTTACCACGCTGGACCAGTGGCTGCCGGCCACCGCCTGGGCGGAGACCGCCTGGCACCCATACGAGCCATCGGCCATCCGGCTGCTTGTGCGCAACGCCGACGCCGACCCGCCGGACGACACCGGCATCGGCGAGAACCTGGTCGACTGGCCGACGGACGACGATCCGGCGACCTTCGGCGAGGAGACCGTGCTGGCCGAGCGCTGCGGCGTGGTCAGCGGTGCAGATGCCGCGGCGTGGTTCGCCCAGCTGCAGCCGGCAACCCAGCTGACCCGCTGGACCGAGGGCGACCACAAGTACGCCGTGACGCCGCGCCCGCTGCTCCCCGGCGAACCGGAGGAGTGCCCGGAGGGCTGATGCTCGGAGCGTGCCCGGCGCGTTGAGCGCTGAGCCGCCCCTTCCCGGCGACGATCGGTACAATACGGGCCGTGCCGCCCCCGGCCTCGTGCCGGATGCGCGCTGCACGACATCCCGTGAGTGCGCGACGCTGAGGAGTTTCAAGACCACGCCGATGCAACCTGCTACGGCCCGAACCCGCTCGCGGAGCCTGATCCGCGCGGTCGTTCCGCTGCTGCTCATCGGCCTTCTGGCCGGCTGCGGGATGATCCCGCCAGAGCCGAAGTCGGAGGCCGCCAAGTCGGTCTTCACGCTCTACAACATCGTCTTCGCCATGGGCGTGGCGGTGTTCCTGGCCGTCGAGGGGTTCATCCTCTACTCGGTAGTCCGCTATCGACGACGGGACGACCGGCTGCCGCCGCAGACCCACGGCAACACCTTGGTGGAGATCATCTGGACCGCCATCCCAACGGTGATCGTCTTCATCCTCTTCGTGCTCTCGATCAACACCCTGGGCATCGTCGAGGCGCGATCCGACGCCAACTCCGGGACCGGCGTGGACATCGAGGTCGACGGCTTCCAGTGGCAGTGGACCTTCCGATACCTGGACGACGATGACAACCCCGATAACGACTACAGCGTCACCGGCGACGCCTCCAACCCGGCGGTCATGGTGGTGCCAGTCGGCGAGCCGGTGCGGCTGACCCTGCGCTCGAACGACGTGATCCACTCCTTCTACGTCCCGGAGTTCCTGATCAAGCGCGACCTCATCCCGGTGCCGGACAACGAAAGCCTCAACCACCTGGAGTTCACCGTCAGCGAGGCGGGAACCTATGCCGGCCAGTGCGCCGAGTTCTGTGGCAACTTCCACGCCAACATGACCTTCACCGTGCAGGCCATGCCGCGCGCCGAATACGACCAGTGGCTGCAGGACGCGAAGGCTGGAAACACCCCGCGCCCGACGCCGCAGGGAGGCGCCGAAACGCTCGAGCTGACGGCCAACAACATCGCCTTCGACACGCTCGAGCTGCGCGCCGCCGCCGACACCGAGTTCACCCTGCGGTTCACCAACCAGGAGGCGATACCGCACGACGTCGTCATCCTGGACGCCGACAACAACGAGGTGTTCAGGACCGATGACCTGACCGGTCCCGACGCCACGGAGGAGTTCGCCGTACCGGCCCTGCCGGCTGGCGAGTACACCTTCTACTGCTCATTCCACCCGGTGCCCGCCATGACCGGCACGCTGATCGTCGAGTAGGGGAGCAAAGCGAGACACATGGCCACCACCACCCTGAGCCCGCAGGCGGAGGCATACAGCCGCTCCTGGGTGCTCGACTGGCTGACCACGGTCGACCACAAGAAGATCGGGATCCTGTACATCGTCAACAGCTTCCTGTTCTTCTTCGCCGCCGGGATCCTGGCCCTGGTCATCCGCTCCGAGCTGGCCGTGCCCGGCCTCCAGTTCCTGGACGTGGAGACCTACAACCAGTCATTCACCATGCACGGCACGATCATGATCTTCCTGTTCGTGGTGCCCATTCTGTCGGGCTTCGCGAACTACGTGGTGCCGCTGCAGCTCGGTGCGCCGGACATGGCGTTCCCGCGGATCAATGCCCTCTCCTTCTGGCTCCTGCCGCTGGGTGGCGGCCTGATCTTCGCCGGCTACCTGTTCGGCGGCGCCGCGGCCGAGGGCTGGACCGGCTACACACCGCTCAGCTCGGGGCAGTACGCGCAGGGCGTGGGCACCGACCTGTGGCTCATCGGCCTGGCGCTGGTGGGCACCGCCTCGATCCTGGGCTCGGTGAACTTCATCACCACCATCTTCAAGATGCGCGCGCCGGGCATGACCCTGTTCCGGATGCCGATCCTGGTATGGACGGTGCTGGTCACCGCCACGCTGATCCTGCTGGCCACCCCGGTCCTGACCGCCGGCCTGATCGCGCTGTTCATCGATCGCAACTACGGCGGCCACTTCTTCGACCCGGCCGCCGGCGGCAACCCGATCCTGTGGCAGCACATCTTCTGGTTCTTCGGCCACCCGGAGGTGTACATCGTCATCCTGCCGGCGATGGGCGTGGTCAGCGAGATCCTGCCGGTCTTCAGCCGCAAACCGCTGTTCGGCTACCGGGCATTCGTGTACGCCACCATCGGCATCGGCCTGCTCAGCTTCAGCGTGTGGGCGCACCACATGTTCACCACCGGCAAGGTGCTGCTGCCGTTCTTCGCGTTCATGACCACGCTGATCGGCATCCCCACCGGCGTGAAGATGTTCAACTGGATGGCCACACTGTGGCGCGGCTCGATCAGCCTGACCACGCCCATGCTCTTCGCACTGGGGTTCGTGGCCATGTTCCTGATCGGTGGCATCAGCGGCGTGATGCTGGCCTCGCCGCCGGTCGACTTCCACCTGCAGGACACCTACTTCGTGGTCGCGCACTTGCACTACGTCTTCTTCGGCGGCAGCGTGTTCGGCGTCTTCGCGGCAACCTACTTCTGGTTCCCCAAGATGACCGGCCGCCGGCTGAACGAGGGTCTGGGCAAGATCCACTTCTGGATTCACTTCATCGGCTTCAACCTTGCGTTCTTCCCGATGCATCCGCTGGGCATCAGCGGCATGCCGCGCCGCATCGCCGACTACGCTGACAACCCGATCTGGATGTTCTGGAACCTGGTGTCGACCATCGGCGCCTTCATGATCGCCGTCAGCATCCTGCCGTTCCTGGTCAACGTGGTCGCCACCTTCATCAACGGCGAGCGCGTGGGTGACGACCCGTGGGAGGGCAACACCCTGGAATGGGCCACCACCTCGCCGCCCCCGCCATACAACTTCGACAAGCTGCCGCCAATCCGCAGCGAGCGCCCGGTGTTCGACCTGCGGCACAAGCACGACGCCGAGCACCTTCGGGAGGAGCAGCTGCCGGTCGCGGCACCGGCCGACGAGGAGGGCAACGTCTCAGGCAAGCCAGATGGCGACGGGGGAGCCGAGCGATGAGCGTCGATGCCCCGACCAGCATGAGCGCCCAGATGGGCGCGGTGGAGATCGAGCGGCGCGAGGCCGGCATGCCGACCCCGCTGGTCGGGATGCTGCTGTTCATCGCCAGCGAGGTCATGTTCTTCGGCGGGCTGTTCGCCGCCTACTTCAACGCCCGCGCCTCGTTCGTCGGGGAGTGGGGCCCGGTGCACCCCGCCGAGCCGCTGGAGATCATGCCCATCGCCCTGCCGATCACCATCATCCTGCTGAGCTCCAGCGTGACGATGCAGTTCGGGGTGTGGGCCATCCGGCGGGGCGACCAGCGCGCCATGCGCTTCTGGACGTTGGTCACCCTGATCCTGGGCGTGATCTTCCTGATCGGCCAGGTGTACGACTACTCGGTCCTGGGCTTCGGCATTGGCGACGGGGTGTTCGGCACCGTGTTCTACACGCTCACCGGCTTCCACGGCGCGCACGTGTTCGGCGGCACGGTGGGCCTCACCATCCTGGTGGCGCGCGCCAGCCAGGGCCAGTTCAGCGCCCGCAACCACGTGGCTGTCGAAGCGGTCAGCATCTACTGGCACTTCGTCGACGTGGTGTGGATCGCGCTGTTCACCACCCTCTACTTCCTGCGCTGAGGCGGAGATGAGCGAGACGACGGTCGGCTTTCTGATCATCGGCGTCGGCATCATCCTGGTCCTTGCGGTGGTGTACGCCGTGACCGCTCGCCGCGGATCGGCAGGCCCTCCGCCCACCCCGCCACCCGGTGTCCACCTGCCCCCGGGCAGCATGCTGCCGGTGATCATGTCGGTGGGCGCGCTGCTCATCGGCGCGGGGCTGATCTTCAAGCCGGAGGAGCCGTTCGCGCTGCCCGTCCTGGACGCGATCTCGCGTGCCATGAACCCGTTCATCGGCATTCCCGGCCTGCTCGTGCTTCTCTACGGCGTGTGGGGCTGGGTACGCGCGGCCAACCGGGAGTGGCGCGAGACCGAGTCCGGCTCGCACCACGACGCAGCCGAGCACTGATTCGACGTGACCGGGGCGGCGATCAGCGAGCGGCGGCTGCAGGCACTGCCCCGCGGCTGGCTGGTGGTGGGCGCGGTGTTGCCGCTGATCCTGCTGCTCGCCTGGGGCGCTCTCCTGGCGACCCGTGGCGGCACGTCGACTGCCGGCGTGCAGATCGGCCAGGCGGCGCCGGACTTCGCGCTGGCCGACCTGGACGGAAACCCCGTGCGCCTGTCCGACCTGCGCGGCAAGGCGGTGATCGTCAACTTCTGGGCCAGCTGGTGCGCGCCGTGCGTCGAGGAGTTTCCGCTCCTTCAGGAAGCAGCCGACCGTCACGGCCCGCAGGAAGTCGCGGTGGTGGGCATCGTCTTCCGGGACAGCTCGGAGGCGGCCCGCGGCTTCATGACTCGCTTCGACGCCAGATGGCCGGCAGCCATGGACCCGGGCGAGGCGGTGGCGCAGGAGTTCGGCATCTACGGGCCGCCGGAGACCTTCTTCATCGACCGACAGGGCGTGGTGCGTGGCCGGCAGATCGGCCAGCTCACCGCAACCGATCTCGAGCGCCAGCTGGGGCTGGCCCTCGCCAACGCGCCTGAGGAGTAGCACATGAGCCAGAACCTTCCCGCACGCCATGAGCAGGGCGAGCTGGTCGTCGACACGGTGCACGACCTGCACGCGGATCATCGCGATCCGCAGCACCAGGAGGTGCGCCAGAACGTGGCCGTCGCCTTCCTGCCCCTGGCCCTGGTCGTGCTGCTGCTCCTCGCCTTCGTGGCTGGCGCATGGACGTTCCTGGCGGCCTCAGCTGGCGCGTGAACGCGCCGGACGTGAATTTCGGGTATGGCGCGAGCGGCACGTGACGGCGTAGAGTCCGCTCGACCTTTCGGTTCGCTCCAATTTTCGGTCGGGTCCCGAGCACATCCCGAGTCTGGAAATCGCCCAACGCAAGAGGAGGTCCGAATCAATGGCCTGGTCGCGTGCCGCACAACCGCGTGCATTCCTGCCACTCATCCCCGTGGTCGCCCTGAGCGTGCTGCTGGCGGCGTGTGGTGGCGGCAACAACGGCGGAGGCGGCGGTGGTGGGGAGCTGGCCATGAAGATCGCCATCGTCAACAAGACCGACGCGGATGCGACCGTGTCGCTCAACACCGTTGACGGGCCGACCGGTGATCCCCAGACCGTGGAGTCCTGCGATGCGGCGGTCGTGACCTTCCCGCTGCCCTTCGAAGACTGGACGCTGATGATCAACGACCAGGTGGCGGTCGACTCCCTGGAACTCGATCCAGACCTGATAGACCAGAACCTCATCGGCACCATCAACATCAACGAGGACGGCTCGCTCGAGACGAAGACCCTGAAGGTGGGTCGCGTCCAGCAGCAACCGGCGCAGCTGGGCATCTGCGTCTGAGCCATCTGGTCCGCCTTTGCGGGCCCGACAGGTAGCGGCTAGGTCCCGTGCGGCACTCCGCTCGCCGGATAGCGCTGCTCGACATAGTCGTCGAGGATCTCCAGGAAGCGCGGCACGATGTCGTCGCCGCGCAGAGTGGTGCGCAGCTGCCCATCGACGAACACCGGCGCCACCGGCTCCTCGAAGGTGCCCGGCAGGCTGATGCCGATGTCGGCGTGCTTCGACTCGCCTGGGCCGTTGACGACGCAGCCCATGACCGCGACCTTCAGCTCCTCCACGCCGGGATGCGCCTGGCGCCACACGGGCATCTGCTCGCGCAGGTAATCGCCGATGTCGCGCGCCATCTCCTGGAAGAAGGTGCTGGTCGTGCGGCCGCAGCCGGGGCAGGCGCTGACCTGTGGGGTGAAGCTGCGCAGGCCCATGGACTGCAGCACCTGCTGCGCGACCTGGACCTCCTCGGTGCGGTCGCCGCCGGGCGCCGGGGTGAGTGACACGCGGATGGTGTCGCCGATGCCGCGCTGCAGCAGGATCGCCAGCCCGGCGGTCGAGCTGATGATGCCGCGCGAGCCCATGCCGGCCTCCGTGAGGCCGAGGTGCAGCGGGTAGTCGCAGGCGTCGGCCAGGCGGGTGTAGACCTCGACCAGGTCCTGCACGCCTGACACCTTGGCGGAAAGGATGATGCGGTCGTGGGCCAGGCCCGTCTCCTCGGCCAGGCGCGCCGAGCGCAGGGCAGATTCGACCATCGCCTGGATCATCACCTCGCGGCTGTCGCGCGGTTCATCCAGGGCGGCGTTGGCGTCCATCAGGGCGGTCAGCAGCTGCTGGTCCAGGCTGCCCCAGTTGACGCCGATGCGGACCGGCTTCCCGTTGGCGATCGCCACCTCGACGATCTGCTGGAAGTTGGCGTCGCGATGCTTGGCGCCCACGTTGCCCGGGTTGATGCGGTACTTCGCCAGCGCGGCGGCCGCCGCCGGGTACTTCGTCAGCAGCAGATGGCCGTTGTAGTGGAAGTCGCCGATCAGCGGCACGCCCACCCCCAGCCGGTCCAGCTTCTCGCGGATGACGGGCACGGCCTGCGCCGCCTCGTCGTTGTTGACGGTGATGCGCACCAGCTCGCTGCCGGCATGCGCCAGCTGCGCGACCTGGATGGCGGTGGCATCCGGGTCGGCGGTGTCGGTGTTGGTCATCGACTGGACGACGATGGGCTGTCCGGAGCCGATGAGGACGCCGCCCACGTCGACGGTGGCAGTCGTTCGCCGCGTGATCACGGCCTCGATGCTAGCCGCTCGGGGCTTCGGCCGCCGTTTCGCGGCATGCTTCGGCACGCCGCGTGCTGATACGGCCGGCGTGAGCGCGCAGGCCTCTTCGGCGCAGCCTGCCCGGGGAACGGGCGACGTCATGCCGCTGCACGCCCCGGCCGGCCGGGTGGCCATCGTCGAGGACGATCCCACCCTGGGCGCGCTGGCCGTGGAGATATGCCGCGATATGGGCATCACCGCCACGCTGTTCGCGGCACCGGCCGATTTCCTGGCGGCCGCCGCCGAGGAGGCGCCTCGCGCCCTGATCCTGGATTGGCGGCTGCAGGGCCAGTTGGGAGCCGCGGCCTTCATGGCGGTGCGCCATCGCTATCCGGCCATGCCGGTGGTGTGCTGGACGGCCAGCGCGGCCTGGAACCTGCCGCAGATGATCCGCCTGGACCCGATGACCCGGGTGATCGACAAATCCGCCGGCACCGGCGCGTTCGAGGCCGCGCTGCGCTGGGCGACGGGAGGAGGAAGTGATGACCGATATCTACCGCATCCCGCGTGACCCACATCCCGGCGAGCCGGACGAGATGACGCCCGACACCATGCCGCTGGACGACATCGAGCGGCCGCACGACGGCGGCCAGGGGCTGGACGACCCTCCCGAGAACCCGGCCAAGGACCTCGACGAGCCCGGCGAGGCGGACCGCACCCCGCGGCCGTAGGCGCGGAGGCGGCTCGCCACAGCGGGTCGCGATCGACGACTTCGCTATGCTGCGCTCATGACCGCGACCGTACCGCCCGAGCCCAAGACGCAATCCCCAGGCACCGATTCCCGCCACCGCAAGGTCGCGATCATCGGCTCCGGACCCGCCGGACTCACCGCCGCCATCTACGCCGCCCGCGCCAACCTGGAGCCGGTCGTCTTCGCCGGCAATGCCCCGCTGGGCCAGCTGATGATCACCAGCGAGGTGGAGAACTACCCCGGATTCCCGCAGGGCATCATGGGGCCGGAGCTGATGCAGCTGTTCCGCGACCAGGCGGAGCGCTTCGAGGCCACGCTGCTCGACCAGGACGTGACGAAGGTCGACTTCAGCGAGCGCCCGTTCAAGCTGTGGGTCGGCGAGGAGCAGTGGCTGGCCGACGCGGTCATCGTGGCCACCGGCGCATCGGCCCTGTGGCTCGGCCTGGCGTCCGAGGAGGAATTCCGCGGCCGCGGGGTGAGCGCCTGCGCCACCTGCGACGGCTTCTTCTTCCGCGATCGCGAGGTGGCGGTGGTGGGCGGCGGCGACACCGCGCTCGAGGAGGCGCTGTTTCTGACGAGGTTCGCCTCCAAGGTGACCATGCTGGTGCGGCGCGACGAGTTCCGCGGCAGCAAGATCATGCAGGACCGCGCCTTCGCCCACCCCAAGATCGAGGTGATGTGGAACACCGAGGTCACCGACGTCCGCGGCGAGATGACGGTCACCCAGCTGGCGCTGCGCGACACCGCCAGCGGCGAGGAGTCCACCCTGGACGTGCAGGGCATGTTCGTGGCCATCGGCTACAAGCCGAACACCGACCTGTTCCGCGGCCAGCTGGACCTGGACCCGCGCGGCTACTGCAAGACCGTCGAAGACGGGGACACGAACACGAACGTCGAGGGCGTCTTCGTGGCGGGCGATGTCCACGACCATCGCTACCGCCAGGCGGTCACCGCCGCGGGCGATGGCTGCAAGGCGGCGATCGACGTCGAGCGCTGGCTGGAGTCCATCGGCGAGGTGCAGCGAGTCACCGCCACCAACTGGTAGGCCGCCTCGGCTGGCATACTCGCGCGGATGCCACAAGAGAACCAGAGCTCGTCGGCTGAGGAGCTGACCAGCGCCATCACGGCCGGGTACGGATTCGAGGGCCAATCCATCGGCCTTGGCGCCGCCATGCACGGATCCGAAGCCCTGCCAACCGCTCCCGTGCGTCTGCCGCTGGCGATGTTCAACCGCCACGGCCTGGTGGCCGGCGCAACCGGAACCGGCAAGACGAAGACCCTCCAGGTCCTGGCTGAGCAGCTGTCGAAGGCCGGCGTGCCTGCCTTCATCAGCGACATCAAGGGCGACATCTCCGGGCTGGGGGCACCGGCACAGGTCAATGACAAGATCACCGGCCGCGCGACCGCCATCGGCCTGACCGACTACGCGCCCGAGGCCTTTCCGGTCGAGTTCCTCACGCTGGTGCGTGACAAGCCCGGCGTGCGGCTGCGCGCATCGGTCCAGTCATTCGGGCCGATCCTGCTGAGCAAGGTGCTGGACCTGAACGAGACCCAGCAGAGCGTGCTGGCCATGGGCTTCAAATACGCCGAGGACCGCAAGCTGGGGCTGGTCAACCTGGCCGACTTGCGGGCGTTGCTGAACCGCCTGAACTCGGACGAGGCCAAGGCCGAGATGGCCGAGTACGGCGGCGTGGCCACCGCCACGGTAGGCGTGATCATGCGCAAGATCGTCGAGCTGGAGCAGCAGGACGCCGATGCCTTCTTCGGCGCGCCGGAGTTCGACGTCAACGACCTGCTGCGCACCACCGGCAGCGGTGCGGGCATGATCAGTGTCCTGGAGCTGGCCGACATGCAGGACCGCCCGGCGCTGTTTAGCACCTTCATGATGTGGATGCTGGCGCGGCTGTACGACATCCTGCCGGAGGTCGGCGACCTCGATCGCCCGAAACTGGTCTTCTTCTTCGACGAGGCGCACCTTCTGTTCCGCGACGCGAACAAGACGCTGGTCCAGCAGGTGGAGCTGGTTGCACGCCTGATCCGTTCGAAAGGCGTGGGCGTCTTCTTCGTCACCCACACGCCGTCGGACGTTCCGCCAGAGGTGCTCAGCCAGCTTGGGAACCGGGTGCAGCACGCGCTTCGCGCCTTCACGCCCGATGACCTGGCGCTGGTGCGCGCCACCGCCCAGACCTTCCCGGTCAGCGACCACTACGACGTCGAGCGGGAGCTCACCCAGCTGGGCATCGGCGAGGGCATGGTCACCGGCCTGAACCCCAAGGGCGTGCCGATGCCGACGGTGCGGACCATGATGCGGCCGCCCATGTCACTGATGGCGCAGCTCGATCCGGCCGCCTTCAACGCCGTGGTGGCCGCCTCGACGATCGCCGCCAAGTACGCCGCCGACCAGGATCCGATCTCCGCCAAGGAGACGCTCGATCAGAAGGCGGCCGGGCCTCCGGTGGCGGCTGAGCCGATGCAGGACGTCCGGGATCCAGCGAAGCAGCCGTCGAGCGGGCGGATGCGCTCCACCAAGCCGCCGGAGAAGGGCGTCGACTGGGGCGACGTGGCCAAGGAGGGCTCGCGGATCGCCCGCTCCGGCGCCTTCAGCGCCATCGTGCGGGCAATCCTCAAGGCGATCGGCGGCCGCCGCTAGCGCGGTTCGTCGAGCAGGGCCGCCGCGATCTCCGGGGTGATGCCCTCGCGGCCTGCCTGGGCGAGATGCTCCAGCGTCCGGCGCCACGACTCGTCCGCGGCCACGGCAATCGCCAGCTCGCGCCGCGCACGCTCGATGTCGCCGCGCTTGGCGTACTCCAGCGCCATCCAGAACACCAGCTCGTACGCCTCGGGCGCGATGCGGCGCACCTCGGCGTAGCGGTCGTCCTCCGACTTGCCGGCCTTCGCCTCGTCCGAGTCGTCGTCGAGCATGTCGTAGGCGAGCTGCAGCGTCACGATCCGCCGAAGCTCGGGAACCGGATCGGGGTGATCCTCGATGCGCATGTCCATCAGCAGGCCGTGCCGCCGCCAGGACCGCGCATGGAGCTGCGCATCCACCACCATGATCGCGGCCGACTGCCGGCCGCGGACGTCGCCCCCCTCGCGCTCGGCCGCCTCCATCGCACGCAGCAGCCGCTCGACGAATGGCTCGCCGGCGGCCAGCGATTCCTCGTAGGCGGCGGCCATGGCCGGCCAGCAGGTGTCGCTGAGCAGCAGGTTCCCCTGGACGGTGAAGCCGTCGCGCACCAGGTGCCCGGCCGCGGGGATTGTCTCCGTGCCGGTGTGCGCGGCCGCGCGACCCCGGGCGTCGACCACGCCGACCTGGCGGATCTGCGGCTGCTCATCGCCGGCCAGCAAGGCAGCGACCGTCTGCTCAGCCGAAGAACCGGCGCGCAGCAGCTCCAGTCCGATCGGGCCGAAGGCGGTGTTGACCGATGCCTGCGTTGCCACCGCGCCGACGCCCGCCTCAAGCCACGGCACGACCGGCCCGACGCCCAGGAAGTGCGACTGCACGGCGATCCCGAAGCGGCCGGTCTGCGGGTCTCGCGCCACGATGGAGTACGTCATGGCGCGTACGTTAGCGACGCGTGACTGACGCCGTACCATTGAAGGTCCAGCACCGGCCGGAACGCCTGCCCTTCGCCCGCTCCGCAGCCGGAACCGCAGGGAGGTTGGCCCATGAACGCGTTCATCATCGAGCTCGAGAACCGGCCAGGCAGCCTGGCCGAGACCACGGCAGCCATTGCCGAGAAGGGAATCAACATCACCGGCGTCGCGGGCGCAGCATCGGGCGGCGCCGGTGCGCTCGCGATCGTGACCAACGACGAGTCGGCGACCCGCTCCGCGCTGCAGGGCATCGACTGCAGGTTCCGCGAGATCGGCCTCGCGTCCGCTTCGCTGGAGGACAAGCCCGGCTCGCTGGCCGCGGCCGCACGCGCCCTGGCGGACGCCGGCGTGAACATCGAAGCCGTCTTCCCCACCGGGATGGAGGGCGGCAAGATCACCGTCGCCTTTGGCGTGGACAACGTCGAGGCCGCCAGGTCCGCGTTGGGTCAGCTGACCGGCGCGACGGCCAGAGGCTAAAGCCCACTCACCGCGCAGCAGGGGGCGGCCTGCCACAGGTCGCCCCCTCGTGCTGGGACTGTCAGCCTTCCCGCGGACCCAGTGCCTGCCGCGCGACGTCTGGCACGTCGGTGACGAAGCCCCACAACCCGAAGACGGCCAGGTGCTTCATGCGCTCCGGGTCGTTGACCACGTAGCAGCCCAGCTGGCGGCCGTAGGCCATTGCCTGCGCCAGCGCTGGCGCCGGATCCAGGCCCAGGTCTCCCTCGTACGGGTGCACGGCAGCGTGGCCATGCTCGACCGCCCATTGCAGGGCAGCGTCCAGCGGCTGAGACGGGACCAGGAGATAGCCGGTCGGCAGCTCGGGGTCGCGGGCATGGACCTCGTCGATGGATGCCTCATCGAACGAAATGATGCTGGTGCGTCGCTCCTCGTACACCGGACGGCCGCGCAGCGCCTCAAGCACCGAGGGAACGGCTGCGCGTGCCTTGATCTCGATCACCAGGCCCATGCCATCCGGCAGCCAGTCGAGGACCTCGGGCAGGGTCGGAATGGTCAGGCCTCTGCCGGCGTACGGATTTGACCCATCTGGCAGGGCAAAGCGCGCCCCGGCGTCCAGCCGGCGCAGCTCGTCCATGGTGAGATCGGCCACGTTCCCGGACCCATCCGTCGTGCGGTCCACGGTGTCATCGTGGATGAGCGGCATCTGCCCGTCGCGGCTGAGATGCACGTCGATCTCGATGGCATCGGCGCCGCCTTCCACCGCCAGGCGATAGGCCTCCATGGTGTTCTCCGGCGCATGAGCCGATGCGCCGCGATGCGCCACGACCAGCGTCATGCAGGCACCTCCCCGGGCGGAACGATGGCCGGCTCCAGCGGGGTGGCGAGCGGCTCCTCATCCGCGGTGGGCGGCGTGCCTTCCGGGACAGTGCGCACGATCCACCAACCGATGACCATGAGAACGAGCAGCGAAAGGATGGCCAGCTGGTAGGCAATGCTCCCGTTCACGTCCGGATTCAGCACGAACACGATGCCGCCGTACATCAGCGGCCCCACCACCGCCGACAGCTTGCCGGCCATGCCGTACAGGCCCAGCATCTCGCCCACCTCCTCCGGGCGGGTGAGCCTCAGCAGCAGGAGCCGATCGGTGACCGCCACCCCGCCAAGCCCCGAGCCCAGGACCGCGCCGGCGATCAGGAACGGGATGCGGTCCAGCCAGAGGCCGATGAGCAGGAGGCCCACCGTCCACGATCCCAGCACCAGCATCAGCGTGCGCTTGGGGCCGATGCGATCGGCCAGGATCCCCCAGAAGAACGAGGCGATGACCGCCACCACGATCAGGACGATCAGCACGCCCCGCGCCTCGCCCTGGGTGAAGCCCACGGCGTGGATGGCGAACAGGCTCATCACCGCGATGGCAGTGTTGATGGGGTCGGTGTAGAAGAAGCGACCGACGATGAAGCGCAGCAGCCCGGGACGCTGCCGGGCATGCTGCAGGGTGGTGCGCAGCTGCGACCAGGAGCGCAGCGCATCGGCCATCACGAAGGCGCCCTTTGCCCGCTCGCGCTCTCGGACGAGCACGAAGATCGGGATGGCGAACACCGCGAACAGCGAGCCCACCAGCAGGAAGCTTCCCGCCGTGATGTTGCCGTCGGCGTCGGTCGTCAGGCCCAGCAGCAGCGCCGACACGATGCTGCCCACGTACCCCAGCGCGACCCCAATGCCGCTCAGCCGGCCGCGCGCCAGCGGCGTGGCCACGTCCGGCAGGAGCGCGTCGTAGTAGATCAGCGCCGCCTGGTAGGCGAAGTTGGCGAGCGCGAAGGCCAGCAGCCCCAGCCGGATGTCGACGAAGCCAATGAGCACCGTCGGCAGGATGCAGCCGACGGTGAACACCAGCAGGTAGCGCTTGCGTCCACCGGTGCGGTCGCTCATCGCGCCGAGCACCGGCGACACCGCCGCGTTGAGCGCCACGGATGCGCTGGCGGCGACCGTGAACAGCAGCGTGCCCAGCGACTCGCCCAGCGCGGTGGTGGCCCACGGCCCCATGGCGAAGCTGACGATGGCGAAGCTGAAGATCGTGTTGGCGAAGTCGTACAGCGCCCAGCTGAGGCCCTCGACCGGGGAGCCGGAGCGCGTCAGGCGGCCGATGCCGGCCCACCATGCGGCGGGATTCAGGGCGGAGGCGCTGACCGTCACGCGCGGATGATAGCGACGCCGCTCCCCCGAATCCGCATTCGCGACGAACGCTGTACCCTGTGCGCCGCCCGGCTCGTGTACCGGGTTCACGAATCAGCCTGTCACCGAGAATGGCATTCCCCATGACCACCACCCCGGACGGCCACGTGCTGGAACCGCATCCGACCGGCATGTTCGCGGCCCTCGGCCGCTTCGACTATCGCTTCCGGTTCGTGCTGCCGATCATCGGCCTGCTGCTGGTCATCGGCCTCAACGTCTGGGCGGCCGTCGGTGGGGGGACCCTGATCCAGGGTGGCTGGGTGATTCCGGGCTCGCAGGAGCAGCAGGCCGCCGACCTGCTCACCCAGAAGTTCGGGCAGGACCAGACGACCATGCTGGTGGTCTACACCGACCCGGACGGCGACGCCGCATCGCCCGCCTTCCAGCAGAAGGTCGCCGGCAGCCTGGCGCGGGTGCAAGATGACGCCGCGGTCACCGACGTCCTGACCTACGCCGATACGCCCAGCGCCGAGCTGCTCTCAGAGGATGGCGCCTCCACCCTCGCCGTCGTGTACCTGGACAAGGAGGTCGAGTCCGCGGTCAACGACGCCGCGCGGCTGGCGGAGGAGATCGAGCCGCCTGCCGGGGTCACGGTCCAGGTGACCGGCATACCGCAGCTGTACCACGAGTTCAACGACAAGATCGAGCAGGACCTGGTCACGGCCGAGATGGTCAGCCTGCCGATCGCGCTGCTTATCTTGCTGGCCGTGTTCGGCACCCTCGTGGCCGCGGGCCTGCCGCTGCTGATGGCCGGGCTGGCGCTGCCCACAGTGTTCGCGGTGGTGTCACTGCTGGCCGTCCCGCTGGAGATGAGCATCTTCGTCAACAACCTGGCCAGCATGATCGGGCTGGCGCTGAGCATCGACTACTCGCTGTTCATGGTCAGCCGCTTCCGCGAGGAGCTTCGCCACCACGACGTGGAAATCGCCCTGGAGCGGATGATGGGCAGCGTCGGGAAGGCGGTGGCGGTCAGCGGCATCGCGGTGGCCATCGGGCTCTCGAGCCTGGCTGTCTTCGACGCCGCCGCGCTGCGCTCGATGGGCATCGCCGGCGTGGTGACCGTCGGCGCCAGCCTGCTGGTCGGCCTGACGGTGCTCCCCTCGCTGCTGGCCATGCTGGGGCCGCGGGTGAACCGCTTCCGCATCCCGCTGCCCCGGGCGCTGCGCCTCATCGAGGATGACCCGGCAGCGGCAGATCGTCGCCAGGGCCATGGCGCCTGGTCCTGGATCGCCGCGCGCGTCATGCGGCGGCCTTTCCTCATCGCCGTGCCGGTGCTGGCCCTGCTGTTGGCGGCCGGCTCGCCGTTCCTCAATATCCAGCTTTCCACCGGGCAGAACCTGGAGGACCTGCCCCCGACGCCGGCGCGCATCGGCTTCGAGAAGATCGTCAACGACTTCCCCGGAGGGGAGAGCGACCCGATCACCGCGGTCATCACCTGGCAGGACGCGAACCTCGAGGACGGCATCCCGGCCGATCGGCAGGCGGACCTGCAGGCCTACCTGGATCGCGTGGCCGCGCTGCCGCACGTCGAGGACGTGGATTCGGTGCTCGACGCGCCGCCGGGCATGGATCCCGCCCAGTATGCGCAGCTGCTGACCGTTCCTCTGGACCAGTGGCCGGCCGAGATGCCGCCGCAGCTGGTCGACAGCGTGCGCGACCTGGTGGCCGACGACACGGCCCGGGTCCGCGTCTTCGCCGACGTGCAGCCGGACTCAGATGCCGGCCGCGCCCTGGTCGGCGCCGTGCGCGCGCTCGTGCCACCGGACGGCGCCGAGGTGCTGACCGCCGGCCTGCCGTCGCGATCGGCTGACTTCATGACCAGCTTCGAGGCCTCGGTGCCATGGGCCGTGCTGATCGTGGTGGCGGTCACCGGCCTCGTCCTGTTCCTGACCTTCGGGTCCGTGTTCCTGCCGGTCAAGGCGGTGCTCATGAGCCTGATCAGCATCAGCGCCTCGTTCGGGGCGCTGGTCTTCATCTTCCAGCAGGGCCACTTCGAGGAGCTGCTCGGCTTCGAGGGCTCCGGCGCGCTGGGGGCGTGGCTGCCGGTGATCATGTTCGCCATCCTGTTCGGCCTCTCCATGGACTACGAGGTCCTGCTCCTGTCGCGGATCAGGGAGCGGTTCCTGGCCCATGGCGACAACACGCGTGCTGTGGCGGAGGGCATCGGCCTGACCGGCGGCATCATCACCGGCGCGGCGCTGATCATGGTCGCGGTGTTCGCCGCGTTCGCGCTGTCGAGCATCACCTTCATCAAGGCGCTGGGTTTGACCATGGCGCTGGCCGTGCTGATTGACGCCACGCTGGTTCGCGGCATCCTTGTGCCGGCCTTCATGCGGGTCATGGGCTGGGTCAACTGGTGGGCCCCGCGCTGGCTGCAGCGCGCGATTGCCCGGCTGGGCCTGTATGAAGGACCGATCACCCCCGCCGCGGTTGCCGCTTCCGCGCCATCGGAGACCGCCGCCGCGCGCTAGGCTGCCGCTATGCCGCGCCGCGACCTCGATCGCCTGACCCGCCGCTGGCAGCAACGGCACGATGCTCGCCGCCCGGCCAGTGACCTCCGGCCACGGGCCACGGGCGGCCGCGAGGCGCTCGCGCGCCGCGGCTTCCCGTTTGCCACGGTCAGCCCGGTCGAGTACGTGGCCCAGCACGGCGACGACATGCCGGGCTTCACCTACGACGACGAGTCATACGCCGATCCCGCGCTGGACGCCTGGATCCTCGAGGTCGGACGCTTGCTGAGGGAGCGCCGGGAGGGTGCGACGCCTGAGCCGTCGCCGCCTGAGGCGGCGCCCGACCCCGCGCCGCAGCCGAAACCAAAGGCCGCCCGCAAGCCGAAGGGCGATGCCTGAGGCGCCGCCCTGGGCTCGCGCCGTGGTGCTGCGGGTCTGCGCCGAGGCCGATGCGCCCGTGCCCCGCCTCGCCTGGCGCACTCGCGACCGCCCGACCTCGTCCGGCGTGACCCGCCGGTCCGTCGGCTCCGTGTCGGTGGTCGCCGGCCGCGACCCGATGGACCAGAAGCTGACGCTGCTCCATGAGCTCGCTCACTGGCTGGATCCGTTGCTGGCGGCTTCACGCCGCCGTGGAACCCGCCGTTCGCCGCACCACGGCGCGGCGTTCTATGCCATCGCCTTCGATTTGTACCGCCGCTTCGGCATCCCCGCGGCCTTCGCGCTGGCTGCCGAGTCGGGCCGCTATCCCAGCTCCCTTTCCCACGCCCGGCGGCTGGGCGTGCCCGGTGCCTCCGAAGCGTTCCTGGAGCGCCGTTCCGCGCTCCGATTGCGGGCAGCATCTCGTCCGCCGCAGCGCGTCCTCGTTCCGGAGCACCGGGTGCGCTTGATCCGGGACGGGCGCTGGACGCGCTGCGAGGTCTGCGGCGTGCGCGTCGTGGGGCCGGTCCTGCGCCGCATGCGTCGCCGCCCAGGCCGGCACATCACCTACGGCGTCGCCTGACTCGTTGCCGATGGAACGGCACCTCCCGCTGCGCGGCGTCCGGGTGGTGGACTGCTCGCGTGTGCTGGCCGGGCCGTTCGCCACGATGCTGCTGGCCGACCTGGGAGCCGACGTCGTCAAGCTCGAGCCGCCAGGCGGCGACGAGAGCCGCGGCTGGGGCCCGCCGTGGTGGGGCGATCCGGCGGAGCGGCGGAGCGCCTACTTCGCATCGGTCAACCGCAACAAGCGGTCCGTCGTGGTTGATCTGCGGACCGATGCCGGCCGCGACATCCTTGACCGCCTGGCCGATGCCGCCGAGCTGCTGGTGCACAACGCCCGCCCATCCAGCGCTGCGCGGCTTGGGCTGGACGCCGAACGACTGCAAGCCAGGCACCCCGGGCTGGTGGTGGCGGCGGTCGGCGGCTTCGCCGGCCGTGATGCGGAACTGCCCGCCTACGACCTGCTGGCCCAGGCCATGAGCGGGCTGATGGCCATCACCGGCGAGCGGGACGGCGCGCCGCAGAAGGTCGGCGTGGCGGTGCTCGACCTGCTGGCCGGGCTCGAGCTGGCGGTTGGCGCGCTGGCCGCGCTCTTGGGACGCGTTCGCGGTCGCGGCCAGGTCGGCCAAGACGTGAGCGTGAGCCTCATGGAGTCGGGCGTGGCGGCATTGACCAACGTGCTGGCCAGCCACCTGGTTACCGGCGACGAGCCCGAGCGCTGGGCGAGCGGGCACCCGAACATCGTGCCGTACCAGGTGTTCGCCGCGCGGGATGGCCACCTGGCCATCGCGGTGGGCAATGACGCGCAGTACGCGCGTTTGTTGAATGTGCTTGGCCTGCCGGTCGAGGAGCGCTACGCCACCAACCCCGCCCGCGTTGCCAGCCGGGATGAGCTGGTCCCGCGGCTGGCGGCAGCCACGGCCAAACGTGACCGGGACGAGCTGATGGCCGCGCTGCGCGCGGCGGACGTGCCGGCCGGTCCGGTGAGCAGTGTCGGCGAGGCGCTGCGAGCCATGCAGGACAGCCACGATGGCGCGTGGCTGCAGTCGGCCGGCTCCATGCGCCTGGCGCCCGACCCCATCCGCCTCGATGGGGAGCAACTTCCAATGCGCGGCGCGCCACCTCTGCTCGGCGAGCACACGCGTGAGGTGCTGCGCGAGCTGGGCGTCGGCGAGGACGAGAGCCAGACCCTCCGCGCGGCGGGCGTGGTTCGCTGAGGGCTACTCCCCGATGTCCTCGTTCCAGAGCGTGGGGTTGGCCGCGATGAAGGCCTGCATCATGGCCACGCACTCGGGATCATCCAGCACCACCACCTCGACCCCGCGCGAGCGGAGATAGTCCTCGCCCCCCAGGAACGTGCGGTTCTCGCCGATCACCACGCGTGGGATCTCGTACAGCAGAATGGCGCCGGTGCACATGTCGCACGGGGACAGGGTGGTGATCATGGTCGACCGCCGGTAGGCGGATGCCGGCAGACGGCCGGCTGCCTCCAGTGCATCGGTCTCGCCATGGCGGATCGGACTGCCCAGCTGCACCCGGCGGTTGTGCCCCGCGCCCAGGGCGCGGCCGTCGTCGGCCACCAGCACGGCGCCGATCGGGATGCCGCCCTCCGCCAGGCCGGCCCGTGCCTCGGCAACGGCGAGGGTTAGGAGCTCGGCGTCGGTCATGGCCGCGCCACCAGCACGTGCCACAGGTGCTCGAAGGTGGCAGCCGGGTCGTCGGTCGTGCCGGAGTGGATGGGTCCCGGCTGCACGACGGTCGAACGCGGCGCGGTCAGCCAGTGGAAGCGCTCCGACTGGCTGAGCTCGGATATCGGCCCGGCCGCGGGGTCGCCTGCCGCCGTCTGCTCGAACAGGGCCAGCTGATGGCGCAATGCCGCCATGTCGCTGCTGGGCCGTAACGCCGAAAGCGCCGCCTCGTCGAGCGCGGTACGCGCCTGCAGGAAGCGGCGCGAGCGGCAGAACACGATCAGCCCGGCGTTCAGGAACTCCTCGCGCTCGATGTCGGGCACCACCCGGATGGCGGCGTAGCTGAACGGCTCAGGCGACGGCGCCACGCTGCACCTCCGCGCGGGCGGCATCGGCGAAGCCAACCCAGGTCGGGCGGGCTTCCAGCCGGCTGGCCAGGTAGGACCGATACCTCCCAAGCTCCCCGTCGGGCAGCCACTCCGCCGGGATCTGCGCCAGCACCTCGTCGATCACGCGACCGTCCAGCCGCGGCGCCAGCCGCGCATCGGCCTCCCAAATGGAGCCGGCGAACGGCAGGAACATGTGGTCGCGAATCGGCTCGAAGGGCCGCCGCGCGTGCGCGTCGGGCTCTTGCCAGGAGTGGTGGATGTAGAGGCACGCGCCGTGGTCGATGAGCCAGGTACGACCCTCGTGGACGATCAGGTTCGAGTTGCGCGGCGTGCGGTCCGGGTTGGTGATCAGCGAGTCGAACCACACCACCTCCGCTGCCCAGTCGGGTCCCTCGGCCGGCGGTTGGCTGAGGTCGCGGGCCAGCGCGCCGGGCACGAACTCCAGGCCGACGTTGAGGCCGATGGACCAGCCCAGCAAATCGTTGATCTCCTGATCCGGCTCGGCGCGGGCGATGGATTCCGGCAGCGTGGCCAGCACGATCTCCGGCACCGGCAATCCCAGCGCACGGCCGATCTCGCCGCCGATCAGCTCGGCGATCAGCGCCTTCTGCCCATGGCCGGCGCCGCGGAACTTGATGACGTACTCGCGCCCGTCATCGGCCTCGGCCACGGCCGGCAGCGAGCTGCCCTCGCGCAGTGGCGTGGCGTAGCGGGTGATGGTGACGCTGCGGACCATCTACGGAGTGTATTGCCCGGTGACGCTGAGGGACGCACACTGCGCGAAGGAGGTGTACCGATGACCGACAAGACCCCCAAGCGGCCGCCCAAGAAGAAGCAGCCCAAGAAGCCGAAGTAGGCGCAGTGATGGAGCGGGAGACGGGGATCGAACCCGCGACATTCAGCTTGGAAGGCTGACGCTCTGCCAACTGAGCTACTCCCGCGTCAGAGCGGATAGAAGATACCCGACTCCCGGCCCGGAAGCCCGGCGGGCACGAATTGGCCTGAGAGCCGGTCAGACGGGTACGCTCTGCGGTGCCATGCCCAACCTCCCGTCTGGAACGGTCACGTTCCTGTTCAGCGACATCGAGGGCAGCACCAGCCTCCTGAAGCAGCTGGGCGACGAGCAGTTCACACAGCTGCTGGGGACCCATCGGCGGCTCGTGCGCGAGACGTTCGCCCTCTACCACGGCCAGGAAATCGACACCCAGGGCGACGCCTTCTTCTACTCCTTCCCGCGGGCGCGGGAGGCGGTGGCCGCGGCCGCCGAGGTGCAGCGCAAGCACCACGAGCAGGCGTGGCCGCAGGGCGTATCGGTCCGCATGCGCCTTGGTCTGCACACTGGTGAGCCTGCAATCGGCGAGGAGGGCTACACCGGCCTGGACGTGGTCCGGGCGTCGCGCATCGCCGCCGTCGGCCGTGGCGGGCAGGTGCTGCTGTCGGATACGACGCGGGCCATCGTTGCCGGCGACCTGCCCGAGGGCGTGCGACTGCGCTCGCTGGGCGACCAGCGGCTGAAGGACATCGACCAACCCGAGCCGCTGCACGAGCTCGACATCGACGGCGTTCCTGTATCTCGGGAAAGCGCCGCGCTGGTCGAGGCTGGGACCACGGTAGAGCACGGCGAGAGCTTTCTTCCCGCCGAAACCCTGGCGGCCATGCCGGACTGGCTGCGCGACGTCGCGGGCCGCATGACGCCGCTTGCGGGTCGCGCCGGCCAGCTCATCGAGCAGCGGGTCATGGCCGAGATCAAGTCCAGCATGCGCGAAGAGGCCGAGCGCGAGGCGTCCGAGCGTGGGGCGGCCGAAAAGGGCGAGAAGGCGAAACCATCGGCCTCTGGCCCCGCATCCCGCCCATCGATGGCCGATGAGATCGCCAAGCTCAGGAAGCTCCGCGACGATGGCGCCATCACTGAGGAGCAGTACGCGCGGGCGCTGGACCGAACGATCTCCGGCTGACCGCCTAGCTGAGACGCGAATCCCACTCGCTGACCGAGCGGTCTTCGTCCTCGACGCCGACGACTACCGCGGTCCAGGTCCCGTTGGGGGCATCAACCTGGATAGTCTCGCCGGCGCGGGACCCGGAGATCGCCCGTCCGACGGGCGAGTCGGCTGACAGCAAACCTCTGGCGGGGTCGCCGTGCCCGGGCGCAACGAGCGTATAGGTCAACCGCGCGCCATCGGCATCTTCGAGCGTGACCGCGCGGCCGATGACTGCGACGCCGGCCTCGGTTTCGACCGCGGCCGCGGCGAGCACGGCCCGGACGCTCTCCAGCTGGTGAATGAGCCGATGGCCGCCGAGATTCGGCACGAGGGATGGCGCGTCCGCATCACCGACCATGTAGCCGGTCACGAATCCGTCACCCTGTGCCGCTTCGTTGGCGAGACGGGCGGCGGTGGCGCGCAGCTCCTCGAACGCATCGCGCGTCATGGCCCAGCGCGATCGCATCAGGCCTCTTGAGGTTGTCATCGCCATGGGAGAGCCTCCTCTCGGATAGCCGCGCGCGCCGGGCGGGGGAAGCCCGACGCGCGGGACGCGGAAGGTGGAGCGCCACGCGAGTTCCGTGGCGGTCTGCCCAGAGTGGCCGGTAAAGGTGTACGGCGCCGCGAAGTGGTGTGAATGGCGCATGAAACCCGACGGCACGCTGCCACGCGTATGCTTCGCGCATGGACGTGAGCACCGCGATCCCGTCCGGGAGCCTGGCCTGGATGGTGCTCCGCCTGACGAGCACGCCGTGCTCGGCCGCCGACCTGGTGGAGCGCTTTGCGAGCGAGGGAGCGCAGGTAGACATCGGCAGGGCAACGGAACTGCTCGAGGAGCTTGCCGGCCTGGGACTGGTACTCACCGTCGGCACCGGCAAGACGCCGGTCTACATGCGGACGCACCTGGGCGAGCAGCTGGCCGAATCCCTCGGCGACGGCCGGGACATGCGCGCCTATCTCGGGGAGCTCGAGGAGCTGCGTACCAACCTCTTCAGCACGGTGGCGCACGAGCTGCGCACACCGCTGACCGCCATCAGGACTGCGGTCGGCCTGCTTCGCGACCCGAACACGCGCGCGACGGCCGATGAGCGGCAGGACCTGCTTGCCAGCGTGGAACGCAACGCCGAACGCCTGCAGCGGCTGGCGGAGTCCACGCTGGAGCTCGCTCGCTTCCGCTCAGGCCAGCTCCGGCTCCAGCTGCGTCGCTTCGATGCGCGGGACTTTGCCGACGATGTGCGGCTGGCCATGAAACCGACCCTCGAGGCAAAGGGTCAGCATCTGGTGGTTGCCGTCGACAAGCAGCCGATCTGGGTCTTCGCCGACCATCGGCGCATCGAACGCGCCGTCATCAACCTCGTTTCGAATGCGCACAAGTTCTCCCCGAACGGCAGCGAGATCCGATTCACAGTGCGACGCGACGGCACCAACGTCTGCTGGGAGGTGGCGGACGACGGCCACGGGATTGCCGAGGAGGAGCAGCCACTGCTCTTCGAGCGCTTCTTCGTGAGCGCATCAGACCGTGCTGCGGGCGGCAGCGGCCTGGGACTCCCCATCGTCCTGGTCACCGCGCAGGCGCATGGCGGTCGGGTCGAGGTCGAGTCGAAGCCCGGAGCGGGCAGCGTCTTCCGCCTGATCGTGCCCACCCGTGGGCCGCGGAACCAGCACGAATGAGGATCCTGGTCATCGACGACGCGCCGGACGTCATCGAGTCGATTCGGCTGGGATTTACGCTGCAATGGCGCGAGGTAGATGTCATCGGCGCCGGTGCCGGCGAGCAGGGCCTGGATCTCGTCGAGCAGCAGGCGCCGGACCTGGTGCTGCTGGATGTCGGACTACCGGACCTCGACGGCTACGAGGTCCTGCGCCAGATCCGCGCCTTCTCCGACGTGCCGGTGGTGATGCTGACCGCTCGCGACGACACGCTTGACCTCGTCAAGGGCCTGGAGCTCGGGGCCGATGACTACGTCACCAAGCCCTTCAACCATCTCGAGCTGCTGGCGCGGGTCAAGGCTGTGCTTCGCCGCCTGGACATGCCCGCTCCTGCGGCGCGGATCCCGTCGTTTCGGTCCGGCGAGCTGGGGATGGACTTCTCGCGCCAGGAGGTGCGGCTGGGAGAGCAGCGGGTCGAGCTGACGCCGACCGAGTACAAGGTGCTCTACCACCTGGTGCGAAACGCCGGCTATGTCCTTACCCACGGCACGCTGCTGGCAAAGGTCTGGGGCCGGGAGTACGTGGACGAGGTCGACTACCTGCGCGTCTACGTGCGTCGCTTGCGCGAGAAGCTGGGCGACGACCCCGATCATCCCCGCTTCATTCGCACCGAGCGTGGCCTGGGCTACCGATTCCTGACACCGGTTGAGCCCACCGCGCCGGAGCGCGCGGAAGGCGAGGGCCTCAGCAAGCCGGACTGAGTCCGGTCCTTTCGTCGCGCGGGGCGCAACAGAGTATTCACGGCCTGTTCACGTGCTTTGGCCCCCCTGTTCAGGGCGCCCGCTCATCGTCGAAACATGCCAGGCACGCACGCCGCCATCCGGCTCCAACGCGCATACGACGAACCGACTGCCGACGACGGATACCGCGTGCTGGTTGATCGGGTCTGGCCGAGGGGCAGGACCAGGGAGCAGCTGCGACTCGACAGCTGGGCACGTGTGCTGGCGCCCAGCCGGGACCTGCGCACGTGGTTCGGCCATCGGGTAGAGCGATGGGCCGAGTTCCGCGCCCGATACCGGCAGGAGCTGTCCAGTCCCGATCTGGCTGCCCGGCTGGACGAGCTTGCCGGGCGCGCCAGGCAGGGCCCGGTGACGCTGGTCTTCGGCGCGCACGACCGAGAGCACAACCAGGCTCGCGTCATCGCCGATGAGCTGGCTCGGCGGCTGGGGAGACCTGGCTCATGACAGTCGAGACCTCGCAATCCCCGACCGTCGTGGCGACAGCGGTCCCGGCCCTGAGTGCGGCCTCCGCCGTCACCCTGGATCCCGGGTGGCCGATCTTCCAGACGCCACTGATCGGCCGCCAGCTCGTCGCCGACCGAACCATGTCCTTCAGCTTCGCGAAGCCAGCTGGCTGGTCCTTTCGTGCCGGCCAGTTCGTCGACATCACACTGCTGGATCCGCCCGAGACCGATGCGGAAGGTAACCTCCGAGGTTTCTCGATCTCGAGCGCGCCGCACGAGGGAATGATCACCATCACCACCCGCCTGCGGGACACCGCCTTCAAGCGGGTGCTGCAAGCCATGCCGCTGGGCACCCGGGTCACGATCGAGGGACCGTTCGGCGATCTTCGGCTGCACCATGCCGCGCGGCCGGCGGTCCTGCTGGCCGGCGGCATCGGAATCACCCCGTTCCGCAGCATCCTGGTCGAGACCGTCCGGAGCGGCGGCCTGTCGTATCCGATCGTCCTGCTGCATGCCAACCGCCATCCGGAGGACGCGGCCTTCGCCGACGAGCTCCAGGCCCTCGCTGCCAACGAGCCGAGGCTCACGTTCGTCCCGACCATCACCGCTGTTGGCGGATCCTCTCAGGCCTGGGACGGCGAGCGAGGCCGCATCGACGCCGCGATGGTGCGCCGACATGTCAGCGGGCTACCCGATCCCATCTATTACATCGCCGGGCCGCCCGGCATGGTCCAGGCGCTTCGCACGATGCTCGTTTCGTCGGGGATCGATGAGGACGACACTCGCATCGAGGAGTTCACCGGCTACTGACC